>JAKIWH010000094.1 GCA_022750125.1 Thermoplasmata archaeon
CGTGCCGTGCCAGTACTTCCCCGGGATACGGACCGCCTGGAGCCGTTCGGCGCTCGCGATGACCTCGTCGAGCGCGCCCTTCGTGGGGGAGTTCGGGTCGTCGTCGTACGCGCAGATCTTCATCGCGCCCTTCACGACCACGAAATAGTCCACCTGCCCGCGGCGGTGCCGGTGCCAGGCTCGGATCATCCCAGGATAGCTCATCGAGAGGTTCGTCTGGACGATCGCGTCCCCCTCGAGGAGCTCCGCCCAATCGCTCCGCATCGCTTCCGCGAAGAAGCCGCGTTCGTCGGGCAATTTCTTGATGTCGAAGCTGCGCACCCCGGGTAGGCCCATGGTTGTGTTTCCCTCCGGACCTTTAGAGAACGACGCCCCGAAGGGCGACCCGTTGCGAAGCGACCTCGTCGGAGAGGAGGTGGCGGTACCACTCGACCGTCTTCGTCTTCTCCGAGGGGCTCACGGCGCCCGAGGCGAGCGCGGCTTCGATCTCGTGGACCGCGTCCGCGGGCCGGAGCTCGGGTTCGTAGCCGAGCACCCGCTTCACCTTCGCGAAGCTCACCTGGTAGGAGCGCGCGTCCGGGTCCCCGTACCATTCGACGCTCGGTCGGCTCTTCATCGAGCTCGCGACGAGCTCGGCGAGCGGGCCCACCTGGAAGTTCTGGTCGTCGGAGCCGACGTTGAAGACGGCTCCCCGCACCTTTTCGACCGGCGCCGTGAGGACCTTGATGATCGCACGTGCCGCGTCCTTGACGTGAAGGAACGGCCGCCACTGCTTGCCGTCCCGCATCACAGGGATCTTACCGGTGCGGCTTGCGCCCAGCACCATCCCGTTGACCGCGAGGTCGAAGCGCATCCGGGGCGAGAGGCCGTAGAGGGTCGAGAACCGGACCGCGGTCGGGCAGAACTCGGGAGTGGCGAGCGGGAGGTTGTCCTTCTCCACGAGGACGTTCGCGCGAGCGTAGGCGGTGAGCGGGTTCGGAGGGGACTCCTCCGTCAGGATGCCGTCCTGGAAGCCGTACTGGCTGCACGAGGAGGTGACGAGGTAGCGGCCGACCTTCGCTTCCCGCGCGAGCCGAGCGATCCGCGAGCGCCCGAGGAAGTTGATCTCGTAGGTCTTCCACGCGTCGATCGCTCCGGCGGGGTCGTTCGAGAGCGCGGCCATGTCGACGACGGCGTCGTGCCCCTCGAGGAGCTCCCCGTCGCACCACCGGATGTCGTCCCGGATCTTCTCGAGGTGGCCCTTCGTCGATCCGGTGGGGAGATTCTCCTCGCCGAAGAAGAACCGGTCGAGGACGGTGACGTCGTGCCCGGCCTCGAGCAGCATCGGCACGAGGGTCGAGCCGAGATACCCCGCGCCCCCCGTGGCCAGAACCCGCATAATGGTGCATAGGCTCTTGGGCTGAAGGTAATAACTCTTTGTCTTACGGCAGGCCCTTGAACGCGAATCTGGCAGCGGAATGCGTGGTCGAGCCGGTGAGCGTACCTCGGAGCGGAGCGGGATGAAGGGACTGATCCTCGCCGGGGGGCACGGGACTCGGCTCCGTCCGCTCACCTTCACGGGGAACAAGCACATGATCCCCATCGCGAACGAACCGATCCTCTACCACGGCCTGCGGAATCTCGCGGACGCGGGGATCCGCGAGGTGGCGATCATTCTCGGCCCCATCCAGGAGGGGATCCAGGAAGGGGTCGGGGACGGGAGCAAGTTCGGCCTCAAGGTTACCTACATCCCCCAAGGCGAGCCGAAGGGGCTCGCCCACGCCGTGCTCTGCGCCCGTGAGTTCCTCGGGGAAGAGCCGTTCGTGATGTACCTCGGGGACAACCTCCTCCAAGACGGCGTCCTGCCGTTCCTCAAGGCGTACGAACGGGAGCACCCGGACGCCGTGGTCGGGGTGACCCCCGTCTCCGAGCCTTCGCACTACGGGATCATCGAACTGGAAGGGGAGAAGATCCTCTCCATCGAGGAGAAGCCCGCCCACCCCAAGAGCTCGCTCGCCCTCATCGGCGTCTACCTCTTCACCGCCAAGATCCACCCGATCATCGAGAAGCTCCAACCCTCGAAGCGGGGGGAGCTCGAGATCACCGAGGCGATCTGGAAACTCCTCGAATCGGGGGCGCGGATCCTTCCGCTCCACCTCGAAGGGTGGTGGAAGGACACGGGCCTCCCCATGGACCTCCTCGACGCGAACGAGAAGGTGCTCGGATCGCTGCCCGCCGAGCGGATGAAGGTCGACGGGGTCATTGCGGACGGGGCGAGCGTGCGCGGCCTCGTCGCCATCGGCGCAGGGAGCGTGGTCGAGGCGGGGGCTACGGTGGAAGGACCCGCGATGTTGGGACGCAATGTCCGGATCGGCGCCGGGAGCCACGTCGGCCCGAGCTCCACGCTAGGCGACGGCGTCGAGCTGAGCGGCGCTAGCGTGCGTCGGTCCATCCTCCTGGAAGGGGCCAGGATCGTCGGGCCGGTGCGGATCGCCGACTCGCTCATCGGAAGGAAGGTACTCCTCTCGGCTCGGCACCCCAGCCCCGAGGAGATCGCCCTCATCGTCGGGGACGCCGCCCAGATTCGCCTCTAGCCATACGACCCCATCGTTCATGGGCCTCTGCGAACTCGGGTTCGCATGAGCGTTGCCGCTCCCCCGCTCGCCGCATCTCCCGCCGCGCCCTCCAGCGACCTCGTCGGCTTCATCGGCCTCGGCCAGATGGGCCAGCCCATCGCAGCCCGGCTCCTCGGCGCCGGGGTTCCGCTCGCGGTGACAAGCCGAACCCAAGCGCGGTCCGAGCCGCTCGTTGCCGCGGGCGCGCACTGGTGCGCGAGCCCGGCGGAGGTCGCCTCGAAAGTTGGCGCTGGCGTCCTCTTCGTCATGGTACCTGAGGCGAAGGACACCCGGAAGGTCCTCGCGGGCCGGCGCGGGCTCCTCAAGAGGGCCCAGCCTGGTTTGCTCGTCGTCGACCTCTCTACGGTCGCCCCCGAGGAGAGTCGGGCGACCGCGGCGTTGCTGACCGAGCATCAGGTGGCGTACGCGGACTGTCCCGTGGGAGGCAGCGTCGACGCAGCTGCGGCGGGCCGGCTCCTCGTCTTTGCCGGGGGGAGCACGACCGATCTGGACCGCGCGGAGCCGCTCCTGTTGCGGTTTGCCGAGCGGGTGGAGCGGATGGGGCCGGTCGGCATGGGAGCGGCGACGAAGCTTGCGAACAACCTCCTCGGGATGGGCAACCTCGCTCTTCTCGGCGAAGCCCTGGCCTTCGGTGAGGCCTTGGGGCTCGACCGGCGCCAGCTCCTCGGCGCGCTCGCTCGGGGGGGTGGCCGGTCGGCGATGCTAGAGGCGAAGCGAGACCAGATCGAACGCCAGGAGTACGCCCCGAGGTTCCGGCTCTCGCTTGCCCTCAAGGACGCGAAGCTCATCGAGAAGGCGGCACGAGCGGCGAACCGCCCGCTCCTTCTCGCCCCCCCCGTCCGGAAGTCGTACGAGAGGGCCGCAAAGGAAGGCCGCGGGGCGGAAGATTTCGCGGCGGTCGTGGAGAGTGCGCGCTCGCGGCCGGCGACCCCCACCGCATCGCCGGGGACAGACGTTCCCACGTAGGGATCGTCGCGGGTGTTCCGCTCGAGCCAGCGGGCCCGAGCTCGTGGAGCCGCTCGAGCGCCAGCTCTCCAAGGAACGGGAGCTCGACTGCTCCGTTCTCCCCTCGGGCTCCTTGTCGGCCGCCGGGGTTATTAGCGGCGCCCGCTCCGACGGCCGGGAGAAAGGAGACCGTGGCCCTCGAAGACGAACTGAGCCCGAACGGGGTCAAGGTGTACAAGGCGATGAAGGATCAAGCGTTCCTCTCCGAGGAAAAGATGGGGACGGCGGAGCGGATCACCCAGAGCGCCAGGCTCCCAAAGAACATGGTCCTGAACGCGCTCCAAGAGCTACAGGCGAAGGGCTTCTGCCGTCGGAAGGTCCGTGAAAAGGCCGCCGGCTACTACCTGACGAAGTAGCCCGCGTTGGCCCGAAAGGGCCGACCTACGGGACCTTGTGGCGTCCCATGAGCCGCTCGAGGATCCGGCCCGTGGAGCGGAGCGTCACCTCGGTGACGGCGCTGACGCGCGCAACCTGGGCTCGGGAGCGGTGCTCTCCGCCCCGGTCGGCCGCGAGATAGATCATGGCGGCCACCAGCCCGTGGGCGGGCAGCCCCGAGAGCTCGGGGTCCTGCTGGGAGACTTCGAGCATCTCCTCAACGGTGGAACGCACTCCCTGGGAGAGCGCGAGCTCTTCGGCGTACCGGGCGAGGAACGCGTGCGAATTCACCGAGGGAGCAGCGAGACCCAGCCCTCGGTGCAGCACCTTGAACGCGCGGCCCACTTCCGAGCGTCGGGCGCCCACCGCGCGCGCAACCTCCCCTAGGGTCCGCGGGATCGAGTAGGACCTGCACGCGGCGTAGACTGCGGCGCCCACGCACGCGGGGAGGCTTCGACCCCGCAGGATCGCGCGGGGGGTCGCTTCTCGGATGAGCCGTTCGGCCTCGGTGGCCACCAGGGGAGGCAATCCCAGGCCGTTCGCGGCTTGCTGGATCGCTCCACGGGCCTGGGAACGTTCGAGCATCCCGTCTGCGCCGCGGGTGGTCTGCCGCTGCATGACGCGCCGGAGGTGTTGAAACTCGTAGCGCCGCTGCCAGCCGAGCCGCCGGCCCTGACCGTCACGAGAACCGTTCAGGGTGGAGCCGAGCAAGCGCCGACCGCTGGTACCGCGGGGGACGAACGGACCGATCCCGCGTCCGCTCCCGTCCGCCTGGCCGCCTTCCCGCGCCGCAGGAATGGGAGTGACAAGCTCGTTTTCGCTCAGCACCAGCCCGCAATCGGCGCAATGCACCTCACCGATCGCCTCATCGCGGATCCGGTGGGGACTCGCGCACATCGGGCAGGTGCGCTGCGAGGTTACCTCCGGGAGCGAAGCGGAGCCCCCTCCCGGTTCTGGGGAGCGTGCCACACCTAGACATGACATCCGAGTCTATTTACTGTTCCCTACACGCGCCTGGGTTGGTGCAACGACGGATGCTTCCCGAGCGGACCGTATTTACTCTCTGCGGCGTCTGAGCACGGGATGCGCCCCGGACTCGTCGCCGTAGGCATCGCCTTCCTCGCTCTCGGCGCTGTCACGGTGGGTGCGTCGCTGGGTGAGCCGGCCGCCTCCTCTCGGACCGAGAGCTCCACAGTGCAGTGGTCCTGGTCCCTTCCACCCCAGGGCCAGTACGATTCCCCGTTTCTCTGGGGGCTCAACGGCAGCTTCTCGATCAGCTGGTCTTCCTCGACCGTGGTGAGCGCTACCCTGTATGCTCCGTGCGTTGCGTGCAAGTCACCCTGGACGAAGATCGACAGCTGGGCCAACGTCTCTCGGGGCAGTTGGAGCACCCAGGGCGTTCCTAGCTACCCCTACACGGTGGACTTCACGAGCGCCGTGAGCTCCGCGACGTCGATCGCGGCCTCTACGCAGAGTTCCACCATCGTCCCTCTCCCACCTCCGAACGCCCTCGCGATGATCGCGGGAACGCTCGCCGGGATCACGCTCGTCGGGCTCGGAGGGATCGCCGTGTTTCTTGGGTTGTTCCTTCGGCGGAACGTCTTCGGTCGGCCGCCGCCACTCGTTTCGCAGCGCGCCGAGGACGCTAGGGCTATCGCCGAGCAGTACCCGCCGCAACCTCCGGAGAGCTGAGCTACTCGATCTCCTTCACGCGCCCATCCCCCGCATCGAACCCCACCCAGCCTTGACGCGCGTCGAGCTGGAGCGTCCCCCCCAGCGTGCCCCGACGCGTCCCTTTCGCTAGGACGAACTCTACGTCGAGCGCGTGGGTGCTCACCGGGTCGGGGCTCTCCTCGAGCAACCGGCGCTTGATCGGCTCGACCGCCTGCCACTTCACCTCAGCGAACCGTCCCGTCCCCAGAAACGGTGAGTACCCAACGTCCGAGCCATCGAGCTGAATCCGGAGCTCGCGGAGGACGTCGGGGCCGCAGTTGTACAGGAAGAGCCGCCAGGAGCCGCTCGTAGGGCGGCTCGAAGGAGTGTACGCGGGCTCGAGCTCCGCCCGCTGCCGCTCCCCGAGCGGCCAGGCGTACGGAAACAGAAGCTGGGCCCGCTTGGCCTCGAGCCCTCGGGCCCCTGCTCCTCGCCAGCGCTGTACCGCCCGCAACCTCGAGGTGAGCTCGGGGGTCTCCTCGACCCACGCTCCGTAGGCCACGCTCGCCCTCGACGAGAGCTCCTCCTCGATCTCCCGCGCGTTCCACTCCGGGCGTTCGCGGTCGATGTCCTGGGTCCTCTGTTCGAGCTCCTCCCTGGCCCCCCGCCTCATGGGTGATTCCCGACACGAGCCGGAGATTGTCGCGACAGACTTTCCTCGGCGCTTCGGGGACAGAACATGCCAACTCCGACAGATGAGGAGGAACTTCGACCTATCTAAAGTCAAGGGT
>JAKIWH010000095.1 GCA_022750125.1 Thermoplasmata archaeon
GTCGGCCTTCACGTCGTGCAGGCCGCCCACCATCTCGAAGGTGACCTTCTGGAGCCCCTTCATCTCGGCGACGCGGGTTACGACGGAGCTCGCGCCGAGCCGGGAGGTGAAGTACGCCTCGAAGACGTCCCGTAGGACGAGCGCCCCCGCGACCGCGGTCACGGTCGCCGGGATGATCAGGATCACCGAGAGGGCCGCCCAGCTCGTGTAGTTGAACGCCGCGATGCCGCCCGCCGTCACGGCGGCGAGGATCGCGCCCGAGATGGCGGAGCTCGTGATCAGGTTCGGGTAGGTCTGCCGCTCGCGGTCCTTGAGCCACCAGGTGACGAGCCAGGCCACGAAGCACCAGGCCGCGATCTGCGCGAGCGGGATCGCGAGCCCGCCGATCCCCGTGCTGCCCGCCGCGAGCACCTGGAAGTTCGGGTTCAGGAGGTTGAGGTAGGCGTTCCCGATCGAGTTGAAGGTGAACGCATGCTCCATCGGGAGCGCCGGCAGGAACGCGGCCGAATGCCCCGAGACAAGGCTCGGGGAGCTCGAGGCCCCCGGGCCCGTGAGGAATCCGAGGATCGGGAAGTTCCCGAGCGTGACGAAGAGCGTGATGAGGAGCCCTCCGACGACCGCGACCGCGATCCCGAGATAGAGCGAGAAGACGAGCGCGATGAAGATGGGACCGATGAACGAGAGCCCGATCGGGGCGAGGAAGAGGGTGAGCAGCGCGCCCAGGCCGAACCTCCAGTCGATGAGCGCCGCGAACAGCACCGGCAGCACCGCGAACAGGAACAGGAACCCGAGCGTCCCGCTCTGGTACGCTACCTCGGGCACCACGAACAGCACGAGGACGAGCAGCGAGAGCTGCGGGAACTTCCAGGCGGTGAGCATCACGACCCCCGCGATGAGGAACGCGATCGGCCACGGGTAGAACGGCATGAAGAACGAGCCCAAGAGCGCCGTGATGCCGGTGAGCCCGACCACGAGGTGGCGCGGGTCCTTCGTCTGCGACCGGAACCACCGCTCCACCTTCGCGGGCCACAGCACCGAGAGGATGACGAGCACCGCGCCCACGGCCATCAGGAAGTAGAACAGACCGTCGTACTGGACGTTCGGGTTCGGTTCGAAGTAGTTGGGGCTGATCGCGGCGGCCGCGAACCCCGTCGGCCCGCCCGGCGCGAGCGAGGTGTGGGTCGCATCGGCGGCGGCGTCGATCGTGAGGTAGCTCGTCGAGCTGTACGGCCCGCCCGGCAGCTGGGCGCGGACGATCGTGAAACTCATCACGACCTGGGTGCCCGGGGTGAGCCAGTCGATGTGACCCTGGACCGTGCCGAAGAGCGCCTGAGCGATAGGAGATTGCGCGGCGCGCGGGGACGAGTCCTCGCCCGCGATCGAGGAGAAGCTCAAGAGCGTCACGCCGGCGGAGGCGTTGTAGACGGAGCTAGCCACCTTGTCCTTGATCATGACGGACTGGCCCACCTTGAGGGAGCCCGCGGTGAGCTCGACGGCATGGACGGCGGGGTTGCCGGGGATGAACTGAGCGCCGTTGTCGCTCAGGAACTGGGCTGCGGTCTTCGCGTCCGCGACGTTCGAGTAGAAGGTCGCCCAGAGCCCCGCTCCGGTTCCGATGAGCAAGAGTCCGACGACGAACAGCACCCAGAACATCTTCCGCCCCGGTGCGCCGGGGGGCGGAACGAGGGCGCCGGCCGTCGGGGGGCGGGTGCGGGTCGGGACCGCCGGGCTCTTCGTCTGGGTCTGTGGCCGTATGGCCGTCGAGGTCCGAGGCTTCGCGAGCGCCCCGGGCGTCCCGGCGGGACGCGCGGCAGGGCGGGCTCCCGCAGGTCGGACGGCGCCCGCGGGGCGGACCCCGGCAGGCCGCGGCGCGGCCGGCTTCGCCGGCGTGGCGGCGGCGGAGGGCTTGGGAGGGCTCGGAGGGGCAGGGGAGAGGGGCGTGGAGGGAGTCGAGGTCGCCATCGAAGGCGCCGGAGCTACGACCCCGACACCCGCGGGCACCGGCGCCTTCGGGGGGCTCGGTACGGTCGAGGTCGACTTGGGCTTCTCACCGGGGGCGTTCCCTGTGCTCATCTTTTTCCTCGTTCGGTCCGGATCGTCATAGGGTGACTCGCTTCTGCTCCTCTTCGGCCTTCTTCCGCCGGGCCTGGAACCAGGGCCCGATGAAGAAGAAGGCGAGTGCTGCCCCTGCCACGCCGGCGACGGCGCCGACGGTGAAGGTGGGGTAGCTGGAGGTGGCGGTCGGCGGGATGGCGCTGCTCGCGAAGTAGAACAGGACGGTCTGGGGCGTGGGGGAGCTGATCTGGATGGTCGCGTTCTGCACCTGTCCGAACGCCTTCACGGTGATCGTGTAGAACCCGTAGGCGAGACGGATGTAGGTGGGGTACGGCTTCACGCCGGGGGTGAACGGCGCACCGAAGCCGAGGGAGGTGCCGGTGCCCGACTCCGTCCACGTCGCGTTCGAGAGGGTGAAATTGAGGTACGGCACAAGCCCGCCACCTGCGACGTCGAGCCCTTCGAAGAAGAAGCTCCCCGAGGAGCTCGCGGGGTTCGCGAGCGGTCCCCGCTCGCGGTAGCTATAGTTTCCTGTGCTCACGGGGTTTCCGTACACATCCTTCGCAATGACGTAGAAGGTGAGCGTCCCACCCTTCGGCAGCCCCGGGATGAGCACGTACGAGTAGTTCGTGGTGATCGTCGAGAACGGTAGCACCCCCGAGTGGAGGCCCGTGGTGTCGTTGAACCGGTAGCTCACTTCAGCGGAGCCGATCGTGACGTTCTCGGTCGGAGAGACGATGGAGATGTTCACGGGCGTGGCCGTGGGGAGGATGGTGAGCCCCGGTGTGAGCACGCTCGGGAAGCTCGTGAGCCCCGCGTTCGCAAGCAGCCCCTGGCTCTGGTGCCACCACTGCCCGTTCTTGGACCACGTGAAGTTGTAGGAGAGGTTCGAGTAGATCGGGTCGATCGCGTGGTTGATCCCCTGCCACGGGAGCCAAGCCTCGAAGGTGAAGGTGAGGTTGTCCCCGGGATACGGACCGAGGGCGGGCAACGACATTACCGTCGAGTTCCACGGGGCGAAGTCGTACGAGACGCAGTTGGAGAGCGGCGGGCCGCCCTTCACCGTGCTCGGTGAGATCACACAGACGTTGCCGATGGCGGCGGGGATCGGGCTCGGAGGTCCCCCGCTCTGGTTGAACGCCGAGAGGCTCACGATGATCGTCTGGAACGGGTTCGGGGTGTAGGCGGGGGTGGAGAACACGTCCGGCGTGGAGCTCACGTGGATGTTGTTCGCGAAGACGTTCGACTGCCACGGGCTTGCCACGATGAACTGCCAGGTGTAGAGGTCGTTCGTCCCCGGGTAGGGATAGTACGCGGCCTCGGTCGAGAAGATCTCGTTCGGGGTCGCGGCGATGGAGACGACGGTCAGGTTGAAGAAGACGACCGACCCCGGCCAGAAATTCTTGTAGTCGTTGAAGTAGAAGGTGGCCGTGCGGTTGTGGGTCCCAGGGTTCAGGAGCATCGGGACCCCCCGGGGGGCGTTGGGGCTGTACTGGCTCAAGTTCGCCTGCTGTCCGGCCGCAGGGTACTGCGTGTAGCCCCAGATCGTCACGATGGCGTAACTGATCGGCACGTCCGTCGTGAGGTTCATCCAGAACCCGTTCGCCCACTGGGGGACGCTGTTGATGTTGGGAGTGGGGGTGAAGTTCCAGTCCGGGTTCGGCAAGACACCGGGGATCGTGAACGTCACGTTGACGTCGCTGAAGAACCGGTTCCCCGACCAGTGGGGGTGCGCGCTGCCGAGCGACGTCGATGTCGAATGCGCGGGGACCCGCGGCGGGGCCGCACTTGGGGCGGTGTGGCTTCCGAGAAGCGACGTCGGTGGGTGGGTGGCGCTCGGTGAGGCAGCGGCGGCGAGCCCGCTCGCGGCGAGGGACGAGAGCAGCACCACCGAAGCGAGCGCGAACGCCCGGATCGTGGAGTGCGCGCTAAGGGCCCTCATAGCGTGACCCGCTTCTCCTCCGCCTTACGGCGGGCTTGGATGTTGAGCCACCACGGGACGATGAGGACGGCACCGAGGAACGCTCCCGCGAGTCCGAACACGGCGGAGAGGGGCACCACCGTCCCCGAGGCCGGTGAGAAGAGCGGCCCCGGCGCACTTGTGTTAAGGTAGAAGAAAATCGAAGGGCCCTCCTGGATCACCGTGTAGGTGTCGGTCTGGGCGAGCGTGCCCTGGTTCGACATCGCGTGCGTCGCGTAGAGGTTCACCGAGATCAGGCCCGCCGCCAGGCCCCCGGGTGGGACGAAGGACCGGTCGAGGACGGAGATGTTGTAGGTGACGTTCGCCGGGACGAGAAGCGGGGTCCAGCGGGAGAGGGTCTCGTTCGGATAGGCGATCCCGAACTGGGTGGTGCTGACCGAGTTCACGTACGAGGTGGGGTCCTGGATCTGAACGGTGGCCCCGTTCACCCAGGTCCCGCTCGAGTTGTCGTAGACGAACACCGTGAAGAAGGTGAGGTTGAGCGGGATCTCGGGCACGATGATCGTTAGCGTCGGCGTCTCGAACGTGTAGACGTGCGAGACATCGAGCAGCATCTGATAGTCCCAAGCAAGCACCGTGAAGCTCACGAGCGAGCCCAACGGGAACGGCGGGAGCACCGCGTGCATCGTGGTGGAGTTGTTCCGGAGGAACGCGACCTGACCCTGGGCGACCTCGCCCGTCGTGTTGTAGGTGAACGTGTAGTCGACGACGGCGGTGAGGATCGACGCGCCCGCGTTCCGGCTCTGGATGGTGATCGTGACGTTCTGCCCCGGCGCGACGACGGGGGTGGGTGGGCCGCCCAGCTCGACATCGGTCGGTGTCGTCGTGAGGAGGAGGTCGTTCGCGAACTGCCCGTTCTGGAAGCTACCGTTATCGTGGATGGTGTAGGAGAACAGCGGGGTCGTGATCTGATCGATCTCGTTGAGCGCCGTATCGCTCGACGTGATCCAGTACGACACCTGAACCCCTGAGATCTGGGAGAAGGCGGCAGGGATGGCGACGGTGGTGACGCTCGCCCCTTGCGTACCGGTGATCTGCACGGGGAAGTTGAAGGTCCCGCTCTGGTACGGCGCGCCGTTCGCGAGCTTCTCCTGCACGTAGAGGCTTGTCGCCCCGATCGTGGCGCGCGTGAGGAGGTCCGCCGACGTCGTGGAGAGGGTGATGCGAACCGTGTCGTTCCAGTTGGGTTGGAGTGGCACTTGCCGGATGCTCAAGTCCGTCGCCGAGGCGTTCGCCCCGCCGTACTGGAGCGCCGCAGGGTACGGGGAGCTCGGCCACGCCCCTGCGACCGTGTAGCTGAACGAGGGGCTCGACCAGCCGAAGTAGGTGTTGCCCGTGCCCCGCGTGACGAGGTAGATCCACCAGTTGATGCTCATCCCGGCGAACCACGTCGGGGTTCCGACGGAACTCCGGTTCCAGAAGGTGACTTGCCAGACGTACGGCCAGGTGACGTTCACGGGCGCGTTCGGCACGAGCTGGTAGTACGGGTCGGTAGAGCTGCGCGAGTTCCAGATGGAGTGGTCGAACGTCGCGTAGTACGGGTCGCCGTTCCAGAGGACTCCCGTGACGTTGAGGGCGATGGGGGCGTGGGGTCCCACGTTCACCGCACCCGGATAGACGATGTTCCACGTCGCTCGGATGTAGAGCTGGATCGAGTCCGTCGCGTTCGGGAGCACCGCGGAACTTCGGTTCCCCGGGCTCGGGATGATGTTGGGAGACGGCGGGACGCCGGTCGCGGGCGGCACAACCTGCACGCAAACGGTCTTGTTCAGGTCGTAGCAGGTGGAGTTCCCGAGCGGGAGGGCGAGCGCACTCCGCGCAAGGCTTGGGTGGACGTGGGAGAGGGGCGAAGAGGGGACGGAGGACGCAGAGCCCGTGAGGAGGAGGGCAGGGGCGAGGAACAGTGCGGCCGCGATTGCGACGAGCGCAATCCTTCGAGACCGCGTAGATCGAACGGGGTCTCCCGGGCCGGCGAAATGCACTCCGCTCATGCGATGACCTGCAAGGAAACGCGTCCGGTCTCCCTCGAGTCGAGAGATTCCAGTGGCGCTCCCTGAGACCCGGGGTTCGACAAGGACGGGGGGGTGGTGGCGTGGGGGGTTATAGACTTCTAGTACTCTCGAGCCGGCGCGATGAGATTTTCCTCGGGCTCCGTCGGTTGGGTACGCGCCGGCGGCGCTTACGCTGCGTGACGCTGAAAGCCGCTCACCCGGGCCAAACTCCTGCGGCGTCAGCTTGCTCGATCGCATGGTACTTACCCGATCGGCCGGTGTTCCGGGGCGTCGCCTGGGCGCCGGTAGTCAGTACCGGTAGGTGTCCGACGCGACGCTCCGCCCTTACTCGAACCGTCCGATCCCAGGCTGGTTCGCCTCCATCTGACCCTTCTCGAACTTCG
>JAKIWH010000016.1:0-1998 GCA_022750125.1 Thermoplasmata archaeon
CGAGCCGTCGCCGAAGCTCCAGTGGTAGGTGTAGGGGGCGGCGCCCTCGGAGACGGAGCCGGTGAAGGAGACAGACGTGCCCTGGTCCGAGACGAGGTGGTTAGCGGAGGCGGTGACCCTGGGCGGGGCGGAGAGGAGCCAGCTCGAGCCCGACGATCCCCCCGGGACACTTCCCCCGAACACGAGGAAGCTCGAGTCCAGCCCGTCGATCGCGCAGGAGATCAAGACGCGTTGGTCGGGTGGCCCGGCAGCGAACGCGCTCACGTTCGACCAGGAGCTTGCGTTGTACTCCGCGGTAGTGGAATAGAGCACGCCGTTCGCCGTGCGGTTCAGCGCAACTCCCGCATAGCTCACGACGGAGGAGATCGACGCAAGGTAGCCCGCACACGCGTAGAGTTCGAGGGGCGACGGGTGGGTAATCGTCGCGCTCACATTGCGCCAGACTCCGGAAGAGTAGAGCAACGTGGCGCTCGCAGCACCCGGGCCCTGGATGTAGAGTGCGAACGCGAGGACGCCGTGGTCCGCGGGATCGTCGCTCCCGACCGGATAGAGCAGGTTCCCGAAGGAGTAGCCGGCCGCGCCGGTGATGTTGGTCCAGGTTCCGCCCTTGTAGCTCCACGTGTCGTGATCCCAGGGGGCAGAGCCCGTCAGGCTCCCTGAGAAGAGAAGGACCTGGGCGTCCGTGGTGTCGGTGACCATGGCCTCGAACACCCGCGGCGAGGGAGGTGTGCCGGCGCTTGCGGTCACGTTGGTCCAGGTACGGTTGTGGTAGGCCCATGTGACCTCGATCGGACCGACGCCTCCGCTCGTGATGCCGCTGAACAGGATCGTGCGGTGGGAGGTGGGGTCGTAGGCCAGCGAGGCGACCGCCAAGGGAGGCGGAGTGCCGGAGACCGTCGCGGTGAGGTTGGTCCAGCTCCCGTTCTGGTAACTCCAGGTATCGCCGACCACGGTGCTGTGCGCGTTCTCCCCCCCATACAGAAGAACGTAGCCGTCCGCAGCGTCCCAGGCCATCACGGCACCGATGCGTGGAGAGGGCCCGCCAGACACGATGGCGGTGATGTTCGTCCAGGTGTAGCCGCCGTTCGACCCGGCCCCCGCGTGGATTCCGAGAGAGCGTTGGGCACTCTGGATCTCAAGGCTGGCGTGAGCTGCGGCAGAAGTGGGCGAGCGTGCCGGTGAAGGCAACGTTAGGCTGGAGCCGCCGTGAACGAGGCCGCCGAATCCGGAGGACCCCAGCAGTACAACGACTACCAAGCCAGAGATCAACGAGAGCGAGATCGCGGTGGCGCCGGAGCGGACCATGCGATTTCATCGACCACCGGGTTATAGATTCATGGTTCCACGTCGAGGTAGGAGGACGCGTACTTCGCTGCGCTACCCGATCTTGTCTCGCCGCCCGCCCGGCCCCGAAACTCCGACGGGCGATGGGCAACGCGGCGACGCGCGCGGCGAGGATTGAACTTGAACTGCCCTACGCGCCAGCGGACGGCGGAGGACCCGCTCCTTGGCCAGCCGCGGGTGGAACCCCGCCTGGTCCGGTCGCGTAGGCCGCCGGGGGACCAGGGGGGCTCTTGGGGCGTCGTGCGAGCATGACGGCGAGAGCGACCACGACGATGCCGAGCAGGAGGATTCCCAGGAGAAGGTAGAGGCCGGTGCCGGAGGTTAGGCTCACGCTCGAGCTACCTGAACTCGCGGGCGGAGCTCCGGTAGTGGCGTTGCGGTTCACGGCGACGGTCGTGCTCGAACTGACGGAGGTGCCCAACGCATCGGTGACATTCAGCGTCACACTGTAGTTGCCCGCCCTCGAGTACGCGTGGGTCACGCTTGCGGTCGTCGCTGAGCTGCTGTCCCCTAGGGCCCAATGGTAGCTGTACGGAGCCGTTCCGCCGCTCACCTGGGCCACAAGGCCGACGGAGGAGCCCACGGTGCTTGGGTTCGGGAGCGCGATCACGCTCGAGGCGAGGGCTGGGTTCACCTCGACCGCCACCGATGCGG
>JAKIWH010000016.1:2008-29808 GCA_022750125.1 Thermoplasmata archaeon
GTCGGTAGCCGTGAGGGTGACGAGATGGATCCCCGAGCTGCCGAAGGCGTGGGACGGTGAGAGCAGGCTCGAATTAGCCCCGTCCCCGAAGTTCCAGTGGGTGACGAGCGGAGTCGCACCGCCGGAGGCGCTCCCCGTGAACGACACCGTGCCGCCGGCGTCCACGATTGTGCGGGAGGCGTTCGCGCTCACGCTGGGCGTTCCGGAGAAGATCCATGTGTAGCTCGCGTACTGACCGTTGGCGAGCAGTCCGCCAAATCCGAGCATGCCCGCGCCACCCCCGATCGCGGAGACAGCGCCGACGAATCCGATGCCGGGGGGACCCGCGACGAGGAGCGTGAGGTTCGTCCACGCTCCGCCCGCGAAGGCGATGGTGGTTCCAAAGAAGCCGATGCCGCCGGCCTTGGTCACGAAGTCCGGTTGGTAGACGACGACCGACCGGAGGGACGAAAAGTACTGGGACTGAGGATAGAGGCCGACGGTCGGCTGGACCGGGATCGAGGCCGTCAGATTCTGCCAGTTCCCCGCCGTGTACAGGTAGGTCGCCGGGTGCACGGTCGTGCTGTTGATGAGGTTGAACCCGAACATCAGCACCCCGTGGTCAGGAGGATCATCCGAGGCGGTAGGAGTCGCCACGCCACCGAACGACCAACCTGCGGTCGCCGTGATGTTTGTCCAGTGATTGGTCTTGTAGGTCCACGTGTCTGTGAGGATGCCGGACGCGCCCGAGGGGCGGCCTCCGAATAGGAGCAGTCCGGTATCCGTCGAGTCCTGGGTGAAGGCGACGTTGGTCCGAGGGCTCGGCTCGGTTCCCGCGGTCGCCGTCACGTTGGTCCAGACCTTGCTATGGTAGGTCCAGGTCACGGTCGTGAGAGCTCCGCTCGCGAGCTGCCCGTAGAGGACGACGGCGGTCGAGGTCGGGTCGTAGGCGAGGATTGGGAGGAGTAGGGCCGGCGGGGCGCCGGTCACTTGCCCCGTGATGTTGGTCCAGGTTCCGTTCGCGAATATCCAGGTGTCCGTGAGGTGGGCACCCGAGATCAGCAACCCACCGAAGAGGAGAACGTAGCCGTCGGCGGCGTCCCATGCCATCGCCGGGACGCGAGCGGAGGGCGCTATCGACAACGACGCGGAGAGGTTCGACCAGAGGTAGCCCCCGGGGGAAGTCGGAGCTGTGAAGGTTTCGGAGTAGTGCGTCATCGCATGAGGGCTTGCCGCGCGCGGAGCCGAGACGCGGAGCTGATGGATTCCGGGCGTGGAAGCTGGGTAAGGACGAGAGTGCGAGCCAAAGGTGCTTACCGCGGTGATGCCGCTCGCGCCCACAACTAGGGCAACAAACAGGACGAGCAACGAGGAGAGGTTGGCGACCGGACGGTTACGCTCGCGAGGGGGATGTCGGAGGACCATGCGGAGCGATTCCCTCCCCCTCTATAGAACGGTCGGGTAGAGTAGCGCCCCGAGACGCGCTCCCCTTCGATGGCCGGTCGTCCGACCTTCGCCTCACCGGTGCTGCTGGCTGCCTCGCTCGTCCTTGACTCACGAACTCGGACGGCAAGCACATCCCCCCAGCACCGCGAAATAGGCCCCCTCCTCTCGGAAGTGGTAGGGACATCGTCGACCGGGTTCGCCGCCGCCAGCAAGAACGCGGTGGAGGTCGCGGCAAAGACCGTTCGGAACCTTCGCTGGTTCCGGGTCGTCGAACTCGAGGGACAGATCAAGGAGCAGAAGATCTCCGAGTACAAGGCGACCGTCAAGATCTACTTCGATATCGACGAGCACTAGGCCGTCGGGCCGCCCTCGACGCGAGCGCGAACCGGCAGCCGGCCTCGTCGCTTAGGCGGGCGCCGGTGCCGGCCGCAAGCCGAGCCGTTCGCGTTCGGAGGGGGTGAACGGTTCGGATCGTTCGTACCCGCAGATCGCTTCCGTGAGCTTCGGGTCGACGAGCGGACACAGGACCGCGGAGACCTCGGGCGGCTCGAGCGCGAACCGGACCGCAGCCTCCACGAGGGTCCTCCGGCGTTCCGCCGTCAGGAATCCGAGCGCGAGGACCGGCCCCAGCTGACGACGGAGCTCCGCCAGATCGACGGGACGCTCCCCGGGCGCCCGATCGAGCGGCGAGGCGAGGGCCCGGCGTCCGTCTAGCGCCCCGTCCGCGTGGGGATCGACGGCGAGGAGGCACGCGCTCGCGGAGCCAAACCGAGGGAGAAGCCCGTGTTCTGCCCCTCGCTCGAGGAGACCCCAGGGGCAAAGGAAGGTTCTGACGTTCCCGGCGAGAAGCGTCTCTAGCTCTCGGGGGTCTGGGTCGCCGTACGAGAGTCGGACAGCAAGCCCTCCCAGGGCCCCTTCCCGGACGAGCTTATCGAGGGTGGAAGTCGCGCCGGCCCGGCTCGCCTCCTGATACTCGGAGTGGTCGAGTACGAGGAGCTCGAGATGCGGCCGGCGCAACCGTCCCGCCACAGCCCCGAGCAGGCTGCGCAGACGATCCTCGGACCACCGTTCGCTTCCACCGGCGAACGGTTCCCGAGAGAGCCGAGAGAGGACGACGAGATTCGGGGGCGGCGAGCGCAGGCTACCCACCAGGGCCTCGGCCGCCTCCGGCTCCCGGCTCCGGGTTAGGTCGAGAAGATTGACCCCCTGTCGGATCGCATGCTCGAGAAGTCCAATCCGAATCGCCAGAACGCCGCTGGACGCCGGAGACTCGACCGAAAACCCGACCACCGAAACGGGCGCCGGGATTCCGGGGATGCGGCGGAACTCCACGAGTTCGTGAACCCCCACCGACCTTAACCCCGCCCGCGGCGCACGAGCCGGCCACGCGAGTTATGCCCCTGGCGGGGTTCGGAGGCCGTGGCTCTCGCGCAGTCCATGGACCGGCGCCCGCTGACGGAGCGGTACCGACCCGACCGGCTGAGCGGCGTGGTGGGAAATCCGCGCGCCGTCGACGCTCTACGGCGGTGGGCCGACACCTGGGAGATCGGATCGGGGCCTCCGCGACTCCGGGCGGTGCTTCTAGAAGGAGCTCCGGGTCTCGGCAAGACCACCGCGGCGTGGGCCCTCGCGCGGGAACGAGGGTGGTCCGTCGTGGAGATGAACGCCTCGGAGGCGCGGAACAAGAGCGCCATCGAGGCGGTGGCCGGGCGCGCCTCGTTGTCCGGGGGGTTCACCGACGACGGAAAGTTCCGCCGCGTTCGCGAAGGCGGGCGCACGCTCATCCTCCTCGACGAAGCGGACTGCCTCTCGGGCCGGGCCGTCGAAGGCGCGGCCAGGAAGGCCCCGAAGCGCCCGCTCCGCGAGTTCCTCCAGGCACGCTACGGGACGACCGTGGCGCTCGCCGCAGCCTGGGGGCTCGGTGCGGCAGGGGCTCCTCCGGCGTTCGAGGGCTGGAACGAGGTGCCGCTCACGGCAGGCCGAGGTGCCTGGACGCGTTTGTCGGCGGCGAGAAGGGACCTTGCCGACTGGGAGGACGCGGGAAGCCCGAACGACCTCTCGGACCGGGGCGGGCTGGGAGCCATCGCCGCGCTGGTCCGGACGACCCTTCAGCCGGTCGCGATCACGGTCAACGATCCTTCGACGCTCACCCGCTACTCACCGATCTTCCGGTCCGGGGTCGTCCGGGTCCGTTTCACCCCAGTTCCCGCCGCCGACCTCCGTCGGCGACTCGAGGAGATCATCGCGGCCGAGCGGCTGGCCCTCGGCACGGACGCGGTGGACGTGATCGTGGCCCGGAGCGGCGGGGACTTGCGGGCCGCCCTCACGGATGTCGAAGCGGTTGCGCCGTTGCCTCCCGGGCCGATGCAGCTCTCGGTGCTCGCGGGGAGGGACCGGTCGACCGAGATCGAGGAGTACATCTCGAAAGTGCTCTCCGCCCCGCACTGGCGGCGCTCGATCGAGATACGGAACGAGATCGATGCCCCACCGGACGACCTGCTCCCGTGGGTCGAAGAGAACGCTCCCCACGCGACCCGAGACCCGACCCGGAGGCTCGAGGCGCTCGAGACGGTCGCGCGCGCAGAGCGTCTGCTCGCCTTGGCCCGTCGAAGCCGCCATTTCGGGCTGTGGAGCTACGGCTCCGAGCTCCTCACTGGTGGGGTATCGATCGCGCTCGACCGACCGCCAAGCGCGATGCCGTTGCGGGCGGGATTCCCTAGCTTTCTCGGACAGATGGGGCAGATGCGGATCTCGCGTGCGCTCCGTCAGAGCCTCCTCGGCAAGCTCGGTCGTGCGGTGCACAGTTCGCGCCGACGGGCGAACAGCGAGTACCTCGCCCTCTACTTCCTAATGTTTGAACAGGGCGAGCCAGGGTTCGCGGGACCGACCGCCTCCCGGTTCCGCCGCCTCGCGATCCGGGAACTCGCCCTCACGCCGGAGGAGCTAGGCTACCTCTTGGGTGCCCCACCCGACAGCCCCGAGGTCGCACGGGAGTGGAGCGCCGCCGAGGCGGAGCATGTGGAGGCGAAGCCAGCGCCGGGGAAGGCCCGACGGGGACGGAACTCTGCGCCCAAGTCTGCCGAGAAGGAGTCGTCCCAGCCCCCGGTTCCAACACCGCCCGAGCCCCCGCCTGCTCCCAAGCAGAAACGCTCGCAGAAGAAGTTGGCCGAATTCTAGGACCGCCGCTGCGCGAGCGGACGGAGTCCGTCAGTTGGACAGATTCTCGCGAGACTTGGTACCGGGCGCGGCCGTTGTGTCGTGGCTCCAGCCGTTCGGGCTCGAGGCGAGGAACCCGAGTGCATGCCAGAGGAGCTCCCGAGCCGCCTCCTCGAGGGCGCGTCCCTCGGACGGAGCGAGCGCGGAAGGCGGCGGCTCGGCGTAGACGCGGAGGTGACCGCGGCGAAGGCCCAGGAGGAGCTGGCCACGGCCGTCCGCGCGACTCCAGACGAGCAGCGGCTCCTTGGGCCGGTCGTACGTGCCGACCCAGCGCAGTTGCCCGAACCACCGTCCGGCGAGTCGTCCGAGGAGCTCCGGCACGGGCTCGGCCGGCGGCAACCGCACCTCGGCGACGAGCGCGCGGCGAGGCTCGGCGTACCCTGGCACTGTCGCTTTTCCCGTCGGGGCGAGCGCAGGCGGCATGCCCAGTCGGTAGCCGCGGGTCTCGCGGAGCACCCGACCGTCGCGCGAGAGGCGGCGTAGGGCGCGGGTGAGCGACTCGGGGTGGGCCGCGAGAGCCCGTCGCATCCCGTTGAAGGTGATCTCGCCGGGCTCACCGCTCAAGAAGGCAAGGATGCGGTCGTCGAGCCTTGGCTCGACGCCGCCGAGCTCGAACGCTGTCGTCCCCGCCTCCATGCCCCGGTCCACGGCCCGGGGGCTTAAACCCCGCTGCGTACCCCGAGGTAACCACGTGGCGTCGGCCACCGGCCGCCGGGTCCGGGGGGACCCGGCATCGGGACCGAGGGTTGCGGGTACGGTCCGATCATCCGTCCCATTTCCCCCGGCCTACTCCTCGAGGAGCTGGTCGATCTTGGCGAGGATCTCCTTCTCCTTCGTCTCACCCTTTCGGCCGCCTTCCCATCGCGCGTTCACGAGCTCCACGAGGTTGCCCGCGAGCTTGTCCATCCACGGACCTTCCGACTCCTCGAACCGCTTCGCGATCTTCTGCGCGAGCAGCTGTTGGTAGGCCCGGTAGGCCGTCCAGACCATCGGCCCGTATCCCCGCTGTCCCTCTCCCCCTTCGCAATCGTCTCCCATGTTCTGTTCCTGCCGTTTCCGGCAGAGGAGCTACGGTTCGGGGGGGGATGATGACCGGACTTCTCCGGGGGTGGTCACGCCCCCCGCGGCGAAAGCTCGGGTGGGGATCGGTCGGGGAGCGTGACGTAGAGTCGCTTGTTCCGCGCCCCCTTGTTCTCGAACCGCTCGAACCGGATCTCCCCGACCTCCTCGGTCGACCGGACGTGCGTGCCACCGTCCGCTTGGACATCGAAGCCGACGATGTCGATGAGGCGGAGCCGCTCGCCCACCGGCACGAGGTCCCGCCGAACCCGAACGAGCGAAGGGGTTCGGTCGAGCTCCGCGGCGTCGACCCAGCGCACCGCGACCGGCAGCGAGGAGGCGATCTGGCGGTTTGCCTCGCGCACAAGCTCCTCGGCGGTCTCGCGTCTCGCTTCGGGGAGGACCAGGTCGAGCCGAGCTCCCGCCGGGGAGATCTGACTCCCCGTGATCTCCGAGCCGAACTTCGCGAACGCCGCCCCGCTCAGCAAGTGGACCGCTGTGTGGTAGCGCATGTTCCGGTACCTTGCGGGCCAGTCGAGGTGACCCTCTACGTCGGCGCCGGCGGGCGGGGCCACGCCCTGGATACGGTGGAGCGGTCCGGCGGGACCTTTCTCAACGCCGGTCACGGTCCAGCGCTCCCCGGCAGCGGACCGCAGTTCGCCGGTGTCCGAAGGTTGGCCGCCACCCTCGGGATAGAAGAGCGTACGGTCGAGCACCACCCCGCCGTCGGCGGGCGCCGCCACTCGGGCCGTAAACCGGTCGAGGTACGCCTCGGTCAGATACAGGAGCTCTGTCACGATTTCTCGCAGGGACCGCTCGCGCGGGTCCAGCGCGCCCCGGCTCCTACAGGTAGCCGAACTGGCGCTTCGCGAACTCGGTCATCCGCTCGGGGGTCCACGGCGGGTCCCAGACCATGTCGACCGCCGCGGAATGGACACCTCCGACCTTCTCGACCGCGCCCTTCACCTCGTCCGCGAGGATGCCCGCCACGGGGCAGCCCGGCGCGGTGAGCGTCATACGGACCGTGAGGTCGTCCCCCTTCCAGTCTAGAGCGTAGATGAGTCCGAGGTCGACGATGTTCATCGGGATCTCGGGGTCGTAGATCTTCTTGAGATTCTCCTTGATTTGGACCTCGCGCTCGGCGTACACCCCTCCCGCGCCGAACGAGAGGGAAGGGGCCGGTGCAGCCGCGGCTTCCGGGGCCGCCGGGGTCGCGGAGGGCGTCGCTTCGCTCATTGCCCGCAGCAGGCGCCGTTCGAGTATAACGACTACGTCGCGCTGTGGACGAGGCGCTTCCCCAGCCCGCGGGAGGGTCGCCCTGCGTCGGAGAGGACCGCTCGGCGTGTCGCACGCCCGCACGCCGTAGGACCCCCGAGAGTACTGCGGGACCGGGCGTTCGTTCGACTAAGAAGGCAACCGAATGTGCTGTAGTATCAGAATACTCTGATTAAGCTAAATACTCAGATGAGATGGGAGGCCCGGTAAGGCGATGGCGAAACCGCGGAAGGGAACTGGAACGCAGGCGACGAAGCGCGACGATGGTTGCTGCGGCGAGGAGTGCTGTGGGAGCGAATCGGCCTGTTGCGGCCGGGCCGCGGTGGGCTGCTGCCAGGTGGCGGCGGTCGTCGGGGTTGACGCGCGCGGACAGATGGTGCTTCCGAAAGAGGTTCGAGATCGTGCGGGGATCAAGGCCGGGGACAAGCTCGCGGTGCTCTCGTGGGCCGAAGGAAAGAACGCCTGTTGTCTCATGCTCCTCAAAGCGGACGCCCTCGCCGACACACTTCGGGCGGCGTACGGCCCGATCCTCGCCGACCTCGTCCGGCCCGCGCGTGCCAAGACCTGATTCCGCGCTGCCGAAGCCGGCGCGGACCACTCCGGCGAAACCGGGCGGGTCCGGACGGAGGGGGGTAGCCGGTGGGTAACCGGCTCCGGCAAGCCAGATAAAGGGGGGTCCGGTGCGCGGGAGAATCATGAAGGACGTTCATGCGATGACCCCGACGGCGGGTTCGCTCGGCCTCCATCGCGTGGGGGTCACCGGGATCAAGAAGCCGCTCGCCATCCAGCGTCCGGACCGCGTCGTGACGATCAGCGCGTCGTTTTCCGTCGACGTGGACCTTCCCGCGAGCCGGAAGGGCTCCGACCTCTCCCGGAACGCGGAGCTCCTCGCCGAGGTCATCGACAACACGGCGACGGCACCGGTCGAGAGCCTGGAGGCCGCGTGCCACCAGATCGCCCGGGAACTCCTCCTCCGGCACCAGTATGCGACCCAGGCCCAGGTCGAGGCCACGGGGACGTACTTCCGGTCGCGGGGGATCTCCGAGACCCGCCGTAGCTTCGAGGATTACCTCCTGATCGCCGCCGCGCGCGCGAGCCGAGACTCGAACGGAGGCGACCCCACCATCCGCCGGACCATCGGTGCCGAGGCGGTGGGCATGACGGCCTGTCCCTGCGCGATGGAGACCGCGAGGGAGATCCTCGAAGGGGAGTTCCCGCTCCTCAAGGACCACTCGTTCGACACGTTCCCGATCATTTCCCACAACCAGCGGAACCGAACGAGGCTCCTGTTCGAGGTCCCGTTGGGAGTGGAGGTCGAGGTCGACCGGATCCTCGACGCCATCGAGTCCGCTCAATCTAGTCCGACCTACGCCATCCTGAAACGCCGCGACGAGGCGCAGGTGGTCCTGAACGCCCACCGGAACCCGAAGTTCGTGGAGGACGTGATGCGGGACCTCCTCTCGGGAGTTGTCACGCGCTTCGCCGACCTTCCCTCGGAGACGATCGTGGTCGCGGAGACAGTGAGCGAAGAGTCGATCCACAAGTACGACGTCACCGCCTCGCACCGCATGACGCTCGGGGAGCTCCGCCACCCGACCGCCGGGTAGGGCGTCGGCGGCGGGGCGTTGTGCCGTACGCGCTGAACGCGATCCGGCGGCCCCGGGGCCGGAGCGCGCTCACCGCCATCGGGATCGCGCTCGCCGTCGCGCTCCTCGCGGTGCTGCTCGCCTTCTCCGCTGGCATCAACCAGAGTGCGACCTCTCTCGCCCAGTCCAGCGGGGTCGACCTTCTTGCCACGAGCGCCAACACCTCGTTGAGCTCCGGTGGATTCCCCCCCGTGCCGGGAGCGCACGCTCTCCCCGCCCAGATGCAACGGGTCGACCCTAACGTGGAAAGCGCGAGCCCGTGGCTCGTCGGCGACGTAGTCTTCGCGAACAGCTCTCTCTACCGGGCCGTCAACGCCTCTCCGAACGGCAACGCTGTGCCGGGCGGATGGGGCCCGACGGGGGCCGGCGCGGTCGGATGGGTCCCCGAGTGGAATGTGGGGATCGAGACTCCAACCCTCCTTGCGGGTTCCGGCTTCCCGACCGGTACCGACGCACACTTTGCGAACGGCACGTACCGCGGTCCCTCGAGCCGGGTCGTCGTGCTTGACGCCCAGCTTGCGAACTTGCTTCGAGTCGGACCTGGGGATCTTCTCTGGGCCTCCTCGCGGGCCCCGTCGGGACCTGCACAGCTCGCGGGGTGGTACGCGAACGCTACACCGTTCCGCGTGGCGGGGACCTCGGGTCCCTTCTGGCTCGTCCCCTCCGCGCTTCTCTCGTTCTTCTACCTCTCCGACCTGCAAGAGCTGACCGGGACTACCGCTGTGGCGGGGGACATCGCCTCGGTCGTCCTCATCCACCTTACCGACCCCACGAACCCGGCCTCGGACGAATCGAAGCTCTCCGGGGCTTTCTCGGGGCTAACCGTGTTCACGGTAAGCGATGTCCTCGGGGCGGTGCAATCGGCCGTGAACCTGTACCGCACTTTCGGAGCCCTCATCGGTGCGGTCGCGTTGCTCGTTGCGTTCTTGTTCACCACGACGGTGCTGCTGATGAGCGTCGACGACCGGAGCCGGGAGATCGCCCTCCTTCGCGCGATTGGCTTCTCCCCGCGCTGGGTTGGCAGCACGGTGGCCCAAGAGGGGCTCGTGCTCTCCGGTCTCGGCGTAGGGCTCGGGGTACCCCTCGGGTACTTCCTCTCCGTCGCGCTGAACGACTTCTTGCGACGGTTGCTCCCGGGGCTCCCCACGAGTTTTTCGTTCGTCGCTTTCAACAGCGCCGTGGTGGCCACGGCCCTTCTCGAGGCGGTGGGGATCGGACTTCTCGCTTCCGTGCTCCCCATCGTGCAAGCACTGCGGCGTCCGGTTGCCGAGGAGCTCCGAGCGCCGTGAGGGGGATCGGCCGGGGCCGCAGCCTCCGACATCTTCGCTTCCAGACGCTCCTCGCCATCGCGGCCGTGGGAGTCGCCGTCGCACTGCCCGTAGTCCTCCTCTCGGTCGGCGGGGGCGTAGCGCAGCACGAGCTCCGAGCGCTGCAGCAATCGGGATTCCAGGTCGTGGTCGGAGCGCCGGGGCTCCACGGCGTCGAGGGGGCGCATGGGCTCACTACCAAGATCGATGCGCTTCGAGAAGTCCGGGCCGCTTCGCCGATCCTCTCCCTGCCGGTGACCGTCTTCTTGCCCGGCGGAGGACAAGCTCCGCTCCTCGCGGAGGGTGTCATGCCGGGTGCCTTCCTCGCGACCGTCTCCCCCGAGGAGTCGGGTCTCTTCCCAAGCCCGCTTCCGCTCGGCGATCCGACCGACCTCCACCATTTCGCGAACGGGAGCTACTCGGGCGCAGCCGTGAACTCGATGCTGGTCTCCTCCCCGTTCGCGAACTCCCGATCGGTGACGACGGGGGAGAGGCTCGCTCTCTCCGTCACCGGCAACCGCTCCCAATCTACCGTGTACAACGTCACCGGTACCTTCGGCGTACCGCCGAGCCTTCTCGGTCCCACCGGGGCGTTCGTGGCGATCCTGCCGCTCTCGGACCTCCAGCTGCTGGCGGGGGAGGCGCAGGCGTCGGACGGCTCGGCCATCGACGCCGTCGACACGATCCAGGTGGCGCTCTCGGGGAGCGCCTCCTCGAGCCCCACCACGGTTGCGCAAGTCGCCCAATCGATCCAGTCGCTCGTTCCGTACTACGATGTCTCCACCCTCAGCCAGGAGGTGGCTTCGCTCCAGCGCGCAGAGTCCGTGCTGACGGGATTCTACCTCGCCCTCTCCTCCTTCTCTCTCGCGATCGGGCTTGTGTTCCTGGGGGTGCTGCTGGTGCGTCGCGTCGACGCCCTTCGGAGCTCGATCGCGATCCGGAGGGCGCTCGGCCTCCCCGCCCGATCGCTCGCAGCGGAGTTTGCCCGCACCGCACTTGTCCTCGCTGGAGGTGGGGTCGTTCTCGGCCTCCTTGCGGGGATCCTGTTGGTCCGAGCGCTCGCCATCTACGGCTCCGCGGGCGTGGCCGCGGTTGCCTCTCTTGCAGTTTTCGACCCGGTCGAGCTGGGAACGCTCGCGGCCGCTGTGCTCGGCCTCGCCGCCCTCCTCAGTCTTGCCGCTACCCGAAGCGCGCTTAGGTTCTCGCTCCCCGAGGCGTTACGATGACCACCGGGAAGCCGCCCATGGTTGAACTTACGCAAGTGACGAAGCGGTACCCCATCGGCTCGGTTACGGCGCTCGATGGAGTTTCGTTCGCCATCGCCGCGGGCGCCTCCGTTTCCATCGAAGGGCCCTCGGGGTGCGGGAAGACGACTCTGCTCAACCTGCTCGGGCTCCTCGACAGTCCGACCTCGGGTTCGGTCCGGTGGAACGGAGCGGCTGCCGGCTCCTTGCCAGAGCGCGAGCGGGCGCGTCTTCGCCTCTCGGGAGTCGGCTTCATCTTCCAGCGGTTCCATCTGTTGCCGACCTTGACCGCCGCCGAGAACGTCGAGCTTCCGCTGCGCGCCGCGCGCCGGCCGGGGCCCGAGCGGGCTGCCCGCGTCGCCGAGCTGCTCGAGCGGGTGGGCCTCACCGGGCGCGCTCGAGCGTATCCGCACGAGCTCTCGGGCGGGGAGGAGCAGCGGGCCGCCGTTGCCCGGGCGCTCGCGAACGGTCCGGGGCTCCTGCTCGCGGACGAGCCGACGGGGGAGCTCGACCGGACGAACGCGGACGCGGTCCTCGATCTTCTTGTCGAGGCGCACCGCGAGAGCGGTGCCGCGCTCGTCATCGTCACGCACAACCCCGACGTCGCTGCGCGGGCCGCACGCCACCTCCGCATGCAGGACGGGCGGATACTCTCGGACAGCCTCGCGGAGTAGACCGTGGCCCGGATCGCCATCCTCCTCGACGACCGGTGCCACCCGACGGAGTGCCAGTGGGAGTGCGCGGGCTACTGCCCGGTGAACCGCATGGGCCAGGAGTGCATTGTCAAGGGTCCCTCCGGCAAACCGATCATCTCGGAGACGCTCTGCATCGGCTGCGGCATCTGCATCCACAAGTGCCCGTTCGACGCGATCAAGATCCTCAACACCCCCGAGGCGGACGAGGCGGAGATCGTCCACCGGTACGGGTACAACGGCTTCCGGCTGTACCGCCTCCCGCTGCCCCCGGTGAAGGGGATCACGGGACTGCTCGGGAAGAACGGGATCGGTAAGTCCACCGCGCTGCGCGTGCTGGCGGGCTTCGAAGTACCGAACCTGGGCGACTGGAATCGCCCCGGCAGCTGGGCCGAGGCGATCCGCCGGTTCAAGGGAACGCAGCTCGCCACCCATTTCCAGCGGATCGAGCGGAAGCAGCTTCGCGCCTCGATGAAGCCGCAGTACGTCGACAAGCTCGCGGACGAACCGGTCACCGCCCAGGAGTACGTGGCGGCCGCCGGCCCCCGAGGTCCCGCGACGCTCGAGGAGGTCGGGCTCGGCGCCAAGGCCGGACTCAAGCTGAGCGAACTCTCCGGCGGAGAGCTCCAGCTGGTCGCGATCGCGCGGACCCTCGCGACCGACGCCGACCTCTACCTGTTCGACGAGCCCTCGAGCTACCTCGATATCGTCCACCGGCTCCAGGTGGCCCGTATCCTCCGTCGCCTCGGGGACACGAAGAGCGTGATCGTGGTCGAGCACGACCTCGCGCTCCTCGACTACCTGGCCGACACGGCCCACCTCCTCTACGGCGAGGAGTCGGCGTTCGGGGTCGTCTCGCATCCGATCCCGATGCGCGGCGCGATCAACACCTACCTCACCGGGTACCTCCGGGACGAGAACGTCCGGTTCCGCGACGAACCGATCCGGTTCATCGCCCACCCTCCGAAAGCCGTGACGCAGCGGAGGATCGCCGTCACCTACGGACCGCTCGAGAAGCGGTTCCCCTCGTTCTACCTTCGAACCGGCGGGGGAGCGCTCCCCAAGGGGGAGACGATCGGGATCGTAGGGCCCAACGCGACGGGGAAGACGACCTTCGTGCGGATGCTCGCGGGCGCGGAGACCCCCACGAAGGGCACTCCTCCCGAGGGGGTCACGGTGAGCTACAAGCCGCAGTACCTTCGCGCGACCCAGACGGCGAGCCTTCGGGACCGGATGGTGAGCCTCGCAGGAGATCCCACGTTCGACGGTGCGCTCTTCGAACGGGAGCTCGTGCCCGCGCTGCACCTCGATGGGATCCTCGACGTCGCGATGCCCGACCTCTCCGGCGGTGAGCTCCAGCGAGCGGCGGTCGGTCTGGCTCTCGCACGACCGGCGGCGCTCTACCTCCTCGACGAGCCTTCCGCCTACCTCGACTCGGACGAACGGATGGGGATGGCCCGGATACTGCGCCGTCAAGTGGAACGTCAAGCGTGCACCGCGCTCGTCGTCGACCACGACGTCTACTTCTTGGACCTCGCCTGCGACGGTCTCCTCGTGTTCCACCCCGAGCGGGGGGGAGCCGAGGGGGTCGGCGAAGGCCCGTTCCCGATGCGGGAGGGAATGAACCGACTCCTTGCTCAGGTCGAGATCACCTTCCGCCGCGACCCCGAAACACTGCGCCCCCGCATCAACCGGGAAGGCTCAGCGCTCGACCGGGAGCAACGCGAAAAGGGCGAGTACTACTACGAAGCGGCGGCCTGAGGGGCGCGCCCACGGTGGGACGCGGGGAGCGGCACCGAGCGAACTGGAGTGTAGGAGTTTGCCTCTGGCTTCGCCCCTTTGGGCGTGGGGAAATCCCCCCAGCGAACCCTCCGCGCGCCGCTGGTGCCCGCCCTCGCCGAAACTTTATGGGCCGGGGACGAATCTCCGCCCTCATGCCGCTCTACATGGACGAGCACCGGAACATGAAGGGAGTCACCGCCGCGGCCGTTGCCGAGGCTCACGCCAAAGACTTGAAGGTCCAGGGTAAGCACGGAGTGAATTACCGCAACTACTGGGTCGACGAAGAGAAGGGCGCGATCTTCTGCCTCGTCGAGGCTCCCAATGCGGAAGCGGCAGCCCGCGTGCACAAGGAAGCTCACGGTCTCGTCGCAGACGAGATCCACGAAGTCCACCAAGGCTGAGCCTCAGCCGGGAGACCCGCCCTCCGCCCGATTCCGGTGATCCTGTCCCCTTGGGACCGGCTCCCGCCACTCCGGGGAAAGGGCCTTCTAGCCGCTCCCGGTAGGGTTCACAGAGGGCAGCGCCCCCCACGCACCCTCGGGGAGGCAGGTGGAGTTCGCGGAGCCGGTGCGAAAAGGACTCGGCTCAGTGCTCGTCTGGGGCTCGGATCGGACGGCCGCGGCCCTGTGCGCGTACGCCGTCGCTCGGAGCTCTCGAGCGCGCCTCGTCTGGCTCGACATCCGATCCCCGGACGGAACGAAGGACGAGTATGTTCCCCTGCTCGAAAGGCTCGTTCCTGCCGAGAGCCGGTACGCTACCCGAAAGGTCTCGGAGATGGGACCCCAGGATGCTACGGCGAACGCCGCCCTGTCGACCGTGATTCGAGCGGACGAGCCGAAGGCGGTCGTCGCAAACTTGTTCCAGTTCCTGAGCCTTCCGCGGCTCATTCAGGAGATCGCCGCAAGATTCGCCGCGCCTACCGACCCCTTGGTGCTCTTCTCGACGAGCGTGGACCGGATCGTCCACCTCTACCCCGAAGACACCGAGGCGACGCGGAAGTTTCATCTAACGAGCCAGGAGCAGTTCGTGAAAATCGTCAGCTCCTTCACGGGGCCCGAGCGGAGGGACCGGTTCGCGTTTGACCACGTGTTCCGAATCGCACCCGGCCCGGTGCAGCGATGGCGGCCCTTGAGCCTCACGAGCGAACGGTCGAACCTTCCCGCGAACACGTCCGGCGCTCAGCCTACTCCGCTCGAACAGGACGATTCCCTCCGGGCGGTCCTACGAGAGTGCGGCCTCAGCCGCTGAGCGGCACCCCCGATCTGCGCCCGAATTGCTTTCGATCTACCGCGGGGTACGCGCCGTGAAGGCGAGCGAGGGCGGAGTGCGAATCTCGCGCTTGGGTCGAACCCCCGGAGGCTCGGCGCTGGGCGAATTCGGTCCGCGCTCCGGCGCGAAGGGATATCTCCCCCCCGGCGGCTCCCGCGGCGAGGGGAAGGGCGAGTTCGCGAGGCAATGACCGCGTACAGACCGATCCCGGGTTCCCCGAGCGGGGGGGCACCCACGCTTGTGTACACGATGCCCGCGGCTCGGGGTATCTCGGTCGTGGTGTTCTACATCGCGCTCATGTTCATCGTGCTCGCGGTCGAGTTCTACAGCCCCTCCGCGAGCTACGTGCCGTATCTCTACCCGCTCCTCGAGGTCCTCCTGCTGCTGTTCCTCTTGCGGTACGCCACGACCCGGTACCGCATCGATGGCCACGCGCTCTACGCCCAGCGCATCCTCGGTGGACGGCGCGTGCCGCTCGAGGAGATTCGCAAGATCCAGTACGCCAACTTGCGGGAGCTCGGACCCGTGGGCCTCTCCGCTTCGTGGGGGTGGCGGGGTAGGGGGTGGAGCCCCGTCGTCGGCAAGATGGATTCGGTGGCGACGGTGAGCCGGGGCCTCCTCGTAAGCGCGGGCGAGATCCCCGTGTTCATCTCTCCCGTGGATGCGGTCGGTTTTCGACGAGAACTTTCGCGACGCGTGCGGTCCGTGGGCGGCGGGGCGCCGCCGGACGAGCCCCCCGTGAACGGCTAGCGGCCGCTAGTACGTCGGCATCGACGGGTCGACCCGCTCGGCCCAAGCCGTGATCCCGCCCTTCAACGAACGGACTCGCCTTCGCCCCAGGTCGAGGAGGAGCCGAGTGGCGGCCGCGCTGCGCCCGCCCAGCTTGCAGTAGACGACCACCTCGCGCCCGTCGGGAATCTCCCGCACACGGGCCGCGAGCTCGCGTCCGGGGATGAGCCGGGCCCGGTCGAGGTGGACAATCTCCCACTCCCCCTGCTCCCGCACGTCGAGGAGGAACGGCGGCTTGCTCCCCGCGAGGAGGGGCGCGAGCTCCTCCGGAGTAATCTCCGGAACCTCCGCGGGTTCGGAGTCGGCCGTCTCGCCGCAGAAGGCGGGATAGTCGATGAGGTCCTTTTGCGTCGCGTTCGGTCCGCACAGTACGCACTCCGGATTCTTCTCGAGCGAGAGCTCGCGGGACCGGAGCGAAAGTGCGTCGATGAGGAGCAGTCGACCGATGAGCGGCTCGCCGATCCCGAGGATGAGCTTGATCGCCTCGGTCGCCTGAATCGTACCGAGAAGCCCCGGGAGCACCCCGAGCACGCCCGCGGTCGCGCAGTTCGGAACGAGCTCGGCGGGAGGAGGCTCGGGAAAGAGGCACCGATAGCACGGGCCCCGCCGTGCATCGAACACGCTCGCTTGCCCCTCGAAGCGGTAGATCGACGCCTGGACGTTGGGGCGGCCTAGGAGCACCGCAGCGTCGTTCACGAGGTATCGGGTCGCGAAGTTGTCGGTCCCATCGAGGACGAGGTCGTACCGGCCCAGGATGTCGCGCGCGTTCTCCCGCTCCAGATGGACCGGGTGCTGGACGACCGTTACATCGGGGTTGAGCCCCTCGAGGCGCCCCGCTGCGACCTCCACCTTCGGCCGTCCCACATCGGCCTCCGAATAGAGCACCTGGCGTTGTAAGTTCGAGCGGTCGACCACGTCGAAATCAACGATCCCGAGCGTGCCAACGCCGGCGGCCGCAAGGTAGAGGGCGGCCGGGGCACCGAGGCCGCCCGCGCCCACGAGCAGGACCTTCGCGTCGAGGAGCTTCCGTTGTCCCGCCAAGCCCACTTCGGGCAGGAGCAGGTGTCGGCTGTATCGGTCGATCTGTTCCTTGCTAAGTGGGCCGCGCGTGCCCGAGCGAGGAGCGGCGGGGGGTTTCCGCCGGGCCGCCACGGTTACCCTCCGCCCAACGAAGCGTGCAGCGTCAGCGTGTCCCCCTCGTGGAGGCGGGTGCGCTCTCGGTCGAGATAGCGGATGTCCTTGTCGTTGACGTAGAGGAGGATGGTGCTACGCAGCCGCCCTTGGGGAGTGAGCAGGCGGTCCCGGAGTGCGGCGAACCTCGTGGCAAGCGCGAGAAGCACCTGCCCCACGTCCTCTCCTCCGAGCTCCACGGTCTCGATCCCGTGCGAGTACTCTCGCAGCGCGGCGGGAATCTCAACCTTGACCTGCGCCATCGCGGTGCTCAGGCGAGCGACCTTCGCGGCCGAGACGCTCGCGCCCGACGGCTTTTCCACGCCACGCTGTCCCCGGTTGGCGCTAGTGAAGCTGGATGAGGTGGCGGCATCGAAGGCCCCCGCGGGTGATCGAATCCTTGAGGTCAAGGCCCGACTGGCCAAGCAACTCCTCGGTCAGATTCTTGTCGAAAACCTCGCAGAGCAGGTACGCGTGCCCGAGGGCGCTGTGCCGGAAGACGCAGTTGTTCCTCACGATGCTGAGCTCGCCCGCCGCGTTCTGTTCGACCGTGCAACGGAATCCGAGGTCGTTCAGCGAGTTGGCAAGGAGCTTCGCTCGTTCGACAGCCGGTGCGTCCTTCGGAAGCTGGAGGGCGACGTCCTTCGCGAGCCGGCGGGCCGCCTCGGCGAACAGAACCGAAACGTACGCCTCCCCCTCCCGATCGACGAGCTCCTCGATGATCGAGTCGAGCAGGAGCTCGTACCGCCGGGGAAACAGGTCGAGCCCCGAACTGGTGAGCGAGTACCGCTTGCGCGGCCGTCCCACGCCCTCCCGGAGGAACGCCGGGGCCACGAGCCCCCGCTCCTCGAGCCGGTCGAGATGGCCCCTCGCCGCGCTCTCCTGGATACCAATCGAGCGCGCGAGGTCCTTCGCGGTGCGTGGTGCGACCGCAAGCTCCTCCAGGATCCGGCCGCGAGTCCCCTCGCCGGGCCGGGTCTCCGAGAGCTCCATCGTGCCCCTCTATCGACGGTCCCCTATATGGTCCTGACCCTTTTACGCACGACAAAATGCGTAAATAGCGGACAGAACTCGTCGGAGGCTGAGGAAAGATGGACGCGACGACGCCCCCGCAGCACACGCTCGTGGTGCGGAACCTGCACGTGGAAGTCGGCGGAAAGGAGATCCTGAAGGGCGTGAACCTCGAGCTTCGCTCGGGGGAGCTCACGGCGATGATGGGGCCGAATGGCTCCGGCAAGAGCACCTTCGCGTACGCCCTCATGGGCCACCCGAAGTACAAGGTAACGGCGGGCCAGGTGCTCTTCGACGGAAAAGACCTGCTCGCGATGACCGTCGACCAGCGGGCCCGCGCGGGGCTGTTCCTCGGATTCCAGTACCCCCAGGAGGTCTCGGGGCTCTCTCTCTCCAAATTCCTCTGGACCGCCTACATGCAGCGGCACACGGCGGAGAACGCGAACGCCGAGAAGTTCGGCAAAGACCTCTCGACTCACCTGAGCTACCTGGGGATGGAGGAGTCGTTCATGAAGCGCTCCTTGAACGAAGGATTTTCGGGAGGGGAGAAGAAGCGCACCGAGGTGCTCCAAATGTCCACCCTCGACCCCGTGTTCGCGATCCTGGACGAGCCCGACAGCGGGCTCGACATCGATGCGGTCAAGGCGGTCGGCGAGACGGTCGAGCGGCTCCAGCATCCCGGCGTCGGGATCCTCGTGATCACGCACTACCAGCGGATCCTGAAATTCGTGAAGCCGCACCGGGTGTTCGTCCTCGTCGACGGTGCCGTGGCGCTCTCCGGCGGCCGGGAGCTCGCCGAGGAGCTCGAGGCGAAGGGGTACGACTGGGTGAAGGTCGGGCTCATCGCCTCCGCGCAGTGACCTCTCCCGAGGGCCGCGCATGGACGTGAACCGGCTCCGGTCCGACTTCCCCCTCCTCCGCCGGAGCTTTCACGGCCACCCACTCGCCTACCTGGACTCCGCCGCAACGTCGCAGAAGCCCCAGGTGGTCATCGACACCCTATCCGGGTTCTACTCCGAGCGCAACGCGAACGTCCACCGCGGCGTCTACGCGTTGAGCGAAGAGGCGACGGCAGCGTACGAGAGCGCCCGCGAACGGGTCGCGAAATTCCTGCACGCGAGCGACCCGAGCGAGATCGTGTTCGTCCGAGGTACCACGGAGGCGCTCAACCTCGTCGCGACCTCGCTCGGCCGCTCGGTGCTCGGCCGTGGGGACTCCGTACTGACCACGATCATGGAGCACCACTCGAACATCGTTCCGTGGCAGCTTCTCCGAGAGCACTCCGGAACCAAGCTCGACTTCGTGGACATCGACGAGGAGGGGGCGCTCCGGATGGAGCAGTACGAGACCCTGCTCTCGAAGCGGACCCGGGTCGTCACGCTCACGCACGCTTCGAACGTGCTCGGCACCGTCAACCCGGTTGGGGAGGTGGCCGAACGCGCCCACGCGCGGGGAGCCCTCGTCGTCGTCGACGCTGCTCAGTCCGCGCCTCACCTGCCCATCGACGTGCAGCGGCTCGGCTGCGACCTGCTGGCCTTTTCGGGACACAAGGTGCTCGGCCCCACCGGCATCGGGGTGCTTTGGGGCCGTAAGGAGCTCCTCCGCAAGATGCCCCCCTTCATGGGCGGCGGAGAGATGATCCGAGAGGTGCACACCGATCGCACCACGTACGCTGACCCCCCAGCTCGGTTCGAGGCGGGCACTCCGAACGTGGGAGGGGCCATCGCGCTGGCGGCGGGACTCGACTATCTCGAGGGAGTCGGATGGGAGGAGCTAGCCTCGCACGAACGTGCCCTCACCGACCGCTGCCGGCGGGCGCTCGACGCCGCCTTCGAGGAACGCATCCGCATCTTCGGGCCGCCTGCCTCCCACGAGCGCGAGGCCCTCCTCTCCTTCCAACTCGCCCAGGTCCACCCGCACGACATCGCGTCGCTCCTCGATGCGTCGGGGATCGCTATCCGCAGCGGACACCATTGCGCCCAACCACTCATGGAGCGACTCAAGGTCCCGGCGCTTTCGCGGGCGAGCTTCTACCTCTACAACACGCCCGCGGAGGTGGACCGGTTTGTCGAGGCCCTGCGAAAGGCCGAGCTGAAGATGCTGGGTCAGCCGGTCCCTGTTGCGAGCTAGCGCGGGACGGAGGCGTTTCCGGGTCGCGCCCGCCGTCACTGTGGATTTAAATACCTAGAGGTGATGGAATCCCTCGGGGGAGGCGGAGAGGATGGCGCAGACCGCAGAGTTCCAGCCACTCGATTACACTCGCTACGATTTCAAGGACCCGGAGACGTACAAGGTCCGGACCGTCCGCGGACTCTCCCGGGAGATCATCGAACAGATCTCGGCGCTCAAGGACGAGCCCGACTGGATGCTCGACTACCGTCTCCGCGCCTACGAGCATTTCCTCGAGCGGCCGATGCCGGACTGGGGTCCGAGCCTCGACGAGATCGACTTCGACGCCTACACCTACTACGCGAACCCGATGGCCGAGGGGGACACGAAGAAGCGGTGGGAGGACCTCCCGGCCGACATTCGCAACACCTTCGACAAGCTCGGCATCCCGAAGGCGGAGCGCGAGTACTTCGGTGGCGTCGGCGCCCAGTACGATAGCGGCACCGTCTACCACAAGATCCGCGAGGATCTCTCGGCGAAGGGCGTCATCTTCACCGACACCGACACCGCGGTGCGCGAGCACTCCGACATCGTCCGGAAGTACTTCGGGAAGATCGTCCCGTACAACGACAACAAGTTCTCCGCGCTCAACTCCGCCGTCTGGTCCGGCGGGAGCTTCGTCTACATCCCCCCCGGGGTCGACGCCGGCATCCCGCTCCAGGCCTACTTCCGGATCAACGCGAAGTCGGTCGGGCAGTTCGAGCGCACGCTCATCATCGCCGATAAGGGTGCGAAGGTGCACTACATCGAAGGCTGCACCGCCCCGGTCTACTCGACCGACTCGCTCCACGCCGCGGTCGTCGAGGTGATCGCCGAGCCGTACGCCAAGATCCGCTACACCACGATCCAGAACTGGTCGAAGAACGTCTACAACCTCGTCACGAAGCGCGCCTTCGCGCAGGAAGGCTCCCTCGTCGAATGGGTCGACGGGAACATGGGCAGCAAGATCACGATGAAGTACCCGTCCGTCTACCTGCGCGGCCGCGGGGCGCGGGCGGACATCCTCTCGGTCGCTTTCGCCTCGGGCGGCCAGACGATCGATAGCGGTGCGAAGGCCATCCACTCCGCCCCGGACACCTCCTCGAAGATCGTCTCGAAGTCGATCGCCATCCGCGGCGGCCGGACGAGCTACCGCGGCCTCCTGCATGTGGCGAAGGGCGCGACCGGCGTCAAGGCGGCGGTCCGCTGCGATGCGCTGCTCCCGGACGAGGAGGGGCGCTCCGACACCTACCCGTACAACGAGATCCACGAGGAGGACGCGACCATCACCCACGAGGCCGTCGTCGGGAAGATCGGCGAGGAGCAGATCTTCTACCTGATGAGCCGCGGGTTGAACGAGTCGGACGCCATTCACCTGATCCTCATGGGGTTCCTCGCGGAGTTCGCGAAGGAGCTCCCGATGGACTACGCCCTCGAGCTCAACCGGCTCATCCAGCTCGAGATGACCGGAGCGGTCGGCTAGGCCCCGTAGCGAGAAGCTCCTAAGCCCCCACCGCGCTTCGCCGCCCACCCGTGTCTCGACCGGCGAAGCCCGAGCCCCGTCCAACCCCTCGCGCGATCGCGCAGGCGCTCTCCAGGGCCGACCCGGCCCTTGCCCGGATCATTGCGAAGGTGGGGGTTCAGCGCCCGCCGCAATCCCCGGGCGGGTTCCCTGCGCTCCTCCGCTCGATCGTCTTCCAACAGATCAGCGGCGCTGCCGGTACCGCGATCCTGAGGAAGGTACGGGCCGAGTACGGCGGGAAGACCCCTCCCGCGCGCTGGTTCCTCGAAGCCGACACGGCGACGCTGCGGAGGGCAGGGCTCTCGCCCCAGAAAATTCGTTACCTGAAGGACCTCGCCGGACGGGTCAATACCGGGGCGCTTCAGTTCCCCCGGCTTCGACGGCTCCCCGACGGGGCGGTGGTGACCGAGCTCACCGAGGTGCTCGGCATCGGTGAGTGGACCGCGCACATGTACCTCCTGTTCCATCTCGACCGGCCCGACGTGCTCCCGACCGGGGACCTCGGACTTCGCAAGGCGGTCCAACAGGCCTACGCCAAGCGGAGCTTGCCCTCCCCAGTCACGGTAGCGCGGATCGGAAGGCGATGGAGTCCCTGGCGCTCCCACGCCACCTTCTACTTGTGGCGTTCTCTCGAGTAACCGTGCTCGACTCTCGGCGGTTTTCGTTCCCGACCGGGAACCTCAGCTCTCGTGAGCCCGCGCCCGGCCCTCGGCGGTGAGCTCGAAGACGTAGACGGCCCGCCGCGAGCCGGGAAGGCGTCGGCTCTCCCGCCGGACGAGCCCCCGGTTCTCGAGCCTTCGAAGCGTCTGCGCGAACCGCTCCCGCGGTACGCCGAGCGCGGTGGCAAGCGCCCGTTCGCTCACGACCGCCCGAGGACCCCCGGGCCCACCCCCGGCCGAAGAGCGCCCCGAGCTGAGCAGCTGACGGAGCAACCGTGCTGCGACCCCGCCCGCAGGGGGAGGTTCCGCCGGTTCTGGTGCGTCGCCCGAGTCGGGCGGACCCACGAACGTGCTCCACTCGACCTCGTTTCGCGCGCAGACGCTGCGGAGTCGAGCGGCGAACGAGGCCGCGAGTGCCGGTCGATTTGTCGCGGTCAGCCGGGCGAGCGCCTCGAGCGACTCTAGCGCGTGGCCGAGCTCGTGGGTAGAGCGGGCGAACCGGTAGGCGTTCCTGTACTCCCGCTCCGCTCCCCGAGCGTCCCCCGTGAGCTCCTTGAGTCGAGCCGAGGTGAGCCGGTGCGTCGCAAGCCAGATCCTGTGGGAGGCGTTGGAGGGTTTACCGGAGGGAGGCGGCGGGAGCGTCGCCATCCGATCGAGCGCGGCCGCTGGGTCCCCCAGTTCGGCGGTGGCACGGCAGAGGAGCAGCTCCGTGACGGGGAGGAGCCACGATCCCCCGGAGCGGCCGATGAGCTCCCTCGCGCGCGCCATCTCCCGAACGCCTTCCTGCCACCGGCGTTGGCGACAGAGGGCGAGCGCCTTGGCGAACTGCGCTTGGGCGACGAGGGGCGGAAACCTCGCTCCGCGACCCAGGTCGAGCGCGGCCGCTGCCTCCTCGAACGCCCGGCGCGGCTGCTGGAGCTCGACCAGGAGGAGCGCTAGGGTGGCGCGGGCTTGTCCCTGCGCCCGCGGGCCGGCCCCGGGTTCCACCTGAAGGAGCCCGGCCCGAAGCCGCTTCACCGCGAGGTGGAACTGTCCCATTTCGGCGAGGGCCAACGTCTCGGTCTCGAGGAGCGCGAGGCCGATCGATTTCCCGAGGAGCCCGTGCTGTGCCGCGAGCCTACGCCCCCGCTGGACCGCGCGCAGCGAGGGCTCGAGCCGGTCGAGGCAGCCGAGCGCCCAACCTTCGAGCTGGTAGCCGAAGCAGGCGTGGAAGCCGTCCTCAGTCCGCGCGAGCACGCGGGCGCCTCGTCGGGCGAGCTTCGCCGCCGGGAGCGGCTTCCCTTGGGCACAGAGGACGTAGGCGCGGAGAATATCCGCGACCGCCTGGACCGGTGGGGAAAGGACGCCGTGCGTCCGGGCGAGCTCCGCCTCGAGAGAGTCGAGTCGGGTCATGCTGAGCGAGGTATCGAGAAGGAGTTCCGCGTCAGCGACGAACACCTCGAGCACCGGTTCGAGCTCAGGAGCGACGGCGCGGGTACGCAGCCAACGCACGAGCTCAATGCTCGGGCCGTCGGCCATCTCCGAGCGCAGCTCGGAATACAGCTGCAGGAGTTCCGCTACCAATTGCGGTGGGATCGACCCAGGCGGGTCCAGCGAGTCCACGAGCTCGCGCACGAGCTCCGGAACGAGTTCGAATTCGCGGCGGCTCATCGCCTCCCGAAGCGCGCGCCTCGACCAAGCGGCGCCGCGTGGGCTCTCTCCGGCGAGCCGGAAGAACGCTGCGATGCGCCGGCTCTCGGTCGGCGCACGCGCTTCCCACCATCGCGCAAGTTCGCCGGCGATCCGCCTTCGGTCCGGCGCCGGGAGGAACGGCACGAGGAGCGTCTCGAGCGCGGGCGGGTTGAGACACCATAGGGCGGACCGGCGGCCCGGCCGGAGCAAGGCCGTGCGCACGCGGATCCGCTGGCTCTGTTCCATCGCGCCGGGGAGCGAGATTCCCAGGGCGGAGGCCACGGGTGCCAGCTCGAACTCTGGGCCGAGCAACGCGGCAGTGGCCAAGAAGCGCAGCTCGACAGGGTCGAGGGCGAGCAGCTGTTGCTGGAGCGTGGCTCGGAGGCGGGGTGGGAGAAACCGGCCGATGGTCCCTGCCTCTCCCGAGCCCCCGGCGGGCGAGCCCACGCCGGGTCGTTGCCGTGTCGCGCGCAGCAGGCCGTCCGCTTCGAGGAGGCTCAGCGCCTCGAGAAAGTAGCCCGGGCTCCCCCCCACCCGGTAGAAGAGCTCCTCGAGCTCCCGCGCCAAGGGCTGCGGGAGCGGTGCTCCGCGTAGCGCACCCCTGGCGATCGGAGCCGCGGTTCGGGGGGGGAGCCCAGCGAGGTCGAGCCGTCGAAGGAGCCCACGCCCGACCGAGCCAGCGAGCCACGCGCTCGAAGGGGGGACCCCCTCGGTCTCGGAGCCGTACTGAGGCTCCGCCGCGACGACAGCCGCCACTCGGTTTCGGCGCAAGTTCCGGAGGAGGAAGGCGAGCGTCTGAACCGAGGTCGGGTCCGCCCATTGAAAGTCGTCGAGGAGGAGCAGCTGCGGGTGCTCAGCGGCAGCCTCGAGGATCTCGGCGCACGCGCGCGCCGCCGACTGCGCCCGCTCCCCCCCGATCTGGCTGCGGCTGCCGCGTGTCGAACTACCTTCTCGCACCTGTGGCCTCTCGCCCTCGCCCAGGATCGACCGACCGAATCCGGTGGGCAAACTAGGTCCGAGGGCGAACGGCGGGCTACCCATCGGGCGGATCCCCGTCGCCTCAAACCAGAGTCCGGGGACCTCGAGTTCCCGACTTCCTCCGCTGAAGCGCACCACAAATCCCTCGCGCGTTGCGATCTCCGCGAGCTCGGCGAGAAGGCGACTCTTCCCCATCCCTCCCGTTCCCGCGAGCCACACGGCGCCGGGTCGTCCGTTTCGGGCCCGACGTAGCAGCTCGAGCAGTCGGCGGAGTTCCGGCGCACGTCCGAAGATCGGGAGCGAGCGCTCGGGGGGCCGCTCGGGCCAAGGGAGGAGCGAAGCGCGGTCCAACGGCGAGGCTAGGAGCCCCTTCACTGCGTGGAGAGAGCCGGGTAGTGCGTCATCTCGATTTCCTCGGTCCCTGAAATGGTGCTCTCGGTGGCCGGTTGCGGAGGACCGAGATCAGCGAAGCTTCGCGTCGAACCGCCACTCGTCGCTGGGGCCCTCGGTCAGCACCGAGAGGGGGGGCATGGCTGGGAACTGCTCGGGACCCCACGTGATCTCGCGGCCTTCCCAACGGGCAGCGAGGGCAGGGTACAGAATCTCTCGTAGCCCGCTCACCGGCGCGCGCTCGAGGACGTGGGACAGAAATCCTTCCCCGATCATTCGGATCGCGTCGGGACCGGCAAGACCGCTCGACTCGAGGTAGAACACCTTCTCGGGGTCCACCGGTGCCACCGAGGAGGAGTGGGTCGCCTTCACGTCCCGGCACAGGATCTCGAGGACCGGGATCGTCTCGGAGCGTGCGCCCCGGGAGAGGAGCATCGCGTGTTCGGAGAGGAAGCTCAACGTTTTTCGGGCCTCCTTCTCGATCCGCACGAGGCCCCGGCTCATGCCTCGGGACTCGTTCTGGAACAGCCCGCGCGTGATCGACTGGCCCCGGGTGTCGGTGCCCTGGTGGGTGATCTGGACCGCGCTGTCGTACGTTTGCTGGCCTACCCCGTAGAACGTCTGGAGGTCCTCGACCTCGCTCCCCTGTCCTGGGAGCTCGGTGAGCATCTTCGCCCGGGTCCGGAAACCGCCGAAGCCGCTCCAGAGCCAGGCGAGCTTCGCTCCCTTTCCGACCGTGCCTACCCGCTCGTAGAGCGAGACGGCGTGGAGGTCGGGGGCGTGCACGGTGAGGAAATGGACCGAGGCGCCCGCCGCGGCGTTCACTCTCACCGAGGAACCGTAGAGCCGCTGGCCGGCCGAACCCGCACCGCCGGTCGAGTACACCTCCTCGCTCGCGAGGACCCGGGTGTTCTCCCCCGCCGAGATGGCACGGTGGACGGAGATCGCCTCGCCGGGCTGGGAGAGCACGGTGATATCCTGGATCCGCACGGGAAGCGTGCATCGATCGGGGATGTCGATCTGCACTCCGCGGTTCTGAAGGGCCCGGAGGAGCGACCCTAGCTTGTCGGGCTGGGTGGGAATCGGTCCTAGGAAGGCGAGGGTGGATCCTTCGTTCTTCCAAATGTCCCCCGCGCTTTCTGCGCGTACTCCTGCCGCCCGAAGGGGGTCCGGAAGCTCGATACGGGTGCCCGAGGCGTCGTGGACGACCCGGAGGGTGTTCTCGGGCGTTGGGGGAAGCGCCACGGGGAGGCCCGACCGATCCGGCCCTACTCCCGTGAGGTCGACGCCCCCGAAGTAGACGTACTTCCGATAGAGGGGGTTCGGCTCGAGCGGCAGCTCGTGGTACGCCTGGAAGGCGGCGAGACGTCGGGAACGGACCGCGGGAGGGTCGCCCATCCGGTCCGCCACCCCCTGGACCTGGGCCTCCTCGAACCAGCGGTCAAACTGGGGGATCGCAGACGCCATCGGGCAGCGAACCCGGGCGGACCCTATAACGGGTGGCCGTCGGCCAGCGACGCAGGCGCGCGAGTATTTTCTCCGGGTCGGAGGCCGGATCTCGCGCGACCCTTAGGGACAGGTCCCAACCGAGCTGCACTGCTGGACGGTGACCTGGATCGTGTCGATGGGCAGGGAGGTGGAGGAGCCCGTGCCGAGGTCAAAGAAGAGGTCAAAGTTGAGGGCGAAGAGGTGGAGGAACTGCGTCTCGATGTATGCCTTTACGATCGAGAGCGAGGGGAGCGCCGACGTCCCGACCTTGAACGTGAACTCGAACTCGGTCGAGATCGGGAGAAGCGCCTGCTCGGTGTAATTCCAGGAGAGCGCTGCGTGCCCCGCCGTGCCCGCGTTGATCGTGTACGAGCCGGACGCGGCGCCGAGGACCGTGGGGGCGCCCACGGTGTGGCTCAGCTGGGTAGGAGCGGGGGACGGGGTCGTCCAGTAGGAGACTCCGAGCCAAGTCCATCCGTTCACGCCGCTCGAGGAGGCGTAGGCGCCCTCCCCGGTTTCGTTGACGTGGAGGACCGTGATGGAGGCGGCGGCCGAATAGCCGAGCAGAATCCCGGCGAACAGGACGGCCCCGGCGATGGCCGGCCACCGTCTCGCACGGGCCGGTTTCGAGCCCTGCCGGACCCGGGGCGACTTGGAGGGATCAGGGTCGAGCTCCGTCTGCCTCGTGGTTCCTCCTACGGGCAGCTCCCGACCGAGCTGCACGGCTGGGAGATCTCCTGCGCGCTATCGAAGACGAGGGCGCCTGCCCCTGCATCGAAGTAGAAATTGAAGAGAAGCGTCGTCGAGACCGTGGACTGCGTCTCCACATACGCCGTCACGGTGGACGTGGTCCCCGGGGAGCCGACGGTGACCGTGAACGTCACCTCGATTTCCGTGCTCGTAGGAGCACTGCTCGATTCCAGGAAGCTCAATTCGACCGACGCATGACCTCCGGTCGCTGTGTTGATCACGTAGCTCGACGAACTAGCCCCAAGCACCGAAGGAGTCCCGACCGTCGTGCTGACAGCCCCGGGCACCGAGCCCGGAATCGTCGTCGGG
>JAKIWH010000017.1:0-23867 GCA_022750125.1 Thermoplasmata archaeon
CGACGAGCATGACGATCAACGGCCCCGCGAACATCGTCTGGGGCATGTACCTCCTTGTCGCCGAGGAGCACGGCGTGGCGCCCGAGCGGCTCGGGGGGACCACCCAGAACGACATCCTCAAGGAGTACATCGCACAGAAAGAGTTCCTCTACCCGCCCCGCCCCGCGCTCCGCCTCGTGATCGACACGATCGAGTACGCGACGAAGCACCTTCCGCGCTGGAACCCGGTATCCATCTCGGGCTACCACATTCGCGAGGCAGGCTCGACGGCCGTCCAGGAGCTCGCGTTCACCCTCGCCGACGGCATGGCGTACGTCGAGGAGACGGCACGTCGCGGGGTGCCGGTCGACGAGTTCGCCCCCCGCCTTTCCTTCTTCTTCAACTCCCACAACGACCTGTTCGAGGAGATCGCGAAGTTCCGGGCGGCCCGACGGCTCTGGGCCGAGGCGATGCGCGACCGGTTCCACGCGAAGAAGGAGCGTTCGCTCTGGATGCGGTTCCACACCCAGACCGCCGGCTGCTCCTGCACCGCCCAACAGCCCGAGCTCAACATCGTGCGGACGACGGTGCAGGCACTCGCTGGAGTTCTGGGGGGGACCCAATCGCTCCACACGAACTCGTACGACGAGGCGCTGCAGCTCCCTACCGAGGACGCGGTGCGCATCGCGCTACGGACCCAGCAGATCCTCGCCCACGAGACCGGGATCACCGAGGCGATCGACCCGTTCGGGGGCAGCTACTACGTCGAGTGGCTCACCGACCGGATGTGCGAGGAGGCGCGTCGCTACTTCGACCGGATCGACGGCATGGGAGGGGTCGTCCCCGCGATCGAGCGGGGGTTCTTCCAGCGGGAGATCCAGGAGGCTTCCTTCCGGTACCAGCGGGCGGTCGAGGCCGGGGAGCAGAAGGTGGTGGGCGTGAACGCCTACACCGTCGACGACCCGGTGCGGGTGCCGAGGCTCAAGATCGCCGAGAGCGCTCGTCGCGCGCAGATGCGACGTCTCAAAACCGTGCGGGCGAAGCGCGACCGCGCCCGCCACACGGCGGCCCTCGACCGGCTCCGGGCCGCAGCCCGCGACGAAGCGACCAACACCATGCCCGCGGTGCTCGACGCCCTGCGCGCGGACGCGACGCTCGGAGAGATCGTCCATGCCTTCCAGGACGTCTTCGGCTCCTACCGCGAGCGGTCGATGTACTGAAAAGCGCCGGCCGCTCCGCCGGGCCGGGAGACTGCCACGGTGCATCGCCCCAACGATCCCTCGGAACCGTACCGCGCTGCGCTCGAGCGGCTCTACCGTCGGCGTCGGTTCGGGCTGCGACCGGGCCTTGAGGTGATCCGCGCGCTCCTTGCGGAGCTCGGTGATCCGCAGAAGGCGTGGAAGGCGATCCACGTCACCGGAAGCAAGGGGAAAGGCTCCGTCGCCGCCATGGCGGCCGCGATCCTCTCGGCGAGCGTGGGACCGACCGGACTCTACACGTCTCCGCACTTGCAGAGCTATCGGGAGCGGATCCGGGTGGACGGGACCGAGATCGCTGTTCCGGCCCTCCTCGAGGGCCTCGAGCGCGTCGAATCCGCCGCCGAGCGAGTGCAGTTGCATCATCCCGAACTGCACGAGCCGACCTTCTTCGAGGTGACGACCGCGGTTGCGTTCGACCATTTCGCCCGCGCGGGCGTTGCGGCGGCCGTGATCGAGGTGGGCATCGGCGGCCGATGGGATGCGACGAATGTCCTCGATGCTCCGGTAGGCGTCGTGAGCACGATCGAGCTCGAGCACGCGGAGATCCTTGGCCCCACCCTCACCCATATCGCCCGCGAGAAAGCGGGCATCTTCCATCGCGGAATGCGGGGTGTGCTCGGGGAGCAGAAACCGGAGCCCGCCGAGGTCGTGGCGCGCGAGGCGAGCGCCCTCGGCGTTCCGCTGTGGCGGCTGGGCCGCGAGATCGTGGTGAGCGACCGCGTCCTCGGCCCCAAGTCCCAGACGTTCACCGTCCGAACCCCGCGGGGGGAGCGCACGAAGCTCGCCCTCCCGTTGCAGGGACCGGTCCAAGCTTCGAACGCAGCGCTCGCGGTCGCGTCCGCGGAGCTGTTCCTCGAATCGGTCGGCAAGCAGATCACGGACGCGGGACTTCGCCGAGCGCTGCGAGGGGTTCGATGGAGAGGGCGACTTGAGGCGTTGCCCGGCCGGCCCCGGATCTACGCGGACGTGGCCCACACCCCCGAGAGCGTGCGTGCCGTGCGCACCGGACTTGCCGAGCTACTTCCGATGTCCGACCCGGAAGAGAACGCGCTCCTCTTCGGATGCGTCCGGGGCAAAGCGGCGGGCGCGATGCTCGAGACGCTGCGCGAAGTTGCCTCCACGCTCATCCTCGTTCCGGTTCGGAGCGAACGGAGCGAGGACCCGAAGGTGCTGCTGCTCGAAGCGCGGGGGCGATTTCCCCGTACCGCGATCGCCCCTGGATTCTCCGAGGGGCTCCGCCTCCTCCGAGCCGCGATCGGCCCGGAAGGATTTGGGCTCGTGGTGGGGAGCGACTACCTCGTCGGCGAGCTCTTGAACGCGGTCGAAGGCGCCGATCCCAACGAGCCAGACCTCTCCGACCCGCTCCTCGCGGCCCCCGGGGTCGAACGATCCCCGGAGCGCGAAGGATGAAGCAGCGAGCCCTCTCCTTCCCTTGGACCGAGCTCCTCGATCGCCTTTCCATACTGTACGGTAGGGGCGACTGGCGGGTTCCGTACCTGCGCGAACACGCTGAGAATCCCTTCCAGGTGCTCATCGGCACGATCCTCTCGCAGCGCACGAAGGACGCCAACACGGACCGGGCGAGCCTCGCGCTGTTCGCCGAGTACCCGGACGCTGCGGGCCTCGCCAAAGCCCCGCTCGCCGACCTCGAGCGGCTCATTCGCGCGACCGGATTCTATCGGATGAAGGCGCGCAACATTCGGGCCTGCGCCCGCGCGATCCTTCGAGAGCACGGCGGGATCGTCCCGCGCTCGATGGAGGAGCTGCTCGCCCTGCCCGGTGTGGGACCGAAGACCGCGAATTGCGTGCTCGTATTCGGCTATGCCGAACCTGCCATCCCGGTCGATACCCATGTCCACCGAATTTCCAACCGGCTCGGGGTCCTCCGCACTCGGACCCCCGAGCAGACGGAGGCGCGACTACGGGAGATCCTTCCGCGGGAGTACTGGATCCCTCTCAACCCGCTCCTCGTGCAGCACGGGCAGAACCTCTGCCGTCCCCGGAACCCCCGGTGCGAACTGTGCCCCGTTGCGGACATCTGCGCGACGGGCCTCGCACGGGCGCGGGGCGAGCGGCCGCCCCGCCCCGAGGACCGGCGTCCGCTGCCGGCGATGTGATTAAGCTCGCGAACCGCTCGCGGGACGAGGAATGGACGACGCGGAGTACGACCTCGAGTTCTTCCGGCGGGGCGGCTTCCGGCGCTCCGTCTGCCAGAGCTGCGGCTCCGCCTTCTGGTCGCTCAGCGAGCGCAAGCGGTGCGCGGAGGAACCGTGCACTCCGTACTCGTTCGTCGGCCACCCCGGGTTTGCGAAGTCCCAGTCTCCCGCCGAGATGCGCGAGAGCTACCTCACCTTCTTCGAGCGTCACGGTCACAAGCGGGTGCGCCGGTATCCGGTGGTCGCCCGATGGCGGGCGGACGTCTTCTTCGTCCAGGCGAGCATCTACGACTTCCAGCCGTGGGTGACGAGCGGGGAGATCGAGCCGCCGGCGAACCCGCTCACGATCTCGCAGCCGTGCGTCCGGTTCATCGACCTCGAGGAGGTGGGCCGCAGCGGCCGCCACTTCACCGAGTTCGAGATGATGGCGCACCACGCCTTCAACCGCCCGGGCGAGACGGTCTACTTCAAGGAACGGTGCGTCGAACTCTGCCACGAGCTTTTCACCTCCGAGCTCGGCGCCGACCCGAAGGAGATCACCTACAAGGAAGAGGTGTGGGAAGGCGGAGGGAATCTCGGCCCCTCTCTCTCCGTGGGCCTCCTCGGCCTCGAGGTGGCAACGCTCGTGTTCATGGAGTACACGCGAAGCGGCGGAGAGCTCCGGCCGATGCCGCTCACCGTCGTCGACACGGGCTACGGACTGGAACGGGCCACATGGATGTCGCAGGGGACCGGCACCGCCTACGAGGCGGTCTTCGGCGCCACGCTGGAGGAGCTCCTCGACCGGCTACCGTTCGCGAGCGCGGTCACGCTCGTCGACCACGCCCGGGCGCTCAACTTCCTGATCGCGGACGGGGTCGTCCCGTCGAACACCCAGGAGGGCTACTACGCTCGGCTCCTCCTGCGCCGGGTGCTCCGGGTGCTCGCGAGGATGCGCGACCCCCCGACGCTCGAGGGGCTGCTCGACCGCGTCGCGCGGGAGCAGGCGCGCGACTTCCCCGAGCTCGGGGAGCACCGGGACGACCTCCACCGGGTCGTCGAGGCGGAGGTGGAGCGGTTCGATGAGGCGATCGCCCGTGCGCGGGTTCAGATCCGCCGCGCCGCCGAACGGATCGAGTCGACCGGAGGGGAGGTGGGCACCGACCAGCTCGTCGAATGGTACGATTCTCTCGGGGTGACCCCCGACGTGGCGGTCGAAGAGCTCGCCCACCCCCCCACCATCCCCGAGGATTTCTACGCAAGAGTGGCCGCGCGCCACGAGAGCGAGAGTCCGCCCGAGGCGGAGGCCGAGGACGCGCATCGCCCGAGCGTGCCCGCTTCGGTGCCGGCGACGAAGGTCGAGTACTACACGGACCCCTACACGACCGACTTCCGCGCCAAGGTCCTCTTCTCGGAAGGGGAGCACGTCGTCCTCGACAAGACCTACTTCTACCCGACCGGCGGGGGCCAGATCACCGACACCGGGCATCTCGGCGACCTCGAGGTCACCGACGTCTCCCGCGTCGGCGGGCACGTGCTGCACCGGCTCGCACAGTCGTCACCGTTCACGGTAGGGGAGGCGGTGCGGGGCCGGGTCGACGAGCCACGGCGACGCCAGCTCATGCAGCACCACACGGCGACCCACCTCCTGAACGGAGCCCTTCGGGAGGTGCTCGGGCCGCATGTCTGGCAGGCGGGCGCGTTCAAGGGACCCGATTCGGCGCGGATCGACATCACCCACTTCCGAGCGCTCTCGCCCGAGGAGCTGGCTCGGGTCGACGCGCGGGTTCACGAGATCATCCGCGAGGACCGGCCCGTCCGTAGCTACTTCGAGAGCCGCGGCGAAGCGGAGCGGCGGTTCGGGTTCACGCTCTACCAGGGAGGGGCCGTGCCGGGCAGGACCCTGCGCATCGTCGAGATCGAGGGATTCGATGTCGAGGCGTGCGGGGGTACGCACTGCACCCGGACCGGCGAGGTGGGCTTCCTCACCATCCTCTCCACCGAACGGATCCAGGACGGGATCGTCCGGCTCAACTACGCGGCCGGCGAGCGCGCGGTCGCCTTGAAGCAGGAGCAGGAGCGGACCGTCCGTGAGGCGTCCCGCCGCCTCGGGGTCGCCCCCGACCATCTCCTCGAACGGATCGACCGACTGCTCGAAGAGCTCGCGGCGAAGCAGAAGGCGGTCCGGTCCGGCCGCCAGACCGACCTTGCCGGCCTCGCGAGCGAGATCGAGGGGGAGTCGGTCGCCTCGGTCACCGGCGGAGTGCGACTCGTTGCGCGCCGGGTCACGCTCGATGCGAAGGAGATGCAGGAGCTCTGCCGATTACTGACGCGCGAGCCGGGACAGGTGGCGATCCTTGCGACCGAGGTCGAGGAGACGGGGCGGGTGATCGTCGGCTCTTCCGCCCCCGGGGTCGACGCGACGCGCGTGCTCGCCGAGATGCTCCCCGCTTTTGGGGGCAAGGGCGGAGGGAACCGTACCGTCGCGACGGCGCGAGGGGAACCGGGGGGCCCGCTCGAACGGGCCCTCGACCTGGGCCGCCGCGCGGTCACCGAGCAGGCGACGGCGGCGGTCGGTGCCTGATGGGCGCAGCGGGTGCGGCAACGCGGCGAAAGGTTTACCTTCCCGTGTTCTCCTCTTTTGTGCCGTGCGTCCCTCAAGGGCCGCGCCCACTCTCCCCGAAAATGAGTCTCACTGAGGTCCTGTGAACGCGAACGACGGGGGACGAATGGGCGGTGTCCCTCCAGAGGTCATCGAGTTCCTGTCGGGCCGGGGTGGCCGTTCGCTCATCGTGAAGGGCGGGGCCGGTACCGGCAAGACGACCTTCGGCCTTGAGCTTCTCGAGAAGGTCGGCCGTCCAGCGCAGTCGTACTATCTCTCGACACGGGTGGGGGACGAGGCGCTCTACCGCCAGTTCCCGTGGCTCAAGGCGACCGAGATGCGCGCCCGCATCCTGGATGCAGGTAAGCTGTTCCTCGAAGCGGTCCGCGGAAGCGGTGGTGCGGGCGCCGCGAGCGGGGACCTTCCCGAGAGCGAGCAGAAGAAGATCGCCGCCGCCCGCGAAGTGATGCGAACTTTCAGCGAGGAGCACGGTCCTCCGACGCGCGTGGACCGCACGCACCTGACGGGACTGCTCCGGCGCAATCCGATGCCGGAGATGGAGAACATCTACAACCGGATCGAGCGGGCGCTCCCGGAGAAGTCGCTCCTCGTCATCGACTCCCTCGAAGGTGTGACCCACAAGTACGGACTCGAGATGGAAGAGTTCGTGATGGCCCTCCAGAAGGACTTGGTCGAGAACTCCAACACCAACGTAGTGATGATCCTCGAGAAGCCCGAGGCGGGCGGGATCGAGTACCTGGTGGACGGTCTCCTCTCCTTCGTCCGCGAGGAGCTCGACGAACGGCGCGTGCGTCACATGCGCCTCGAGAAGCTCCGCGCGACCGCGATCGGAAGGCCCCGCTACGCGATCACCCTCGCCGGCGGCCGGTTCGAGGCGCTCGGCGTGATGGTCTCGGACCACGGCCAGACGACGGGACAGGCGTGGACCCCGCTCCCCGACCCCGAGCGGTTCTACTCGACCGGGATCCCGGATTTCGACCATCTGCTCGGCGGCGGCTACCGCCGCGGGAGCTTCAACGCGTTCGAGATCGACGTGAACGTCGGCATCGACGACTACTACATGCTGTTCCTGCCGACCTTCCTCAACTTCCTCACCCACAGCCGGGGGATGATCGCGATCCTGGCTGCGGGCGAATCGCACGACAAGCTCCGCGGCTCGATCACCCGCAGCACGCCCACCCACCTGTTCGACACGCGGGTGCGGATCGCGGACTACACCGCCTCCGAGACCGAGGAGAGCTACATCGTTCCGATGGCGCGGTTCGGCCGCGACGAGGCGATGAAGGCGATGGTCGCGGCCGAGCGCGCCGCGCGGGGCCCGGAGCAGAAGCCGATCCTCGAGTACACCGCCTTCGATACACTCGAGAGCCTGATGGGCGACCAGGCCGCCATCCGGATGTACTTCCACGGGGTCCAGCGGGCGCGGCTCGCGGACAACCTCGGGATCGGGCTCCTCAAGCCGGGTCTCCTCATGTCGAGCGAGACGCTCAACATGATGGACACCTACTTCCGGATCATCAACATCGACAACGCCCCGTGCATCTACGGGATCCGGCCGCGCACCCGCATCTACGCGATCTCGATCGAGCCCGAGAAGGGCGCGCCGCACACCCGACTCACGCCCATCATGTAAGGCGCGCCGCGAGTGCGGCGAGCCCCCACAGCGTGAGGGCGGGTAGGACCGTCATCAATAGGTCGTCGTCGAGGTGCCGGTGCTTCGGCGACTCCACGGCGACGGCCACGAGCGCGGCTGCCGCGGACAACGGAAGGGCGAGCCCCCATCCTTCCCGCCCCAGGAGAAGGAGACAGGGGAGCGCTAGCCCCACGTACAGTAGGACGGGCGTGATCGGGTAGAGCGATCGCCACCGACCGGAGCCCTTGAGCTCACCAATCAGCGGGTCCACGAGGGCGGTGCCGAGGATCGCGGCCGCGGCGAACGGCTCAGGAACGAGGAGGAGAACCGCCACGACCGCGGTAGCGAAGTAGAGGTAGCTCGCGGGCCGCCCCACTTCATGGGGACGAAGTCCGGGCATCTCGAGGAGCCCCCCCAGGCGGAGCCCCTCGAGCGCGACCACCACGGCGTAGACGAGGAGCAGGAGGAGCGCCCGGGAGAGTCCGGGGAGAACGGTCCCTGGGAGCAGGTAGTAGACGAGCCCGAACGCGGTGATCAGGTGGAGGCCGCGCCGAAAGAGCCGGTCCCCTGCCGCGGCGTCCCCCGCGAGGTGAAGACCGAGCCAGCGGCGGAACCGGCCCGAGCCGACCCGAACGGGATCCACGCCGGGGAGGGGACGGCGCACCGTAAGGGCGTTGCCCTCGGCATCGCGCAACGCTTTTGGAATCGGCGCGGGTCCGAGCGACGTGAAGGTTTCCATCCTCGTCGGGAGCAAGTCGGACCTCGAGTTCGCGGAGAAGGCCCGCACCCGGCTCGCCACGTTCGAGGTACCGGCCGAGGTCCACGTCGCGAGCGCGCATCGGACGCCGGAGCGGGTCGACGCGCTCGTCAAGGACCCCTCGGTCGATGTCTTCATCGCGATCGCCGGACTCTCGGCGGCGCTCCCCGGGACGGTAGCGGCGCGGACGCTCAAGCCCGTGATCGGTCTGCCGCTCAACCGAGGGCTCGGTCTCGATAGCCTCCTCTCGATCGTGCAGATGCCCCCTGGCGTACCGGTGGCTACGGTGGGGCTCGACAACGCGGAGAACGCGGCGCTCCTCGCGGTCCACATCCTCGCCTTGAAGTATCCGGAGCTCGGCGAGCGGCTCGCGAAGTACCGCGCCGCGTGGCGGGAGGAAGCTCCGGCCGCGGGCCGGAGCCCCTCCGGATGAAGGACCCCGCCCAGTTCCACCGCGAGGCGGTCGAACGGCTCCGCAAGGAGGTTCCCGGCCAAGCGATCGTCGCTGCGAGCGGCGGCATCGACTCGACCGTGGCCGCGGTGCTCGCTCAGGAGGCGCTCGGGGCGCGATGCCATGCATTGTTCGTGGACACGGGCCTGCTCCGCGCAGGGGAAGCGGAGCGGGTCGGGGTGTTCTTCAAAGCGAGCGGCCTTTCCTGGGAGCTGCTGCCGGCGGCGCCACGGTTCCTGAAGGCGCTCGCGGGAATCACCGACCCCGAGGAGAAGCGGCGGCGGATCGGAACGAGCTTCATCCGGCTCTTCGAAGAGGAGGCCTCGCGACGCGGGACCGACCTCCTCATCCAGGGCACCATCGCGCCGGACTGGATCGAGAGCGGCGGAGCGCTCCGGGACACGATCAAGACCCACCACAATGTGGGGGGCATCCCGGCGGATTCGAAGCTGCGGCTCGTCGAGCCCCTGCGGGATCTCTACAAGGACGAAGTGCGGATGCTCGCGAAGGAGCTCCACGTGCCCGAGCCCGATCGCCAACCGTTCCCCGGCCCGGGGCTCGCCGTGCGGGTCGCGGGGGAGGTTACAGAGGAGCGACTTGCCGTCTGTCGTGGGGCGAACGCCGTCGTCGAGAGCGAGGTGGAGCGGGCGGTGGCCGCGGGTGAGATCCCCCGACCCTGGCAGTATTTCGCCGTCCTGCTCCCCGGCCGCACGGTCGGAGTGAAGGGGGACAACCGCGTGCACGGCCTCGCCGTGAGCGTCCGGGTCGTCGAGTCGGTGGACGCGATGTCGGCGACGGCGCTGGCCCTCCCTCCCGAACTCCTCCGTCGCATCGCGGAAAGAATAACCCGCGAGCTCGCAGGCCAGGTGACGCGCGTCCTCTACGACGTTACCGACAAGCCGCCCTCCACGATCGAGTGGGAATGAGTCGGATGAGTGTTTTATCGTGGGACGACTACACTAGGTCGAATGGGAACTGAAGAAGGACCGGGCCGGCTCCTCCGGGTGCCGGAAGAGGTCGCCGCGGCGATCGAGGCCCGGCTCCAGGGAACCGGGTTCGCGAACCTCGAGGAGTTCGTGACCTTCGTCCTCTCCCGGCTCGCCGAGTCGCACGGGGAGGTGCCGTTCTCCGAGGAGGAGGAGGCCCGCCTCAAGGAGCGGCTGCGGAGCCTCGGCTACATCGACTGAGCCGGGGCAGCTAGCTGCTTCCCCCTCGAACGACAAGCGTATCAACCTCCCCTCGCGTGCCATTTTTCGTGCTGCACTGTCCGTTCTGCGGAGCACCGGAAACGGACCGGATCAACCTCGAAGGGGACCGGTTCCTCGTCTTCCAGTGCATGTTCACCCCCCAGGTCGACCCGAGCCTGCCGGACGACCGGCTCGAGGATCACCTCCGCCGCACCTACGAGGGTTCGGGCGCGCAGTACTTCCGCTCGATGTGCGACCGCATGCACCTCTTCTTCACCCAGGGCTAGGGCGCCTCGGCGCTCCTCTCGAAGAGCGGCGCGCTGCGCCGCACCCCTGCACCCCAACAGCCCTAAGGTGCGTTTAGCCCGGCACCGCGACGGTCCCGATCCGGCGCAGCGCCGAGTCGGTGTCGACCATGTGCCGCGGAAGCCCGAGCTCGTCCGGCGTCGCCCCGAGGGCCAGGCCCACGAGTTGGGGGAGGTGGAAGACGGGCATGTCGAGCTTGTGTCCGACCGCCTTCGCCGCCTTGTTCTGGAACGAATCCAAGGAGATGTGGCAGAGCGGGCACGGGGTCGCCATCGCGTCCGCGCCATGCGCCGCCGCGTCCTCCACCTGCCGGCCCGCGATCTGGTTCGCCACCCCCTCCTTCACGAACAGGATGGGGAAACCGCAGCACATCACCCGGCCACGGTACATGACGGGCTCCGCACCGAGCGCTTTCAGGAGGTCTTCGAAGCTGTGCGGATCCTCCGCGTTCTCCCAACCAAGTTCGTCCGCCGGCCTAAGGAGATGGCACCCGTAGAAGGCGCCGACCTTGAGTCCCGTCAACGGTCGCACGACGAGCGGTCGGAGACGTTCGGGGGGGAAGGATTCGGTAAGCACCTGGAGCATGTGCTTCACCTTGGTCTTGCCGTGGTACTCGAGCCCTAGCTGCGCGAGCGCGGTGTCGACACGGGTCCGGATCGCGGGGAGCTCGAGCTTCTTGTTCGCGAGGGAGAGCATCCCCTGGCAGGTGGAGCAGACGGTGAGGAGGTCGAGCCCGGCCTTCTCGGCGAAGGAGAGGTTCCGGGCGTTGAGGGCGACGTTCAGGACAAGGTTCGCCTCGTCGACGAACCCGGAGCCGCAGCAGGAGAAGTTGGGGAAGTCGACGAGCTCGATCCCGAGCTTCTTCGCGACCCACCGGGTCGCCATGTCGAGCTCCTTGCCGCTCTCCTGGGCCACGCACCCCGGATAGTAGGCGAGCCTCATGCTCCGCCCTCCTCGTCCTCGAGGAGCTCGTACAGCTTCTGGACCTGGTCCTGGCCCTCGATCCTTCTCGGTTTCTTGAGGAGTTCCGGCTTCTTCCGCGCGAGGCGGAGACCTTGCGGCGCCTGCCGTAGCAATCCTACGACGCCGTCGGTCTGCCGGACGAGGCGCATCTCGTTGAGGAGCCCCCGGTCGTGGAGGTTCTCCTTGAAACCTACGGCATGGCGGGAGCCCGCCTCGGTCGCTCCCTGCTCGTGGATCGCGAGCTCCTTCAGGTCCCGGATCCGCTCGGACGGGCGAACATCCTTCGGGCAGGAGGAAGTGCATAGGTGGCAGCGCAGGCAAGTCCAGAGCCCTCCGGGTTGGATGCGGAGCAAGCGCTCGCGCCGCGCGCCGTCGCGCGGGTCGACCACGAACCGGTAGAGCTTCGCGAGCGCCATCGGGCCCGGGAAGGTCGGGTCCGCCTCCTTCGCGGGACAGGCGGAGTAGCAGGCGCCGCAGGCGATGCAGCGGGGCGTTTCGTAGAACCGGTCCACCTGCTCGGGGGTCATCGGGTTCGGTTTTCCCTCGGGCATCGGGTGGGCGGGATCGGGGACGAGGTGCGGGACGATCCGCTCGTAATCCTGCCAGAACGGACCCTGGTCGACCACGAGGTCCCGGAGGACCGGCTGGTTACGCATCGGGTCGACCACGACCCGCCCGTGGAGGTCGAGCTCGGGGCCCACCTGCGTCTGGCACGCGAGGCGGCTCTTCGAGTTGATCAGCATCGCGCAGGAGCCGCAGATGGAGCTCCGGCAGGAGTAGCGGAGCGAGAGGGTGGAGTCGATCTCGGACCGTATCTTGAGAAGCGCCGTGAGCACCGGCGTGTGCCTCGGCAGGTCGAGCGAGTAGTCGACGTACCGGGGCGTGGCGTCGCGGGCCGGGTCGTACCGGTACACCGAGATGGGCACCGCGACGCTCTCGACCATCAGTACACGCGCTCCTTCGGGTCCCAGCGCGTGTAAGCGACCGGGGCATAGGAGAGCTGCGGCCCGAGGGGGCTATAGCCGGCGACGGTGTGTTTCATCCACTTGGCATCGTCCCGTTTCGGGTAGTCGGTGCGCGCGTGCGCGCCCCGGCTCTCGGTGCGGGCGATCGCCCCGGCCAGGATCACCTCCGCGAGGTCGAGGAGGTTGCGGGTCTCGAGTGCGTCCGTGACGTTCAGGTTGAAGACGGTCGAACGATCGACGACACGGAGCGTGGCGGCCTTCGACCGGAGCGCGAACAGCTCTGCGAATCCGGCGCGAAGGTCGGCGTCGTTCCGGTAGATCCCCGCGCGCCGCTCCATCACCGCCTGCATCTCCGCCCGGAGCGGAAGCGGCTCGGCGCCCTCGGTCCGTGCCATCATCGCGCGGATCGGAGCGGCCGCGTGCTCGACGTCGGAGGGAAGGACTGTTCCGTTCGTCACGCCCGCGGCGTACGCCGCGGCGGCGATCCCGGCCTGCTTTCCGAACACCAGGGTTTCGAGGAGCGAGTTTCCGCCGAGGCGGTTGGCGCCGTGGATGGAGACGCACGCCGCCTCGCCCGCCGCGTAGAGCCCCGCGAGGTTCGTCTCGCCCCGCATCGTGGTCCCGATCCCGCCCATCATGTAGTGCTGCGCGGGAAGGACGGGGATCGGCTCGGTGACGGGGTCGACCCCGGCGAAGTTCCGGGCGAAGTCGCAGATCTCCTGGAGCCGGGACTCCACCTTCTCCTTGCCGAGGTGCATGAGCTCCAGGTGGACGTAGCCGCCGGGAAATCCCCGCCCCTCGTTGATCTCGGTGACGATCGCGCGGCTCACGACGTCGCGCGAGGCGAGGTCCTGGACGTGGGGGGCGTACCGGACCATGAACCGCTCGCCGCTCACGTTCTTGAGGATCCCGCCCTCGCCGCGCGCCCCCTCCGTGATGAGGATGCCGCTCTCGAGCAGCGCGGTCGGGTGGAACTGGACGAACTCCATGTCCTTGAGCTGGGCACCGGCGCGGTAGGCGAGCGCGATCCCGTCCCCGGTCGAGCTGTGCGAGTTCGTGGTCCGGCTGTAGACCCGGCCCGCGGGACCGGTCGCCAGGACGACGGCCCGGGCGCCGATCCCCTCGAACTCTCCCGTGCGGCGGTTGTACGCGACGACCCCCTGCGCCCGCCCGTCGCGGAAGACGAGCTCGACGAGGTCCCACTCCTCGTAGGTGTGGATCTTCTCGGTGCCGAGGTGCTCGTAGATCGCTTGCAGGAGCGCGAGGCCGGTCCGGTCCGCGGCGTAGATCGTCCGGGGAAACCCGGCGCCTCCGAACGGCCGTCGCGCGAGGGAGCCGTCCGGGGCCCGGGAGAAGATGGTCCCGAAGTGCTCCATCTCGACGACGGTCGAGCCCGCCTCGGTGCAGAAGAACTCGATCGCGTCCTGGTCTCCGAGGTAGTCGGACCCCTTCACCGTGTCGTAGATGTGGGTCTCGACCGAGTCCTCGGCCCCTACGGCGGCGTTGATCCCGCCCTGGGCCGCCCCCGAGTGCGAACGAAGCGGGTGCAGCTTCGAGACGAGTCCAACGTCGCGGCCGGCCTGGGCGGCGGCGAGTGCGGCCCGCTGGCCGGCGAGTCCGGCGCCGACCACGAGCACGTCATGCCGCTGCATTGCAGAAATCGACTCCCCGAGCCGGACCGGAACTTAATCGTTCCTCGGCGAGACCTCGAAGACGATAACCGGAGCGAAAGCCCGCTCTGAGCGCTTATATATCGTGGCCCTGTCCCCGCGACGTTTTACGGGAGGAATCGACCGTACTATGCAGGCTTCCGAACTCGCAATCGACCCCGAACGACTGCTGAAGGGCACGACCACGATCGGCATCGTCTGCAAGGACGGTACCGTACTCGCGACCGAGCGGCGCGCGACGGCCGGGAGCTTCATCGCGAACAAGTCGACGCAGAAGCTGTTCCGCATCGACTCCAACGTAGGCATCACCATCGCCGGGCTCGTGGGGGATGCGCAAATGCTCGCGCGCTACCTCAAGGCGGAGGTCACCCTCTACCGACTCCGCCGCAACGCCTCGCTCTCGATCGAGGGCGTTTCGACGCTGCTCGCGAACATCCTGAACGGCAACCGGATGTTCCCGTACTACGCCTGGCTGATCGTCGGCGGCTTCGACGCGAAGGGCGGCCACGTCTTCTCCGTCGATCCCGCGGGCGGCTCCATCGAGGACCGGTACGTCTCGACCGGCAGCGGCTCCCCGTTCGTCTACGGCCTGCTCGAGGAGGGATACTCCCGCGACCTCACCGTGAGCGAGGGCGTGGACCTCGCGCTCCGCGGGCTCACCGTCGCGATGCGCCGGGACTCCGCGAGCGGCGACGGCTACCTGATCAACACGATCACGGCCCGAGACTACAAGGAGTTCTCGGAGGACGAAGTTAATAAGCGCCTCAAGGCGTTGAAGATTCCACTGCCTCCGCCGCTCCCCTAGTCGGCGAGGCTCCTCCGGGAGCTGCTCGACCCGCCCGAACCCCTTCGTCCAACCGCTTCCCGCGAACCGTTTCCCGTGTCAGAATGAGTTACGATAGCTTGCTCGAACAGACCCGCGCGACGCTGCGGGAGGTGCTCCCCGAGGAGATCGAGGTCACCGACATTGAGCTCGAAGGCCCCCACATCGTCCTCTACACGAAGCAACTTGATGCGTTCCTCTCCGGCGGGGACTATCTCCGCCAGGTAGCCCAACGCCTGCGCCGAAGGGTGCTCGTTCGGAGCGACCCCGCTTCGCTCATCGACCCGAAAGAGGCGGAGAAGCTCATCCGGGAGAAGATCCCGCCCGAGGCCGAGATCACCGGCCTTTTCTTCGAGCCCGAGACGGGCGAGGTCGCGATCGAGGCCGCGAACCCCGGCGCCGCGATCGGCCGCCAGGGCTCGACGCTGAACGAGCTCAAACGGACCATCGGCTGGATCCCGACCGTCATCCGCACCCCCCCCATCCCGTCGAAGACGGTCGAGGAGGTTCGGATCCACCTCCGTAACCAGTTCGACTCCCGCCGGGGCTTCCTCAAGAAAGTGGGGATACGGATCGCCCGCGACCGGCTCCCCGAAAAGATCTGGGCGCGCAACACCGCGCTCGGAGGCTACCGGGAGGTCGGGCGGAGCGCCCACCTGCTCTCCACGCAGAACTCGAAGGTGTTGATCGACTGCGGCATCGACCCGGGCTCCGACCGGACCCCGTACTTCTCCGCCCCCGAACTCCTCCCCCTCGACTCGCTCGACGCGGTCGTGATCACCCACGCCCACCTCGACCACTGCGGCCTCGTTCCGACCCTGCTCAAGTACGGCCGATCTACTGCACGGCGCCGACGCGGGACCTGATGACGCTCATGCTCCTCGACGCGATCAAGGTCACGAACCAGGAGGCGCGCCGCGGCCTCTACGACTCCTCCCACGTCCGGGAGCTGGTCGCCCGTACGATCCCGCTCCGGTGGGGTGAGACGACGGACATCGCTCCCGACCTGCGTCTCACCTTGCACAACGCGGGGCATATCCTCGGCTCGTCGATCGCGCACTTCCACATCGGCGACGGCGACTACAACCTCGCGTACTCGGGCGACATCAAGTTCGAGCGGAGCTGGCTCTTCAACCCGGCCACGAACCGGTTCCCGCGCCTCGAGACGATGGTGCTCGAATCGACCTACGGCGGCTACCGCGACGTGCAACCGAGCCGCCAACAGGCGACGGACGAGTTCACCCAGCTCGCGTCGAAGGTGCTCGACCGGGGGGGCAAGCTCGTCGTGCCGGTGTTCGCGGTGGGCCGGTCCCAGGAGGTGATGCTCGTCCTCGAGGAGCGGATGCGCGAGGGGAAGCTCCCCCGCGTGCCAGTGTACCTGGACGGGATGATCTTCGAGGCGACAGCGATCCACACCGCCTACCCCGAGTACTTGAACAGCCAGCTCCGGACCCAGATCTTCCAACAGGGGGACAACCCGTTCCTCTCCGACATCTTCCGGCGCGTCGACTCGGCCCAGATGCGGTACTCGGTGCTCGATTCGAAGGAGCCGTGCCTCGTCCTCGCTACGAGCGGCATGATGAGCGGCGGCCCCGTGATGGAGTACTTCCGTGCCTGGGCGCCCGAGGAGAAGAACGGCCTCCTCTTCGTCGGGTACCAGGCGGAGGGCACCTTCGGCCGGCGGCTGCAGCGCGGGCTGACCGAAGCTACGTTCCTCGACGGGAACCGCCAGGTGTCGACCCCCGTCAAGATCGAGATCGCCACGATCGAGGGATTCTCGGGCCACTCCGACCGGGTGCAGCTCATGAACTACGTCGCGACGCTCGACCCGCGTCCCCGCCAACTGCTCTTCTGCCACGGGGAGGAGTCGAAGGCGGTCGACCTTGCGGCGAGCATCCACAAGCGGTTCAACCTCGAGACGCGGGCCCCGTTCAATCTCGAAGCGGTGCGGATGGTCTAGGTCCGCCCGTCCCCTCTCGACCGAACGGTAATCGGCCGACGTCGCGTCGACCGCTCGGGAGAGCGAAGCCGACGGTGGAAACTGTGCCGGAGCGTCCTCGCGCGGAGCGAGAGATCTGGATCGGGTCGATCGTCGTCGACTGCACCGACCTGCCGCGGATGATCGCGTTCTGGAGCGAAGCGCTCCACTACGTGCCGCGCGAGCCGGCTCGACCGGACGGCGTGATCCTGAAAGACCCCAAGGGACACGGTCCCAACCTCAACCTGAGCCTGAGCTCCGAGGGACCGCTCGAGGAGTACCGCCTCCACCTGGACCTCTACGCTTCGGACCCGCTCGGCGAGGTAGAACGGCTCGTGAAGCTCGGCGCGACCCTCAAGCGACCGGCCGGGAAAGGAGAGGATTTTGTGACGCTCGCCGACCCGGATGGGAACCTGTTCGACGTGATCGACGTCAACTGGCCCGGCACGTCGACCGAGTGGCGGTTCGGTCAGCGGGACGGAGGCCGAACGGATGGACTTTCCCACGTGGTCACTTCCGGTGCGTTCCCTACTTAGTACTCCCGGCCCCCGGGTCGTGCGTGCGCGCGAGCGCCGGCGTCCGAGTTAGGAATCGCGCTCCGGCGTCGCCGGAGGGCGTTTTACGTCGGGGATTCGGCGGACGCGGAACAGAATCCTTAAGGAGTCTGGCTCCCCGTCCAACTCCGCTCTAGGATACTCAATGTCTACCGATCCCGCCCGGGTACTCGTCCTCGGCCTCGACGGAGGCACCTTCGACCTCCTCGACCCTTGGTTCGCCGCCGGGGAACTCCCGTTCCTGCACTCGCTCGTGAAGCGGGGCGTCTCCGCTCGGCTCACCTCGGTGTACCCGGCGAAGACCATCCCCGCGTGGTACTCCTTCGCCACAGGCCTTGACCCGGGCTCGCTCGGTGTCTTCGGATTCACTGCCCCCGACGGGGGACCGGGGCGGAGCCGTCTCGTCCAGACGTTCCGGCCGGCGGAGGCTCTCTGGGACTCCCTCTCGCGCCGCGGCCGCCGCGTGGGGATCGTGAACTTCCCGCTGCGGGCCGGCTATCCCGTGAACGGGTTCTTCCTGCCCGGGATGCTCACCGACCGTCCCTCCACGCATCCCGCGGGGCTCCGGGAAGAGCTCGAGAGCGAGCTCGGTGAGCCCGTCGGGGCGGAGCTTCCCCCCTACCGCGACGCGGAGCGCGCACCTTGGATGGCGAAGGCGGTCCATCTCGTCGAGCAGCGGGGCCGCATCGGCGAGCTGCTCTGCCGGCGACCGGCTCCCGACTTCCTGTTCGTCCTCTTCCGGGAGACCGATCGGGTGCAGCACCAGCTGTGGAGCGAACTCGCGGAGGGTCCCGAGAAGGTGCGGGGCGATCTGTGTGCCTTCTGGCGCGCGCTCGACGACGCCTGCGCCAGGATCGACCGGGCGTTCCGGGAGGCGGGCGGGCCGGCCGTCACCCTCGTCATCTCCGACCACGGCCACGGCGCGGCCCGTTCCGACTTCTTCACGAACCGGTGGCTCGAGCAGGAGGGGTACCTCAAGTTCCGTTCGAGCGGCGGGGGCATCCGCAGGACCGTCGCCTCCCGCGTCCTCGTCGGGATCGACCGGTACGAATCGCTTCGCCGGCCGCTGCGCACCCTCGTCGACCGCTTGGGCGGGAGTCGCCCGGGCTCCCGCGTCGGCTCGCTCATGACGGGGAACGGGAGCTTCGAAGCGATGGCCTCGCGAATCGATTGGGACCGGACCCTTGCCTACTCCTATCCGGTACCCGAGGGAATCTACCTGAACCGTTGGAACCGCTCGCTCAACCCCGCCCGACGGGCCGAGTTGCTGGTCGAGATCCGCGAACGGCTCGCCGCCTTCCCCACCGCGAAGGTTGAGACGTTCCTCCCCGAGGAGCTGTACATGGGCCGGAACCTCGCGGGTGCCCCGGACCTCTTGCTGCGGGCGGACGGACTCGAGACGGAGCTCCGGATGGACTTCGCGTATCCCCACCCTCACCTTCCCAACCGTCCGGGGTACTTCTACGGCTGCGGCGTTCATCGAATGGACGGGATCTTGATCGGAGCCGGACCGGACGCTACCTCGGCGCGGCTCGAGAATCCGCTCTCGCTCCTCGACGTGGCGCCCACCGTGCTCGAGCTCATGGGCGTGCCCGTCCCCCCCGACCGGCCCGGACGCTCGTTCGCGCACCACCTCGGCGAGACGCGGTCCCTCGGCGCCGCCGGCCTCGCGGCCGTGGCCGCGTAGCGAGGCGACGTGCGCCCGAGCTCCGGGGAGCGGCCCGGTTGGAAGATCGATTTTCTGGCGACCGCCCCGGCGACCGAGACCTCCTCGGGACTGAGCCGCGCCGTGTGGGAGCTCGCCGCGGAACTCCACGCGCGGGGCCACACGCCCCGCGTCCTCTACCCCACCGAACGGCCGGTGGTGCCGAGCCCGTACCGTGGGGTCCCCGGGGTTCCCGTTCCCCTCGTGAAAGTGCCCCGGCGCCCGTTCGGCAGGGACATCGAGGCGGGCAAGGTCGCTTCCCATTGCCTCGACCCCACCGTCGATGTCGTCGTGGGGAACGACGAGAAAGCCGGGGCGCTTACGCTACCGGTGTCGAAGCGCGGTGCTCGCCCGGTGCGGGTCCAGATCGTCCACGACGTCGCGCTCCACACGTTCGATACGCTCCGCCCCCTCGAGCCCAAGCGGGGCCTGCGCCAATCGGTAGGGAACTGGCTCGACCGGAGGACGCTCCGCAAGCTCGAGGGAACGGCGCTCGCCCAGGCTCAGCTCCTGCTCGTGGGATCGGAGATGAACCGTGGACTCGTCGAACGGTACTACGGGATCCCCGCCCGAAGGATCCACCTCCAGCCGCACGGGGTCCCGGACCCCCTCAACGTGGGAACGCGGGAAGAGGCCCGCGGGGCGCTCCGCATACCCACCGACGTGCCGGTGGTTCTTTTCGTGGGACGGACCCCCGAACGCCAAGGGCTCCCGGCAGCGCTCGAAGCGTTCCGCCGAATGCGACCGCTCTTCGCCGGGGTCCGGTTCGTGGTGGTCGGTTCGACGCTGCCCACCGAACCCGGCGTGCTTTCGCTGGGGCTCGTGGACGAGGAGACGAAGGCACGCGCCTACCGCTCGGCGGACGTGTTCCTCTTCCCCGCGAAGTACGAGGGGTTCGGCCTCGCTCCCCGCGAGGCGATGCGGTACGGCATCGCCACGATCGCGAGCTCGCAGGTTCCGCTCGAGGGCGCCGAGAGCCCGAAGGAGGTCCGCGTCGTGCGCTCGGACGATGCGGGGGAGTACGCGAGCGAGCTCGCGGACCTCCTCGCGGACACCGGAGCCCGTCGAGAGATGGCGGAGCGAGGGCGTCTTTGGGCCGATCAGTTCAGCTACGCTCGGATGGCCGCCCAGTTCGAAGAACTGCTCCGGCCGCTTCTCACGCGCGCCGCGTAGGCTTCCCCGCCGTCTCCGGGCACCACGCACTCTCGGCCGTCTGGAGCCGCTCGGAACGCCGTCACTCGCTCGACGGAGGAGCCGGGGTGAGCTCCTCGAGCGTCCACTCTCGCCCCGCCCTCCGGCCCCCCGAACGTGGGGTCCAGAGAGCGCCCCAGCCCACTCCCGAGGGGAGTGATCCAGCGTCGACCGCGTCCAAGAGGAGACGAAGTCTCTCCTTGAGCTCTGGATAAGGGTTCGACTCGCCTGCCCCGTACATCGCGGTAGGCGGCCGGAGCTCCACCACCTCCTCGCCCACGACGCCGAGCACGCCCACGCATTCGCTCCGCGGTCCCGCAGCGATGCGGAGCGCCCGATCGGCCGCGCGCTGGCCGTCGAGCGCGACCGCCACCCAATCGGCCCAACCGCGCCGCCGGAGCGCCTGCGCCACCACCGCTCCTGCGGCGCTCAGTTTGAGCTCGACGAGGCCGAGCTCGTCGCCCCGGCGGGCAACTAGATCGAGGAAATCCCGTCCGTCGGGGTCCCGGTAGCTCCGGTAGCCCCTCGCGGCGAGAAACTTCTGGACGGGGGCTACGAGCTCGACCTCGAGATGATGGCGGGGGGGGCCTTTCAAATCCCGCTCCGGCCGAACCACCGGTCGAGCCGGCTCCGAGGGAGCCGGAGGGCGATCGGCCGGCCATGCGGACAGGTGCTCGGAGCGCCGGGGAGCCGATAGACGGCGTCCAGGATGCGGCGCATCTCCTCCGGTTCGATCCGATCCCCGGCGCGGACCGCCGCGTGGCAGGCGACGCTCGCCGCCCGTCGCTCGGCAAGCCCATCCGGAACCGCGGGTCGGCCGCCGTCGGCGAGCTCCGCGAGGAGCCGGGGAAGCTCCTCCGCCGGAGCGATCCTCCCGCGGTAGGAGGGAACGCCGCGCACCCACCAGGTGCCGCCGCCGACCTCTTCCACCTCGAAGCCCGCGGAGCGGAAGAGGGAGGAGTGCTCCGAGAGGGCACCGGCTTCCCGTGGAGTGAGACGGACCGAGACGGGACTCACGAGCCGCTGCTGCGCGAGGGCGGTGCCCCCGAGGAGCTGCGCGAAGAGGAGCCGCTCGCTCGCGGCGTGTTGGTCGAGCAGGAGCAGATCCTCACCGCTCTCGGCGAGCCAGTAGAGTCGGCCCACGACGCCGAGAAGAGCGAGCTCGGGGCCAGCGCCGGCTCCGAGGACTTTCGGTGGCGTGGACGGTGCGTCCAGGCGTGATTGCAGCGGCGAGGTGTGGTGGCCGGGAGCCGGCGGAGCGAGAAACTCGGGAAGCGGGCGCTCCAAAGCGGGGGCCGTCGCCGAGAACCGGTCGCGGGGGGCCGAGGGAAGGTTCGCCGGCCCTCCGCCCTCCAACGCGGCGCGGACCGCTCTCCGCGTGACCTCGAGCAGCTCCGCCTCCCGCTCGAAGCGGACCTCTCGTTTCGTCGGATGGACGTTGACGTCGACCTTCGAGGGGTCCAGCTCGAGATGGAGGACGCCGACCGGAAACCGGGTGCGCGGTAGCCGGTCTGCGTAGGCGACCCGAACGGATTGAGCGAACGGCCGGGAGACGATCGGTCGACCGTTCACGGAGAGGTAGAGCCCGCGCGCGCTCCCGCGGCTCACCTCCGGTCTCGCGAAGCAACCCTCCACACGGACTCGCGGTCCTTCCACCTGGTGAACCTCGATGCTCGCGGCTGCGAACTCCGGACCGAGGACGTGGGCCGCCGCCTCGCCGAGGTCAGCGGACGCTGGAAGTCTGAGCAGTTCGGAGCCGTTCGCGGAGAGCTCGAGGCCGACACGGGGCAGCGCGAGGTACGACCGCTCCACGGTATCGACGACCTCGAGCTGTTCGCGGGCCGGTGGGCGGAGGAACTTCCGGCGCGCCGGAGTGTTGAAGAAGAGCCGCGCGACGGTGACGGTCGTCCCGGGGGCTCGCGCCGAGAGGAACGGCTCCCCCACGACCCCTCCGATCGACTCGAGGCCCGTGGCGGCCTCTTCGCCCCGGGCCCTCGAGACGAGGCGAAGGTGGGAGACCGACGCCACGGCCGCGAGCGCCTCGCCCCGGAAGCCGAGCGTCCGGATCGCATCGAGTCCGTCCGGTCCCTCGAGCTTGCTCGTCGCGTGCCGCTCGAGCGCGAGCGCGAGTTCCGCCGGCGGGATCCCCACTCCGTCGTCGGCCACTTCGATCCGTTCGATCCCCCCTCCGTCGATGCGGACGACGATGTGGCTCGCCTCCGCATCGATCGCATTCTCGAGGAGCTCCTTGACCACCGATGCGGGACGCTCGACAACCTCACCCGCCGCGATCCGTTCGACTGTCCCGGCATCCAGCCTGCGGATGGGCCGGCGGCTTGCCGTCATCGGTGTTCCGCCGGCGACTGCGGGGGTCGGGCCTCCCGGCGCCGCCACTCGTGGATCCAGGCAAGCGCCTCCATCGGCGTGAGCCGGTCCGGGTCGAGCGCCGCGAGCGCCCGCTCGAGCTCCGAAGGGGAGTCGGCGCCGCTTGCCGCGAGGAGCACGGCCTGCGTGTACCGCGGGCCGCGGAGCTTTGCCGACGAGCCGGCGAGCGGAAGGTCCGCGCTCTCGAGGCGGCGGAGCATCCGTTCCGCTTCCTTGAGCGCGGTCGAGGGGAAGCCGGCGAGCCGGGCCACGTGGAGCCCCAGGCTGCGGTCGGTACTGCCTGCGACGAGTCGGTGGAGCAGCACCACCTCCCCCCGCTCCTCCTTCACCTCGAGGTGGGCGTTCTGGGCGCCGGGAAGACCCTCGACGAGCTCGGTGAGCTGGTGGTAGTGAGTAGCGATGATCGTCCGGCACCGGACCTCGTCGTGCAGATGACGGAGGGTCGCCCAGGCGAGCGCGAGGCCGTCGAAGGTGCTCGTGCCACGACCGACCTCGTCGAGCAGCACGAGGCTCCGCTCGTCCGCTCCCCGGAGGATCTCCGCGACCTCGCTCATCTCGACGAAGAAGCTCGACTTCCCCCGGCCGATCTCGTCGGTGAACCCCATCCTGGTGTGGAGCGAGCTCACCACGCCGATGTGCGCGTGGCGGGCCGGGAGGAACGCCCCCACCTGGGCGAGAACGACGAGGAGCCCCACCTGGCGCATGTAGGTGGACTTCCCGCTCATGTTGGGGCCGGTGAGGACGAGGAGCCGCGTCTTCCCCAGGGCGAGGTCGGTGTCGTTCGGGACGAACCGCTCGCCGAGGAGCCGGTCCAGCACCGGGTGCCGGCCGTCCCGGACGGTGAGCGCGTCGCTGTCGTCCACGTCCGGCCGGACGTGGTCGTGGCTCACGGCGACCCAGGCGAACCCTGCCAGAGTGTCGAGCTCCCCCACGGCCCGGGCGAGCCGGTGGAGACGAGGGAGGAACGGGTCGAGCTCCGAGCAGAACCGTTCCCACAGACCCGCCTCGAGCTCGGTCGCTTTCTCGCGGGCCGCGAGCACTCGCTCCTCGATCGCGGAGAGCTCCTCCGAGGTGAACCGCTCCGCCCCGGAGACGGTCTGTTTGCGTCGATACTCCGTTGGCACGCGGGCGAGATGTGGTCGTGTCACCTCGAAGTAGTACCCGAACACCTGGTTGTACCGGATCTTCAGGCTGCGGATCCCCGTCCGTTCCTGCTCGGTGCGTTCGAGCATCTGGAGCGCCGCGAGCCCCGCCTTCTCTTCGGACGCCGCCGCGTCGAGCTCCGGGAAGACCCCCGGCCGGA
>JAKIWH010000017.1:23877-29747 GCA_022750125.1 Thermoplasmata archaeon
TCCAGCCCCGCGCCCTGTCACCGGCGGAACAGTCCGCGATCCTCGGTGGTCGGCGGGGGAAGCTCGGGGAGCGCGAGCCGCAGACGCTCGAGGAGCTCCGGGATCGGACCGAGGCCGGCCGCGAGTCCCAGGAGCGGCGGCTCCGTGCCTTCCTTCGAGAGTGTGGTCCCGAGGCGTTGAACGGCCTCGAGGCTCGTCCTGAGCGCGGCGAGCTCCGGAGGACGGAGCCTCCGTCCGGCAAGGCGCGTTCCGATGCGCGAGAGGTCCGAGACGGCCCCGAGCTCCTCGCGGAGTGCGACGAGCCCGGGTCCGAGTCGACGCAACGCCTCCACCTTCTCCTGACGCTCGCGGATCGCCGCGGCATCGGCGAGCGGATTGCGGAGCCAGAACCGGAGGAGCCTTCGGCCGGGGGCAGTACGGGTCTCGTCCCAAACGGAGAGGAGCGTGGGGGAGCTTGTCTCGTCCGGACTCATCGGACGGGTGATCTCGAGGTGGCGGAGCGTCTTCGCGTCGAGCCTCAGGCGTCGACGTCCTTCCGGCCGGGGTGTGAGTTCGATGTAGGGCAACAGTCGCGGCTGCGTGCTTTGGACGTACGCGAGGGCCACCCGCGCCGCCTCGGCCTCGATCGCGGGGAGCCCCTCCACGGCCTCGCGAAGTCCGGCCGCGAGCGCGGTGAGCTCGATCGGGTCCGGAGCTCTCTCGGTGCGAACTCCGGGAAACTCGGAACGGAGGAGTCGCTCGAGCTCCGCACTCGGGCTCCCTCCCTCCTTCCTCGGCAAGAGGAGCTCGGAAGGGGAGAACGGAGCGAGAGCGAGCAGTATTCCGAGCGGTCCCGCCCCCTCAGCAGCTCCGGTGAAGAGCTCACCGGTCGTGACATCCACGGCAGCGAACGCCGTCGGAGCCGCGGGTGGCCCCGACGCCGCTGCTAGGAAGTTGTGATCCGGACCCGCGAGGAGGCGGTCTTCGATGGCCGTCCCGGGGGTGAGCACCCGGGTCACCTCCCGACGGACGAGCCCTTTCGCGAATCGGGCATCTTCCACTTGATCGCAGAGCGCGACCTTGTACCCCTTTCGGACGAGCCGTGCGAGGTAGCTCTCGACAGCGTGGAACGGCACGCCCGCCATCGGCATCCGCTGCCCCGCCCCGTCCGCGGCCCGGGCGGTGAGGACGATCTCGAGCTCCCGGGAGAGGAGCCGCGCATCCTCTCCGAACGACTCGAAGAAATCCCCGACCCTGAACAGGACGAGATGGCCCGGGTAGCGGGCCTTCACTGCCCCGTACTGCTCCATGAGCGGCGTCGATGCCGGGGCGTCCACCACGGTCCGCCGAGCGCCGGCCCCCGCAAAAGGGTTGGCGCGAAGCCGGGAAACGCCGCGGCGCAACCCCCAAGCGGAGCTCCGCGGTGGCGCCCGCGTGGCGCTGCCGTCGTTTAGCGTTCGCCGCTTCCGGCGGGCGGACGCACCGTACTACGCTCGATGGCTTGCCGAGGAGTTCCGGGAGGAGCAGCAGGTCGTCGGCTTCCGTCCGGAAGGGATGAAGGATCTGATCGACCGAGCGTACCGGCTCGATGTGCGCCTTTTGCTCGGACTGTTCCGCCTCGCGCGCCGCCCCATCTTCCGCTTGTTCATCGCCGAACAGCAGGGGACCCCGGTCGGGATGGCGTTCCTCGGTTTCGGAAAGCGGGCCGGGTACATCGCGAGCGTCGTGACCTCTCCCGAGATGCGGGGCCGAGGCGTCGCGACCGCGATCATGGGCGCCGCGCACGCGGAGCTCCGCCGGTTCGGCCGGCCGTACTCCGTCCTCGACGTCCTGCTCTCCAACGAAGGAGCGCGACGGCTCTACCGAAAGCTCGGGTACGAACCGATCCGGGAGAGTCGTGTGTGGGTGGGCGCGGAAACCGCCGACCCTGCGCCGCTCGAGTCGGAGTGGATCCGGGAGCTCGAGCGCTCCGACCTCCGCCCGCTCCTCGAGCTCGCGAAGGCCGAGACCCCGCCGGCCGTCCAGGAGTCAACACCCGTCAATCGACTCACATTCGCCCGCGGGACCGGTTGGGCCGCGTTCGAAGGCCCCGGGTCGCACGGATGGGTCCTCCTCCACGAGGGGGTCCCGTCAGGGTTCCTGCGCACGACCTTCGGTCGCCTCTCGCCCGTGGGACACCTGAGCGCGCCGCTCTTCGGCCCGAAGCTCGGAGAGGCGGAACGCCTCGCCGCGCTCCGGTACGCCTCAAGCTGGCTCGGACGGCAGGGCGCCCGTGGAATCGTCTGCGAACTACCGGAGGACCTGCCCGTCGCCCGTGCGACGGTCGTGGCGGCCGGATTTACCCCGGCCTACGGCCAGGAACAGCTGCGTTGCTCGCTCGCGGCGCACCGATAGCAGGAGGCGCTGAGGGGGAGATTTGAACTCCCGTGGCGTCGCCGCCACCAGCTTTCAAGGCTGGCGCCTTGCCGGGCTAGGCTACCTCAGCAGGAGGCCCCGGTGCCCGCGGGCCGGGGTCGCCGATGATCGGGCTCGAGCTGCGGCCGAAGACCCGGCGGCGGGGATCGCGCCCGAGTGCAGGTGCCGGGAGTTCCGCGGTGCGGAGTGTCCCGCACTGGTTCGAACCCGGGTGATCAGCTTGGAGGGCTGATATCCTACCACTAGATTACACCTGCAACCCGCCGGGCCACAGCTAGCGACGGGCGTCGGATTCTTAGAGCTTTCCGCCGACGGCGGGCGGATAGCGAACTCGAGCGAGGATGTACCCGAGAACTCAGCGCGGCCCCTTCGCTCCGGGCTTCCCTTCCCCACCGGGAGCCCGGGCTGGAACGAGGTCCACGAACGCGACCCGCTCGAGCACGAGCCCTTCCCACCGCTCCCGGTCGACCTGCGAGAACTCCATTCGAGGGACACCGAGCCGCTCAAGAGTTGACTCCGTGACGGGGCGGGGGTACGCGCTTGGGTCCGCTTCGAGGCCGAACCGCTCCAGCAGTGCGGGGAGCTCGCGAGGACGCTCGGCGACGAGGACGAACCGTTCGGTCGTCGGTCCCACCCCGATGCGGGCGAGCGCCCGAGGGAACTGTTCCTCGCCGCTCACGTAGAGGGCGAGCTCGGCTCCGCGGTCCCGGAGCCTACTCTCTCCTCGGGACCGGGATCGACCGAGATGGGCCCAGGCGGAGAGAAGATGTCGCTCCCCTCCGATCCCCTCGGCGTCGAAAAGCGCCACGAGGGTGGGCGCGGCGGCCGATTCCGCCCGTAGGCGGGTGATGAGCTCCTCCGGGGTGGGAGTTCCCGCCACCTTGCGGCGCGCGCCGGTGATAAGCAAGCTGCGGGTTCCCTCGGGAGGTACGGGGCTCATCGGGTTCACTCGACGATGTAGCGGAGGAACTCCTCGAGCTTTCGGGGCTTCAAGGTGTCGTTCTCTCGCTTCTCTTGGCCCATCGTGGAGGTGGGCGTACGGCCGTAGTTGTGACCGGGGAGGACCACGAGCGCGTCGTCGAGTTGCACGACCGTGGTGAGGAGGCTCGTGAACATCGCGCGCGGGTCGCTTCCCGGCAGGTCGACGCGCCCGCAACCGTCGACAAAGAGGGTGTCGCCGGTCGCGACATGCCCCTCGAAGATGTAGAGCACGCTGTCCGCGGTGTGGCCCGGGGTGTGCCGGACCTCGATGGAGAGCGGTCCCCAATCAAGCCGGTCTCCGTCCACCACGGAAAGCTCCTGGTGCAACGGCGCAGCGCGGTGCGCCACGACCTTTGCGCCGGTGAGCTTGCGCACCTCGGCGTTCCCGGCCCAGTGATCCTGGTGGCTGTGCGTGTTCAGAATGTGGTGGACCTTGAGCTGTTGCGTTTCGATCGAGCGGAGTACGGGCGCGATGCCGTAGGAAGGGTCGATGACTACCCCTTCGCCCCCCTTGCGGTCGGCGACGATGTAGGTGAAGTTGCGGCCGGGGCCCACCTCGTGCTGCTCGAGCCACACGGGCTTCGCCAGCGCGGGGACGGTATTTGACGCTCGGCTCGCGGCCTAGGCGCTCGGCTCGCTCTCGCGGGGCTCGGGTTCGCCCCGCGCGCCCGTCACAGCGTCGAGGATGATCCGACCCTCCGAGCCTTCGACGTACCAGAACGGAACGTGGAGCAGAGCGAACGGTCCGATGCGGAGGTCGTCCGGTCCAGGAGGCACCCGTCGACGCTCGACCACGAGCGCTCCTTCGTGTTGCTCCGTATGGTCGAGTCCGACCGTGTGTCGGCGACGGAGGAACTCCTCGGCTCGGGACCGGGCGATCGCCTCCGTAATCGCGGAATCCACCCACTGGAACGGTTGAGGGATCTCCGCCACAAGCTCCCGCTGGCCTGGGCTCCAGATCGTCGGCCGGCCCGAGAGCGCGTTTACCGCGACAAGCTCTTCGCGCACCTCCCCGGGCCCCCGCCGGGTCGCGGGAGGACGGACCCGATAGGCCGCCACGAAGAAGGGTACCAATCGAAGGGTGAGGTGCGTCCCGGCGGCGCCGGCGATCTGCTCCGCCTCCTCGCGGCTCAAGCGGGGTCGGACCACCGAGTCTCCCGTGGGGAGGACTGCGACCGGCGGCTCAAGAGGTTCGGAGGAGGGAGGCGATTCCGCTGGGGCAGGTCCCGGGGAGAGCAGCAGTAGCTCCCCGAGCGCCGAGCCGAGCGTGTCCGGGACGAGTAGCTCCACCCCGAGCTCTGAGGCGAGCGCGCGAGACTCTTCGCCGAGCTCCGTCGAGACGAGCAGCGTGCGGTGCGCAGCATCGGTCGGGAGTTCGCCGGCGGCGTCGGCGAGGGAAACCCCGGGGGCGACGATGAGGATCCCTCGCCGATCCTCGAACCTCCAGGCGAGCAGACCGTGCTCGTTGTCGCTCAGTCGGTAGCCGGCGGCCGACAGCAGCCGTCGAAGCTGCGGCGCTTCCGAGCTGCCGGGGGCCATCTACCCTTCCGAGCGAGCCGGGGGTTAACTAGCTATGCGCGGGTCGGACGTGCCGTTTGCGCCGATTTCCCGTGCCGGCAGTGAGGCCGAACGGGCGAAGCCCACAACAGGTTGGGAATTCGGGAATCGCGGCGTCCCCTCGACGTTGGGGAGTTCCGAGTTGTCCGACCGCTTATATGCCGACCCTCGCTCGTGCTCTCCTCGCATGGTGGAGGCCGCCACTCTACGCGTCGCTGAGGCGTTCCAGCAGGACATCGGCCTCGGCACGGCCCGCCTGGATGTCGGAACTCGGCAGCGGCTCAAGGTCGGGGTCGGCGACATTGTCGAGATCCGGGGTCGGAAAACGACCGCGGCGCTCGTGAACCGGGCCCAGCAGGACGACGAGGGCAAGGGGGTCGTCCGTGTCGAGGCGGTGGTCCGCCGCAACGCCGGAGTCAGCATCGGCGACCGCGTCCTCGTTCAGCGGGTCGACTGCCCCATCGCGGAGTCGATCACGATCGCCCCCATCTACTCGGGATCGGCCAAGATGGACCTTGGGCCCGGTCTCGAGCAGTTCGTCTCGAAGGCGCTCTCCCGCCGGCCGTTCGTCCGCGGTGATGTGTTCGTCATCCCCGGGGTGTTCCTGATGGGCGGGTCGCTCCCGTTCATGGTCGTAGCGACCCATCCGAAGGGGATCGTCCAGGTCGGCCCGACAACGATACTCAACATCAAGGACGAAACGGTCACCGAGACAGACCTCGCGGCCCCGCGGGTCTCCTACGAGGATATCGGCGGGCTCACCGAGAAGCTGGGCCGGGTCCGCGAGATGATCGAACTTCCGCTCAAGCACCCGGAGCTCTTCGACCGGCTCGCCATCACCCCACCCAAGGGGGTGCTCCTCTACGGCCCGCCCGGTACCGGGAAGACGCTCATCGCCAAGGCCGTCGCCAACGAGGCAGGCGCACATTTCATCGGGA
>JAKIWH010000096.1 GCA_022750125.1 Thermoplasmata archaeon
TTCATCTGGGGCGGGATGAACAGGAGCGTCGCGTTGAGCGTCGTCGTCTTGCCGCTCGCCGTGCCTCCGCAGACCATCATCGACTGGCCGTTCTCGATGGCGATCCAGAGGTACGCCATCATCTCCGAGCTCATCGTCCGGAAGTTGAGCAGGTCGACCGGCGTGAACGGGTTGTCGCGGAAGCGCCGGATGGTGAAGGAACTGCCGCGCTTCGTGACGTGCTTACCCAGCGTCGCCTGAAGACGCGAGCCGTCCGGCACCGTCGCGTCGAGGAGCGGGCTCGCGACCGAGATGTGCTTACCCGAGCGCTGCGCGAGCCAGATGACGTACTTGTCGACGAGCTCCGCGCTCGTGAACTTGAGGTTCGACCGGATCGAGCCGTACTTCCGGTGGTAGATGTAGAGCGGGATCCCGACCCCGTCGCAGCTGATGTCCTCCACCTCCGAGTCGGTCATGGGCACGTCGACGATGCCGTAGCCCACGAAGTCCCGCTCGAGGTGGTAGAGAAGCCGCCCCTTCGTGGTCGGGCTCGGCGACACCTCCCACGCGGTGAACAGGTCGTCGATCATCTTGCGGAGCTCGCGCCGCTTCGTGGGCGGGTCGAGCTCGGGGAGCGGTTCGAACCGGTCGACGAGCGCGGTCTTGAGGTGGCCCAGGAGTTCGCGCTCGATGTCCGAGAGCTTCGGCTCGATCACCTCGTAGAGGTGTTCGTTGCGCACGTTGTGGAAGGAGATGCGGACGTAGCTCACGCCCTCGCGGATGGGCGCGAGCTCGAGCTCGGTCACGTCCTTGTCGGTGATCGGGGGGATCGGGGTGACGGGCTCGATCGACCCTTGGCCCGAGAGGCCGAGCTGGGCGAGCCGGATCGGCCTCGGCTCGGACTTGCCCTTGCGGACCGCGGCCCCGAGCTTGAGGAACGGGGAGAAGTGGGGCTTCGCCTTCTTGCCCTCCGGGAGCTCGCTCGCGCTCTCGGGGCTCTCTGCGAGGTCTCCGCTCATCTGCTCGTCCCCCCTAGAACTGCGGCACGAAATAGCGCATCAGGACCCAGCCGAGCGCAAGCATCGCGCCCGCGTGGATGAACCCCTCGGCGATCCGGGTCTTGTGGAGGACCCCCGCCATCACGCCGTCCCCGACCGCGTGGGCGATGACGGCCACGAAGAAGGCGAGGAACAGCTGAGGTACGAGCTGGAACTGCAAGGCGACGGAGCTCGAGGCCCCCCCGAGCGCCGAGCTCGACACCGACTGACCCGCCTGGATCATCGCGGGCAGGAACTGGGCCGAGAGGATGAGGATCGTGACGAGGAACACGCCGTACGAGATGTAGATGACCGTCACGTAGGTGAGCATCGTCACCCGGCGGGCCTTGTCGGCGAGGCTCGCGTCGGAGGCGTTGCGCGCCACCATCGTGAGCACGTCCGCGACGTTCCCGCCCGCCTCGTTCGCGCGGACGATGATCGAAACGACCCGCTGGACGAGCGGCGTGGGAACACGCTCCTCGAACAGGTGGAGCGCGGTCGCGACCGGCACCCCCCACTCGAGCTGGCTCGCCATCTTCTTGATCTCGTCGGTGAGGAGGCCGTACCGGCCCTTGCTCGCCGAGACGATGGCGTCGGGGAGGGTCATGCCGAACCGGCCCGCCTCCGCGACGTCGCGGAGGAAGTCCGGCAGGCGGTCCTCGATCTTCTCGATCTTCTCGAGCTGGCCGTTACGGATGATCCCGTACGGGAGGAGCGAGGCGAGGAGCCCGAAGGTGATGTAATCGAGGCCGGTGTTCCAGCCGCCCGACTCGCCGGGACGCACCGGGAGGTAGAGCGCTCCCACGACGTTCAGCGCGGCGACGATGAAGAACACCATACCGACCACTCCACCGAGGATGAGCGCGACCTTGTCCTTCGAGAGGGAGGGCGTCGTCTGCTGCTCCAAGCCGGGGAGAAGGACGCGCCGGGTGAACGGGGCGTTCGCGGTCGCCATCTAGGCCTCCGTCGCGAAGGTGTTCATCGCGAAGATGAATCCGACCTCGGAGAGCGGGATCAGGAGGGCGACGATCGCCCAGAGGAGCTGGAGGACGAACGCCCCGTTGCCGCCGATGATGGCGAAGATGGCGAGGATGATGACGAGGAAGAGGGGGAAGGCGACGACGCCGATCACGAACACCTCGGCCATGAGCCCCATCGTCTCGGTGCGCTGAAGGAGGGCGAGCTTGTTCTCCGCCTCGTACTGCTCGGCCTTGAGCAGGAAGTACGGCTTGAGCTGACCACCGCTCGTCGCGGTCGTCACGACCCCCTGCAGGAAGTCCTGGAACCTCTTCGAGGGGCTGCGGGTCGCGCCCTCCCGGATCGCGGTCAGGATGTCCACGCCGAGGAGCTCGGTGTCGCGCGTGATCCAGGCCGCCTCCTCCGCGACCTCCCCGTAGATCTTCTTCTGGCGTCCGAGCTCGGCGAAGATCTGGTCGATGTTCACGTCCGCGCTCGACATCGCGCTCATGAAGTTCATCGCGACGGAGATCCGGCGGTCGATCTCCCGTCCGCGCGACCTCGCCTTCGAGCCCGGCATCCCGCGCAGGAGGACGAACAGCATGGGGGTGAGGAGCACCGGCAGGACGATCCCGGCCACGAGACCAAGCACGAGGCTCCCGACGACGACCGCGAGGAAGAAACCGAGGAGGACGCCCGTGACCGCGAGCGCGATCGCCGCGATGAACGTCTCCGCGTAGACCACCGCGAGGTACTCGTCCGCGCGGATGCGCATGTGCGACTTGAGGAGGTTCTCCTCGAGGATCGGGTCCGGAGGCTTCGCGATGACGGTGCCCTTGAACGTCTTCCAGGCCCACTGCTGGAAGCTGCTGAGCCCCGAGTGCGGCGGACGCTCTCCCTTCGGGACCCGCACCGACCGGGGCGGAGGAGGCGCGGCCTTAGGTCGGGCGCGGGCGAGGGGGGTGCCGGCGGCAGTCGGGAGCGCCATCGCTAGCCGGCCTCCTGGATGCGGTGCATGATCTCCTCGGGGTCCTTGTAGTAGCCCGAGACGAGCCGCCAGAGCTGCCGGTGGTCGTTGATCCCCTTCGAAACGAGGTAGTGGATCACGGCGACCCGCCGCTGGAACTCGGCGTCCATGTCCTCGTGGGTGTAGTTCCTAAGCTCGGTGATCTTGTCGAACAGGAACGAGTGGCCCTTGAACACGAACTTGTCGGTCGCGGGGTCCCACTCGTAGACGGTGTTGGTGATGAGCTCGTTCGTCTCGGGCTCGAACCCTACGATCTCGAGCACCTGCTTCAAGCGGCGCACGACCCCCTTCTCGGTGCGCGCCTGGATCTGGATGATCACGTTGTTGAGCGCCGAGAGGAGGATACGGGGCGTGTTGATGGGGGGATTCTCGAGACGGTTCACCATCGACTTCACGCTGTCGGCGTGCATCGTCGAGTAGGTGGTGTGGCCCGTCGCCATCGCCTGGAACATGGTGTACGTCTCCTTGCCGCGCACCTCTCCCACGATGATGTAGTTCGGGCGCTGCCGGAGCGCGGCGCGCACGAGGTCGAACATGTCGACCTCCCCCGCCGCCTTCCCGTCGGGTCCGCGGTCGCCGGTGCCGCTGCGGGTCGCGCCGGGGATCCAGTTCTCGTGCGGGAGGTTCACCTCCCGCGTGTCCTCGATCGAGACCACCTTCGAGGTGGGCGGGATGAAGAGCGCGATGGCGTTCAGCGTGCTCGTCTTGCCCGCGGCGGGTCCGCCGCAGATGATGAGCGACTCCCCCTGCTCCGCGGCGAGCCAGAAGTAGGCGATCATCTCCTCGCTCGCGCTGCCGCTCGTGACGAGGTCGACCGGGGTGAACGGCTTCTCCTTGAACCGGCGGATGGTGAAGCTCCCGCCGCGGGTCGTCACCTCGCGTCCGTAGGTCGCCTGGACACGGTGACCCTCGGTCGTGGTGCCGTCGAGGATGGGCGCGGAGACGCTGACGGCCTTGCCGCAGCGCTGGCCGAGCATGATGACGAAGCTGTTGAGCGACTCCTCGTCGGGGAAGGTGACGCTCGTCTTCACCGACTCGTACTTCGAGTGGAAGACGAAGAGCGGCACCTCGACGCCGTCGCAGCTGATGTCCTCGATCTGGGGGTCCGCGATGAGCTCGTCGACGGGCCCGAAGCCGACGAAGTCGCGTTGGATGTAGTAGATGAGCCGCTCCGTCGAGAGCGGCGAGAGCGTGATGCCCCGCGTCTGGAGGTACGTCTCGACCTCCCCGCGCAGGAAGCTTCGCTTCTCGGGGGTCGAGAGGGTTGCGACCTCCGTGCCGATGATCTGCGTGAGGGTCGACTTGAGGTGGTCCAGGAGCTCCCGCTCGTGCGAGGAGAGCTGCGGCTCGATCGCCTCGTAGAGGTACTCCTTTGTCCGGTCGTTGTAGCTCACTCGGGCGTAGGAGTAGGGCGGCGTCACGGCCGTCACCTCGAGTTCCTCGCAGTCGGCGTCGGGCAGCGGGGGCATCGCCGTGATAAAGGTCCCCGGCAGGTCCACGACGGACTCCGCCTCCCCCTCCGCGGTCGGCCGCGCGGGGCCGAGCGGCGTGCTGTCGGGTCCGGTCTTGTGCGGGATGCGGACGCGGAAAGTGGTGCTCATCAGATCTCCCCTACGCCCGTGACGATCGTGCTCGTCGCCACGAACAGGTTGAAGTTCGTGAGGGCCGAGAAGACGACCTTCACGGGGACGGAGCTACCTGCAGCTGGGACGCAGCTGTGGGGGGTGAGCGTCCAGGCGCTCGTCGGCAGGCCGCTCGCGGAGAGAGTGCGGTTCAGGAACGTGGCCCAGGCGCACGGCTGGAGCGTCCCGAAGGTGACCGTGACCGTGAAAGGGCTCCCGGGGGCCGAAAGACTACCGTTGCTGGGGAAGCTCGTCAGCGTCCCGAAGTGGGAGTACACCTCTTCCGTGCCGGTCGAGACCACCTGGGTCGCGTTCCCGTACAGCTGAACGAGCGTGAGGGAGACCGACTGGAAGTTCCCCGAGGTGTTGATGGCGAGGAGCGGCGGATAGGCGACGACCTGCTGGAGGTCGCCCTGCTCTTGGATCACGGCATCGTCCTCGTAGACGAACATCTGGGGCGGGAAGTACCGGTTCGGTACGGTCATCTGGACCGTGCCGAGGCTCTGGTTGTAAACGAAGTTCGGTTGCCCGCCGGGTCCGTACTGCATGTTCACGCTCGCGTAGACGCCCTGCGTGTGCGGGATGTAGTTGAGCGTCGCCGTCGTCGGGGCGGCGAACAGGGGGATCCCCTGGGAAGCGAGCGGGAACGGCACCGAGAGCACCTGCGGGCCCGCGAGCTGCGACTGGAGGTCGATGTTCTGCTTGAGCTCGGCGAACGAGGCCTGGATGTCGCTCGTGTACATCGCCTCGTTGTCGTTCATCCAGAGCGGGACGTACTGGGTCACGAAGATCCCGAAGAGCGCGAAGAACACGAGGAGCGAGAGGAGTGCCCCCACGACAGAGACCACCGCACGCTGGCTCCGCGCGAGCCTATGGCGCCGGCGATACCGCCGTCCCCCTTCGGTACGCCTCAAGACCCCCATCGCAGAGCTCGCCCTAGTCGTAAAACATCTAGGGCAGCGGAATTTAGCCGAGTTCCGGTATAAATACGTGCGGAAGCCGCGGGACCGGCGAACGACATTCGATGGCGGCCCGGGGAGCTAGCGCGGCTCTCTCCATTGCAGGGGCTAGAGTTTTGGGCCGGGCCACGGTCGCAGCTTGGTACCCATGGGCCTCCTCGAAATCTCCTTCCGACTGACGAACCGACCGGGCGCACTCGCGATCGTCGCTCGGCTCCTCGCCGAGAATAGAATCAACCTCGCGGCCATCTCGGTCGAGGCGACCTCGCGCCGGGGCACGGTCCGGCTCATTGTGAGCGACCCGACCCGGGCCGTACGACTCCTCGAGAAAGCGGGTTACGAGCCCACAACCGGGGAGCTGCTACCGGTCCACCTTGAGGAGCGCACCGGGAGCCTCCTCCAGGTGCTCGACTGCCTCGCCGGAGCTAAGATCAACATCCGGTTCGTGACGCTGCTCGTTCAGCGGGAGGGCGCCCGAGTGCTGGTAGCGCTTGGCGTGAGCAACACGAAGCGAGCGCTCGCCGCGCTCCGGAAGGCGGGATACTATTCCACCGGAGCGAGCGGAATCGTCTCGAACTCCGACCTCGTCGCGGCGGCCCCCGCCATTCCCTCGGAATCGGTCGGGCTTCTCCTGTAGCCTCGCACAATCC
>JAKIWH010000018.1:0-8569 GCA_022750125.1 Thermoplasmata archaeon
CGATCGGCTCCAGAAGGACGCCGCCCGACCCGAACGGGGGTGGGATTCCATCCTGGTCTGGTCCTTGGACCGCTGGAGCCGCGAGGAGCGGTTCGACCGCGCTGTGGGGGCGGTCCTCGACATGGAAAGGTGTGGAATCCGGTTTGCAATACTCAAGGAGCCCTACCTGTCGACTCCCGAGCACGGGGACGCGAGCTCGGACTTTGCCCGGGGGCTGCTCCTGAGCGTGACCTCCTCGGTGGCCGCGTTCGAGTCACGGCGGAAGTCCGAACGGGTCCGGGTAGCCATGCGGGAGATCCACGAAGGTCGGCGGAAGACTCGCTCCGGAAGGCCCCCCGGGCGGCCCCGGCGGGTCACTCCAGAGAAGTCCGCCAGGATCGTGGAGCTCCGCCAGCAGGGGCTAAAGTGGCGGGAGATTGCAGGGCGGGTAGGTCTACCGGCAGGAACATGCGCCTCGGTTTGGTCGACGTTGCGCGGGACGAACAGGAGCTGATTGTGATGAGCGAGGCATCGCCCTGACGCGTAGCCTAAAGTCCGCCAAGGGCATTCTGCCTTACCTCCCGGACAGGAGCTGATGGAATGAGGTCGCTGTGAGAAGTACGCTGGGGCGGGAAGATCGCCTGGTTACTTTCAGACTAAGGGTCGCGGGGTTGGACCGGAAGGGCTTGAAGTGGAAGGCGCTCCTACAGGTCGCCGTTTGCGAGCTACTCTTTGTTTTGTGGATCGTGACCCAGAACTTGGCCTACTTCTACCTCTCAATGCTCACGGTCGCGGTCTGGATCGTGTACGTCCTTTGGTTGAACGGGTGGCAGGTCAACTTGCACGCCCCGGCAGGTCCGTACCATAGGGGTCCATTGCCGGCCCTTCCCGAGGCGACCGCTGACAGGATTCATGGAGGGGCGGCCAAGCAGGCCCCGGCTGTCCGCGACACTTCCGGATTCGAGCTCAAATCCTAGTCGTACGGCCTCGAATCACAGAGTCCGATTTCGACGGCGCTGACCCCATGCTGGAGGGTCTTGCCGGATACTCGATACCGCATTGAATGCCCGTACTTCCACCGAATCCGGCCCGTCCGCGACCTTTGCCGGAGGCCAGTCCTAAGAGTCCTCCGGAACTCTTAGGACTCCTAGCTCGGACCCAAGGACCAACGGACCCCTCCATTGAGGACACATACTCCGCGCGGGGTAGTCCCGGGTAAGGCAACTGACGAGAACTTTGCGGCACAGAATCCGAGTACACCCCCCCTTTTGGCAGTCCGGGGGTACTCCGGCTGGCCAGGGACGGACCAGCGCGGACCCCTAGGACTCCCAGGCGGACGAGCGGACTACTGTCGCACTTGGCCCCGGAACTCCCCCGGCGGGGGCAGTGGGTCCCGGTTCGACTTTCGGCCGGGCTCGGTCTAACTTGGAATCTCGGTTCGACTTCCGACTTGCTCCCTACTCTGCGGTTCAGAGCTCGCCAGCTGCCCGGGCTTGATTTCGGAAACGAGCTGGGGGCTCTCCTGAGACTACGACTGGCGTTTCGCTTCAGGTTGCGTGGGCGACTTCGCAATCCTTGCGGCCGTCGCGGCGGGGAGCTCGGGGAGTGGTCCCTCGGGATCTGAATCCATTAGTGCATAGAGTCCCTGATCCCAGCCGTAGGTTAGTTTGACGTAGAAGAACCAAGCAAAGATGATCACCCAGTCAAGCACGAGGTAGAGGAAGTTCTGAGTCAGTAGCCAGAGAACAAAGACGGCGAACCAGGAGCTGATCTGAAGGCCCAACTTCCAAATCCACGACCGCCGACCGTACCTGACTGGCTTCGAACCGCGCGTGTCCGACCACGCCTGCCCCGGAGCGAGCGGCCCTGCAGGCCCTGATCGCTGCTCCACTTCGCTCACTTTGCTCGGCCTCCCTGGACCATCTTGGTAGTCTGAGGTAAGGAAGCCGAGCTTGTGAGAGACACCTTTCGATGTTTGTGGCCGGGGAGCTTGCCCTTCCTCCCAAGTTTCCCCTGACCGTTTCTAGTGGCGGGTTTCCCGAAGCCCGGTCCCCGCCCTTGGTCTTCGTCCGACTCTAAGTTCTGAAGACGAAGACAACCGACCTTAGACTTGTGCGGAGACTTGGTCAGTCGCGTCGGAGGGAGAGGCTAGCGTCGACGGACCCGGGGGTAACCCCTGCTGTCAATCGTGCCTATTGCGCCGATGACCGGTTCGATTGAGAGGGACGGAAGCTGAAGTCTGGACCGGGCCTGGGCTCGTTTATTCAAGCGCGCGTATCTACTCGTAGGCGGAGACGAGGTTGGAAGCCACTGCCCAGCTACCGTTTCGCATCTTGCTCCCGATGACGACGGGCTACTTCGTCGGAGGGATGACTCTGATCGTCCTCTTCAACAACATCCGAGCAGCTGCCGCCTTCTTTCTCGTGGGGGGGACACTCATCAGCTTAGCTAGGTACGCCTGGTGGAAAAAGCACAACTCCGAGAATCGCCCGAAGATCGGTCAAGAGTAGGATTGGTTCGGCCCGGGACCCCCGCCCGAAAGAACCGAGCACCAACGGCGACAGGCCCCAGAACCGCCGCAAGCGGGACCCTCACGCTCGTGTCTTCCGGAACGTTGTGTCAGTAGCTTCGGATCCCGGGATTGAACGCTCCTTCGTCCGCTTTGTGAGCCCGCTCATTGTCGCTTGGGTGAACACGGCGGCGTAGAGGTCTCGCGGAACCTCCACCCAGCGTGGAATTCCTGGAAGTTTGACCGAGTACTCGTGGGTCAGGTTCGTAGGGATGGGGAAGTCCGTGCCGTGCCGTTCATCCCTAAGGGCGAGCTGAAAAGTTGAGGAGCTCCAAGCGAGGATGCGGAGCTCGCCGTTCGGAAAGTAGAGACCAAGCGACTCTGCCGAGACGCTCATGCGAACTGGCATGGGCGCCCGAGCCCGCCGGATCGCGATCAGAGAGACCGCCAACACTCCCGTGAGGCAGAGCGCGACCGTTCCAGTGACCCAGCCTTGAGGGGGGTGGGTGGATGGGAGGACTACAGCTCCTGCCAGAATGGCGAGCAGGACGGCCATCAACACCGCGAACCCCCCGAGGATCCAAATCAAGGCCGCGAAGGTCGCGACTGCATCGGGGTGCTCGGCGACTGTCGGAAACGCCACCTCCTCGAGACCGACGTGAGTTCCGGTGCTCGGATTTAGGCTCGGGCGTTCGTCCTGCGCCATCCGGTAGTCATTGAGAATGCTTCCCGCTAGAAAAGGTCGTGCGCACGTCGGGGCCTCGATGCTCTAACAAGGGACCCCTTTGCGTGCGCAAGATCCAGAGCGGAACCTACCTGAGGCAGTTCTTCTCGAACTAGGTAGCTCAATGACTTCCTCGAAAGTTAGGGCACAAGCTGGCGTGCAAGCACCGAGAGGATCAATGAGTAAGCCTGAAACAATGGTCCCCGCGGAATCCGACCGTTGATGGAGGGAAGTATCGCCCTTTCCGGGCGAAGTAGGAGAAGGCGACCCGGAGTCAATTCGGGTCGGGGAATCCCGTACACGGTGATGATGAGCTTTGCGAAGTCTTCAGTCGCCTTGGTGGAGTGGTGAGCAAGCCGGTTTCTGACCGTCTTCATCATATCGAGCGTCGCCGTAGCGGGGCGGAGCACGCTAGAGAACGGCTCGCCGTCTTCGAAAAAGAGGCCGGCTCGCTGGAGCAAGACCGACGGTTGAGACCATTCAATGTAGGGGCGCCCCCATAGTGCAAGGAGACGGCCATGCGACTCATCAGTAGGATACACGAAGCGGTTTGGAGTAAATCCGTTGGGAGCCCGTAGCCCCAGGAGATACCCTACGAACGCACCTTCGAGAAATCTCTCCCAGTTTGAAAAGACTCTCAGGGCCGCAAGCTCCGCAACTGCGTCGGTCTCCGCGTGAGTGAGCCGTCGAGTGCCCCGGCTCAGCGGCATCCGAGCTCGCTGCATTGCGTTAAAATGGCGCCTAGTGGACCCGAGTTCAGAAAGGAAGGATCGAAGCACCGGGCCTAGGTCAGCAACCGGCGCGGGGAGAGACGTAGCCAAACTAGCTGTCCTGGTTCGAGCTAACCCCCGGGTCGAGCGCCGTCCAGATGAAACGATGTCTGGTGAGCCGGGGGGCTAGGTTGTCGGTCTGCCTGTGTGACGCCTCCCAAAACTGAAGGTACGCCGGATCGGGCTGCGACTGTTCCCGCTGCTCGCCGAGGAGCATCAAGCGCTTCAGTACTTTCGCTCGGTTACTCCCCGTGATGCTTGCCTTCCCGCGGTCGGGGTCAACCGGGCTGTGGGGTAAGCGGAATCGATTGTCGTAAAGCACAAGGAAGAGACTGTAGAACAATACCTTCTTTCGGAAGGGGGAGGACTTCAGGGCGGGACCGAACAGCTTCGCGATGTCACTAATCACTTGAATGAACTCGGTGCGCACTCTCTCTTCCTCAGGGAACGACGGGTCGTATTTCTTGTAGTACTCCTTCAGGCTCTTCTTTTTATCTTGGAGTCCATCCAACATCGCCACCACGAGTTCGGATACGAGTTCGGCCTCCCCCATTCTGAGAATTTGTCGGTTGGAAAGTATTGAGTTCGAGCGCCAAAACTCAAGATGCTCCCTTCCAAGCTCATAGACACAGTTCTTGAAGGCGCCAGTATATTCGGCGTTTAGTAGCTCCTGTCGATTTAGTCGCTCCTGGTACGTGTTCAGTCGCGAGAATACGTTGAGCACGTCAGCATCTGTCGCGCTCTCTAAGACTACCACCGAGAACTGGTAGGAGAGGATCCGAGTCTGAGTTTCGTCGGGCAAATTCGAAAAAGTAATCCCGGCGATTTCGGCATTGTGAATCTTCTCGACAGTGAACCTGTCCTGAATGAACTCAAGGACTGCGCGTATTCGCTGCTGACCGTCGACTACCTCTCTCACCGTAGTGCGGGCCCTGAGGTTCAGCTTCTGTCGGATGAAAATGATTGGAATTGGGAACCCGCGGACGATTGTATCGATCAGGAAGGATCGTGCGATTGGTTTCCATATGTCCCTTCGCTGAAAGGCAGGCGCGAGAACGAGCTCATTTCGCTCCTTCCACTGGGCAAAGTCGGCAACCGAGTAGGCACGAGGTTGCGGGGAATCCATGGCTGCTCCTGGCCCTTACGCAGTGCTGAGTTTAAGCCCGTTACGCCGAGACTGCCTCCCAGGCTCCGAGCGGTCCGAATCCGCGTGAGAATCAAAGCAGCACACCTCCGAACGCCTTCGATTGGTAGGTAGGCGGAAAAGCTGAGCCTGCCCAGGGCACCGCGACTTACGGCGCTGGATTCCGGCGCAGCTTCGTGTCCCCCCCTTGCTTACTCGAGACGGGGCACGTGGGCGGCCCGGATGCATGTGCAGCACGACGTTCTTGCACTCCCACGTGGCCGAAGCGTTGGGCGCAGAAGAACCCACCCGGAAGCGAGAATCCGATGGACGGTCGTACAAACGGCAAGTTCATGGACGGCACTCCGTCCCCAAGACCCTCGTGAGCCTCGCATACGACCTCCTCGACCGCTACCTCTACAAGGAGGATTTGCAGCAGCTCGCTCGGGATCGCGGCCTCCCGACGAATCGGTCGAAAGATGATCTCATTCGCCTCCTCCTCGGGTCCGGGAGGTTCGTCCCGGCCGAGGCACTACGGTACCTAAACAGGCGCGAGCTTCGGCGTATTTGCCAGGAGTACCTACTGCCGGATGAGGGGACTCGGGAGATTCTGTTCCAGAGGGTGTTGACCGCGATCTTCGCGGAGGTGAAATCGGAGCCAGCTCCTGATAACGATTCCGCCGACGAGGACGCCGAGGAGGTAGACTCTGGTGACCGGGACGAGGAGGAGGATCACCTTGACATGGAGGCAGAGCCTGAGCCAGCTCCACTATCTGCACCGAAAACGCCGCGCACTGGGGGAGCCCCTGATCGGGAGACCGCAGAACCAAGGCCGACGGTCGGATTCCTGCAAGTTCCTCCTGACGTGTGGGCGGCCGCCGTCGGTAGGTTCTCGTACGCGCCGGCACGGGACGTCTCTCGAGAACACCCAGATACGACCGCCTCGTGGGCGGTGGCATCGATTGTCGCGGGAGGGGTCGTGATAGCCGGGTTCTACCTCTTCATCTCGGCTCTCGGCCTTCTGGCGGGCGTCGCGGCTGGCATCGTCCTAGCGCTCGGAGTGGCCGCGGCTCTGCTTCTCACATGGCGCCAGTGGGTACCTTGGCTCGCGAGATTCGGCTGATCCAAGTTCGCAGCATCTGCACGGCGAACGCAACAGGCCAAGTCCCCTCGCTCCCCCTCCTCCTACCCCAAGACCTCCTGCATCCCCGTCGACGGGTCCGCTGGAATCGCGGAGAATCGACACTTGCAAACGCGCGACCGATACACGGGTACAACGCTAGAATCTTGGGGAACGCCTCGCCGAGCACTCCCCGGGCCTCGCATTCGGAGTGGGGACGGAGAACCCTCCCCTGAAGCGTGACCTAGGATGACGGGATTGACCTATCCAGAACCAGCCGGTCCCGTGAGCCCCCTCGACACCGGAGTGAGGCCGAGTAGCTCCCGGATTTGCGCGGGATTGCCTAGCGCGAGGTCCGCGAAGGCGACCATGAGCGGCCTTAGCTCCGCGAGCTCGCTCTCTTCCGGCCACTCCCGATCGTACAGGCGAACGACGGGTTCAACGATGGTGAGCAACTCTCGATACTCGGCCTCTCCTGGGGGAAAAGCGCCCGCCTTGGAGGTTGAATAGAACGCCGCATTGCGCCTCGCTACCCCGTTACGCATGATTTGGAGGGTGGCCGGGGAGCGGAGTACGGCGAGTGCGCTCGCGACCTCGGCAGCGCGCTCGCGTACCAGCTCCAAGATTGCCGTCCGGGTCAGGGGTCCGTCGGGATGAGGACGGCCGGCAATTCGCGGGTAGACCACCGCGATAGTTAGTCCAATCCCGAACTTCAGGAGATGCGTGCCGGGTCTTGCAAGATCGGCCTTTCGGATCTCGAACCACGCAGGCGGGTTCTCCCAGTCGATGATTCCGGACTCGGCCAGCAGCTGAACTCCCGCGACCGAAAGCTCCTCGAGACCGAGCGACGCGTGTGCGTAAGCTTGGCCGAACAGCTTCCGGTCCGCAAGGAGTTTTGCGGCTACGAGGTGCTCCCGGGTACGTGCGACCGCCGCTTGCGTACTCTCGAACGGCGCCATCTGCACTGAGAGCACGTCCGCTTGGCTACTTGTCGAATTCCCCGAGCGTCTTGACCTTCGGTGAGTGCGCCGATAGCTTCTGCTTCCTAGGGCGCGCCGGCTTTGCCTTGACCCGTTCAGGGTGGTCAACGAGGACTTCGACCCGGGACCTCTTGGTCCGGAGAGAGTGGAGCTCTTCGAGGGCCTTCCGGAGGGCTATTCCTTCGGCCGTGCCGAGACCGAGGGCGGAGCAGACTTCCGCGTCGAGCGCGGTCTGCGCTTCGGAGATCGCGTCGAGGTCCTTGCCGCGGACCGCTTTTTCAAGCTTCCGGTAGGACGCCGCAATCCTGTCCACGCCCGATGCCCCAAGCTTCTCGAGGTCCGGGATCGGGAGCCGGTCAATCTCCCCCTTCATCAATTCCATGACGCCCTCCCCCAAAGACGTCCGGCCTCCGGCCTCGATACAGAGCCGGCCAGCCGTGGAGTTTAGACTGCCGAGGACGGCGTCGAGCCACTTCTCCTCCCGCGGGCGGATTTCGTAGAACTGATGGTCGGCAAGCGCCCCCGCTTCATTGCGGATAGCGAATAGTCTGTCCCCCATTAGGCGAGGGAAGAGAATCGGAGCCGCTTCGCGTTTGCCGACGGAGTACCAGATTGATCGGCCCCTGAGCGATGGAATTCGTTGAAAGCCTTTCACGGAGGTTCCCTTCGTCTCTCCCCGAGTGATAGGAACACGGAGCGACTCGCCCCACTCGATGTATCTGAGGGCCTGCGTCCCGTCCTGTTCATCCTTAGGGAGGTTGTCGTAGAACAGAACCTCTGAGACCTCCTTTGGCTCGAGGTTGAGGAATCTCACCCCCCGGGGACTCGTGACGATCGATCGCAGGAATCTCGACTCGATGTTCCAATGACCCCGAGCCCGTTTCCGCGGAAGAATGAAGAACGAATTTGCGTAGGTGACTATTCCAACGTTCACCTCTGCGAACTTCGAGAGCGGCGCGGCTTTGGGGTTCTCAAGTAGATCGAAATAGGCCGGCGGAGCACGGAGGAACTTGGACCAGCTCGGGTCGTCTCGGAGCCGGGACTGTCTTACGATTGTGATGCGGAGGTCGCTCGACTCGCTTGATCGAACCGCCCGGTCGATTCGGCCGACGATCTCCTTGGTAGGGATCGCGCGCTTGACCCGAACGAATTTGACGGGGGTCGCCTCCCTAGCCCCGGAATTCGACATTCCAGAGCATTTCTCGAGAACAATGTTCACAGTGTTGATGGCGGCGTCCTCGAATGCCCTACGATCAAACTCGAGGACCGAGTGGACTCGGAAGTGGTCGAGGAAGAACGTCTTTAGGGAGCCACCGTAACGAGCGTCCATCCAAGCGTTACTGACGATGAATCCCATCCGCCTC
>JAKIWH010000018.1:8579-29102 GCA_022750125.1 Thermoplasmata archaeon
TTGAGGAAGTGAGCAGAGTGCGTGAAGAAGTAGGCGTAAATCCCCGCCTCTCGCCCGATTTCGACTTTCTCCCCCGTGAACGAAAGCGCGACATCGCGAACTGCGTCACGGTACGCCTCGTCCCCTATGTCGTCCTGACGCGTGTAGGGTGGGTTGCAAACGATTGCGTCAACCATCGGGATGAGCCGGCCCGCAGCAGATCCAGTCCGTAGAGAGACCGTCGGATGTGGAGATAACCGGCTTTGCCTCGGCTCGACCTTGAAAAAGTCAAGCGGGTAGACGTTGATGACCTCGCTCGCTCGGAGGTGCGCCGTGATATCCCGGAGGGCGAGGTTGATGACAGAAAGGTGGGCCGGAAACTGGCTGATGTCGATGCCGTATAGCTGGCTAAGAATCCGCTTGTGGGTGTCCGCGTCGGGAGCTGACTTTCCCGAAAGGTGGAGAAGCTGGTAGTACGCTTTGATGAGGAATCCCCCACTCCCGCAACTGGGATCGAGGACAATCTGCTGCGGTCCCGTGACGCACATTTGGACGAGGAGATCGCAGATGGGGGGCGGGGTGTAGTACTGTCCGAGGTCCTTCCGTTCGCGGGGGGGGATCAGGCCTTCGTAGATTCTCCCTAGGACGTCGCTCCTGATGGCCGAAAGATCGTAACTCGCTGCCTCGTCCAGGAACTCGTTGACGATCTCGGCGAGCTGCGGCGGGAGCGGGATCTCCGAGTAGATACCTTGTTCGTAGACAGCCTCGTAGTCTATCTCATCTGTGACGCGCTTGAAGATTCCCGCTAGAGCCTCACTCAACACAGACGGGTTCGGGAACCTGCTCAGCTTTGGTAGCAGTTCGGCGTATTGGGCCTCCAGGACTTTGTAGAACAGGATTCGGTTGATGAGGATGTATGCGGCCTCAACCGCCGTCTTGTGGTCGGCTTCGGTCCCAGGCTGGGCACCCTTTTCCTCGAGCCATCGCTCGAACCGTGTCTTAAACCCGGAGTCGGCCTCTACATGGCGATGAAGGGACCGGGTAAGGTAGGGGACGAATCTCTCGTGGAGGAATTTGAGGCGCCAGACGAACGCTTCATCGACGCTCGACCATTTGCTCTCTCCATCCTCGAGTCGGATGATATCCAGGAGGAGGGTCTCAGCGAAGAATTCGAGGCTACGCCCGGATAGGTCGTAGGGGGGGAATCGCTTGCGCTCCCAGAATGGGACGCCCCGCTCCTTGTTATCGAAAAGAACGAACGTTCGCCCGTCGCATGTTGCGAAGTAGCTCGACCCAAGGGCGCTCGCGTATCCGAGAGCTTGATTGATGACCTTCGGGTTGTACGGGTCGCCGGCCTTAGTCGTCGCCTTCGTCTCAATCGTGAGCCAAGGGAACCGGTCGCGGTCGAATACGACAAGATCGGCGAATCCCGCCCCCCGGATTCCGTACTCGGGCTCAGACCTGGCGAAGTGAATCGTTGGGAACTCCTTGGTCCGTTCGATGACGTTTTGGATCGCCCTATGAAGTTCGAAGTGCGTTAGGGCCTCGCGGTCCTCTCCGAGAGGCATTGCGTCGGGACTAGCTGGCCTGTGCTTTCAACCTGGCGCCGGACTTGAGCAGTTCAGACCCCGCGCTCAAACTGACACTCTTTCGCCCTTTCATCTATTGAACTCAGCTCGAACTGGCGCTCCCGGCCTTCCCTGGCCACTTGCCGTCTCTCTCCTTTGCAACTTGCTCCAGGTCCCCCACTCCCGCCCCCGCCACCAAGGAATCGGTCAGTGTAGCGGTCGAATTCGCTCGGGGCCGGACCAACCCTAGTGGAGTGAATCTTTCAAAATAGGCCCCGAACTCATACGAATAACTACTTCGAGCGAGACCCATCTCGTTGCGATGCCCTTCGGTTGGCGGAGTAAGAAGGGTGCTGCCCCAGCGATCTTCCCGAACCCGTCTTACATTCTAATCCCGCCTGATGAACGCGGCAGCATCCTCTGTCCCCAGTGCGGATTCGCACTACTGGAGGGTCGCGGTCCTTGGGCTCGGATCCAACGGGTCTCGATTCGATGCCGGCGTTGCAGAATCACTTTCATTGTCAGCGCTCTCGTCAAGTCCTGAGGATTGCGCTCGGCCCCCTGCGCGAGTTGCCCTCGCTCAGCATGAAGCCAAGCCGAGCTGGAGCAAATCTGTCACGAGTGGCCTTAGCGGTTTTCAGGACGGGCGAACGCTCTGGCGAATCAGACTCAAGACACATAGCTCTAAACCGAAACTGGTTCAAATCCCCCAGTGTCCACCTACATCCTTCCTGGAGGGAGGGGTCGGGCCAGGCAAGACCGTGAGCCCTACCTGGCGAGTCGGGTTGCCCTCGGCTTGGGGACCACTTCCAGGTGCCGGGGAGGAGAGGGCGGGCGCTCGCCGCCTACGCTCTTGTCCGTATCCCCCAAGGCAGGAGACGACGGGGGTCGAGCGCCGGTGCGAGCCGTCGAGCGGCCTCCTCGATCTCGTGTTGGGCATCGGCGACGGAGTCACGGAATCGGGGGACGCGCCGGCTTCGGCTCCAGGAGCTCCAGCTCACGGCCTCGAGGGCATGCGCTCCCGACGACGTGTGCACCGAGCGCCCGATCACAAGCAGTCGCCGTTCGAGCGCGCGAAACGGATCCGGGGACTTTCGGGAGCCCTTCGCGCTCCTTCCTGGGTAAGCGTCGCTCCGGAGGGAGCCTACGCTCCCAACCAGTTCGAGAAGATTGGACGCGACTGGGTCGAGCCCCCGGGTCTGCCAGGCGTCGCGGGACTCCCCTACCCGAACTAGGGCGGGCCACAACCGGCGGTCCGCCAGTGTTCGCTTGCCACGCCACAGCTTTAGGATGAAAACGTCCGAGTCCGCTTCGAGTGCCTCGCCCACTTCGTAGATGAGTCCCCCCGCGGGATGACCCCACCAGGATCCCGCGATGGGTGAACCGGCCACCAAAGAGACCACCGACGGGGCGTTCGCATCTGTGAAGGGCAGCAGCCCGAGCTCTCTGACCTGGGCAGAGACGCGCGCCCGGGCCTCGTTCGTCTCGACCTCGCTCACGTTGCCCCCAAGCAGTACGGTCCTGTTGTGGGTCCCATTTGTGGACCGGCCTCTGTCGCGCGAGCGCGGCGCTCGTCCCCCAACTCCGCCGATCGGCCCACGCGCCGCTGCTCCGGGACGCTGGGACCGGGGGACGCGACGTGAAGACGGAGCTTGCGCCGAAGGAGCCAACCTAGCACGACACGTAGCACGCGACGAACCGCCCGTTCGAAGACGCGTCGAACGCCGCCCCGTCGAGCAAACCACTCGGCGACCGCTAGATAGGTTCGGACCGCGAGATACAACCCGAACACGATGGTCGTGATGAAGAAGCTCACTGGATACGGCTCGTACCACGCCACGAACAGCCCGGCCCAGGTTGCGCCGAGCGCGACCCCGACCGAGATGGCGATGGCGTAGCCCGGTCGATTTGAGAGCCGAACGGCAATGGCCGCCGGCGTCACCATGAGAGAAAAGACGAGGAGGACGCCCACCACTTGGACCGCCATCGACACGGCCACCGCGACGAGCAGCATGAAAATCACGCCGAGGAGGAGGATCGACATCCCCTTCGCCTCGGCGACGTCTTCGTCGAGGGCCGAGAAGAGGAGCGGGCGGTAGACGAAGGCGAGCGCGAGGAGCAGGACCAGGAACGCCTCGAGCGTGAGGAGGACCGCGTCGGCGCTGATGCCGAGGATCTGGCCGAAAAGGATGGAGTACGTCTCGGTCGCGACCCCGCCGCGGTAGAGATTGATGAAGAGGAGACCGAGCCCCAGCATGAACGCGAGCACGGTTCCGATCTCGACGTCCCGGTGGGCGGCGCGCCTCCCGAGGGTGGCCATCCCCGTGCCGCTTACCGTCGTGAACAGCAGGAGTCCCAACACCGGGTTCACGCCGACGAGGACCGCGCCGGCGGCTCCGGCGAAGCCCGTGTGCGCGAGGGCGTGGGCCGCGAACGCGGAGCGTCGAAGGACAACGAGGTAGCCCACGATCCCGGCGACGATCGCGATGAGGGTGCCCGCCTCAAAGGCGTGGACCATGAATTCGTAGCGCAGCATCTGCTGCACGTCGCCGATGAGGTCGTAGCTGAACGCCGTCACTTCCCGGTCCCACGCGAGAACGTCCCGCCCGCCGCCTCGCCTTCGTGGTGATCCTCGCCACCCACGAGCTCGCCCTCGACGTGGTCCTCCCCCCCGACGATCACGAGATTGCCTCTCGAATCACGGAGGACTTCGACCGGCACTCCGTAGAGGCGTGTCAGACGCTCCGAGGTGAGCACCTCCATCGGCGGGCCGCTCGCAACCTGGCCGTTGGCCACATACAGGACCTGGTCGAGGTACGGAATCAGGGGATTGATGTCGTGGGCCACGAGGAGCGCGGTCACGCCACGCGCACGGACGATCTCGTTCACGAGCGCGACCAGCCTTCGCGCTCTGCGCAGGTCGAGATTGGAGAGCGGTTCGTCCAGCAGCAGCAGTCCGGGGTCGCCGACCAGCGCCTCCGCGAGGAACACCCGTTGCAGTTCGCCGCCCGAGAGCGCGCTCAGCGGGCGGTCCGCGAGCTCGGCCCCCCCGACAGCCTCGAGGGCGCCCCAGGCCGCGTCGATCTCGCGTCGCGTCGAGAGGGGAAAACCCCACCGGTGGCCGGAGAAGCCGAGCCGCACGAGGTCGAAGCAGCGGACGTGCGTCTCGAAGTCGATCGTGTGGCGTTGGGGAACGTAGCCGATCTGGGGGTTCCCCCGACGGGGCGCCGAACCGAACACCGTAAGAGATCCCGCAAGCGAAGGGTGCAGCCCCAGCAGGAGCCGGAACAGCGTGGTCTTCCCGGCTCCGTTCGGACCGATGACCGCGACCAGCTCACCCCGACGGACCTTGAACGAGGCGTCCTGCCAGACCGGCCGGCCCCCGTACCCGACCTCGAGGCGGTCGGCCTCGACGATCTCGGGCGGGCGGTCCGTCGGGCTGGAGGGTGCGGGGCCGCCGACCCTCACTTTCCGAGCGCCTTCTGATTGAGAGCGTTTTGGAGAGCCAGCAGCTCGCCCTCCATCCAGACCTCGAACGTCACGTCGGTGGGCTGAATCGTCTCGGTCACGCCCACGACGGAGACATTGTGATCTGTCGCGATCTGCTTCATTTGCGTGGTGAGGGGCGTCACCGTCTGCTCGTTGTAGACCAGCACGCTCACGTTCCCGCTCTCGAGCTGGTTCTGGAAGAGCGTGACGCTCGCGATCGGCGGGTCGTTCCCTTCGGCCACGGCGTCCATGAAGGCGGGAGGCGAGACGAGGTCGAGCCCGCTTGAGTTCGCCATGTACTGGAAAATGCTCTCCGTAGAAGCCACTTGGGTTCCGGCGAACTGAGTTCGAATCTCCGCCTCCCTCCCGAACACGTCCGAGTTCAGGGAAGTGTTGAGGGCCGTGTACTGAGCCTCGAAGTATGCTCTGTCGGCACCGTCGAGCTTGACGAGGTCGCCGTACATCGAGGCCAAGGTCGCGTTGACGTAGGTGGCGCCGTACCAGAAGTGCGGGTTGTCGCCCGCGACCTTTCCGAGCACGTTCGCGACGTTGAGGACGACCTGGTTCGGGGTGTTGCTCGCGCTGAGGAGATGCTGGCACCAGTCGTCGTAGCCGGCCCCGTTCTCGATGACGAGCTGCGCGTTCGCGATCGCGACCGCGTCCGCAGTACTGCTCTCGTAATCGTGCGGGTCGGCGTTCGGATCGGAGACGATGCTGAAGACGCTCACGTGCGACCCCCCGAGCTGGACGACGAGGCTGCCCCAGAAGTTCTCGGCCGCAACCACCTGGAGGACCCCCCCCGCCGCGTGGGTCGATGTGGGCTTGGCGTAGTAGTGCACGGCAACGAGGCCACCTGAAACGACCAGCACGAGGACGAGGACGAGGGGAAGCGCCCATCTCGGGCTCGCGGGCCGGCGCGCGCGGCCCCCGGATGGCGTGGGAACCGTATCGTCGGCGGGCCCCGCCGTCGGAAGGTTGCTCGACACTGCTTCTTCCTCCTACTTCCCCGAGGAACACGGCGGGATCGGCTCACCGTGCGGGCAGATCGTCGGGTGCTGTTCCGCCACGCACAACCGGTCGACGGTCTCGTGGGACATTGCGAGGTCGACTTCGTGAGCCGCCGCGCACGTGTCCTGGGGCGATAGCCCGAGTCGGCTGAACAGACTCTCAGCCACTCGGTGGTGACGCTGGTACTCGACAAGGGTGCTCCTGCCCCGATGGGTGAGCCGGGACTTCCCTCGGTGTCGTGCGATGAGGCCGAGCCCCTCGAGTGGAGTGAGGTAACCCAGCGCGGAGGGCGGTCGCACACCTAGCGCGGCCGCGGTTGCCTTGAGAGGGACGCCTCGCTCGGGGGTCTCCCTCGTCGCAATCGCGCGAAGGGCGTCGATCTGTCTGCGCGTCAGTCGCTGCAGAGGCTCCATGGTGAGGGGAGGGCAGCGTCGAGATATAAGTATGGCCCTAATTATTAGCTGTAGTGAAATTCAATTCCGGCGGCTTCGGCGGCTAGTCTTGAGGAACGTCGAGGGCACACGGCGCTGCGGGGCGGCCGGCCGGACGGGGTTCCGGTCGTTCTTGGGGGACGGGCTAACTCAAACCCGTTATCCGGCCGTCCGCGGTCAAGTCGATGCGCTCGGCGGCGGGGTGCTCGGGTAGCCCCGGCATCGCTGTGACGGTACCCAGGTAGGCGAGAGTGAACTCCGCTCCCGAGGCCCGGGCGAATCGTTGGACGCGGATCGTGAAGCCGCGCGGCCGCCCGAGGCGTTTCGGGTCGTCGGAGAGGGAGAGCGGGGTCTTCGCGACGCAGATCGGACCCCGCGCCTCGCGGTAGCTCGTTAGGCGCTCGAGATCGGCTGAGGCTCCCGGAAGCAGTTCGACGGCGTCACCACCGTAAAGCCGAGTCGTGAGCGTAGAGAGGATGTTCGGCAGCGTGTCGTCCACCCCGTAGATCGGCTCGCTCTTCTTGGAGGAGGAGGCGGCCTCGATCACCGCACGCGCGAGCTGCTCCGCGCCCACGCCCCCCTGGTCACGGGCGGTTGAGAGCGCGCAGGGGACCGCGCGTTCCCGGCAGAAGTTTGCGATCGCCTCGAGGTCCTTCTCGGGATCCCCTTCGAACCGGTTGAGGGCGACGATCGGAAGCAACCGGAACGCACGAATGTTCGCGATGTGCTGCTCCAAGTTCTCGAGGCCAGCCGCAAGCGGGTCCGACGGGGGCGGGTCGGTGTTCCCCGGCTTGGGAGTCCCGTGGTACCGGACTGCCCGCGCGGTGACCACAATGACGGCCACCGAAGCGTGGAAGCGGGCGGCCCGTGCTACGATGTCGACGAACTTTTCGAGTCCTAGCTCTGTGGAGAAGCCCACTTCGACCACGCAGAACTCCGAGGTGGCTCGACCGAGCTCGATGGAGATCCGGCTCGCGGTCCCGTGCGAGAGATTGCCAAAGGGGCCGCCGTGGACGATCGCGGGCGTTCCTTCGGAAGTCTGCACGAGGTTCGGCTCGAGCGAGCGCCGGAGGAGAGCGGCCATCGCCCCGGCTGCCGATAGATCGTCGGCGCGAACCGGTACTCCCGCGGTGGTGAACCCGACCACGATCCGGCCGAGTCGGCGCTTCAGGTCCGCGTACTCTTCAGCGAGCCCGTGGATCGACATGACTTCCGAGGCCGGCGTGATGAGGAAGGAGCTCTTGCGAGGAAGCGAGCCCGCCCCCCTTTCGGGCCGAGTCTCGATCGAACGGAGGCTGCGGTCCTCGGTGTCGAGCGCCCGAGGCCAAACCACCTGGCCCGGGTCCAGCTTGACCGAGTTCGAGTGGTACAGCTGGTTGTCGGTCATGGCGGAGAGGAGGTTGTGGGCCGCCGTGACGGCCTCGATGTCCCCCGTGAGCCCGAGGTTGATCTCCTCGAACGGTTCTAGCCGGGTGCGACCGGATCCGGCGGCCCCCCCCTTGAGCCCAAAGGTGGGGCCGAGGGAAGGTTGTCGCAGGCAGACCGTCGAGCGGCGTCCGAGTCGATGCAGGCCCATCGCGAGGCCGATCGCGGTGACCGTCTTCCCCTCGCCATGCGGGGTGGGGGTCATACCAGTAACGAGGACGATCGTGCCGGGCAAGCGATCCCGTACGACCGCGCGAACGGTAGCCACCGGAACCTTTGCGACGGTCCGCCCGAAGAGGGTGACCTCCGAGGCAGGGAGCTCGAGTTGAGTGACTATCTCGCTGATGTTCGCCAGCGATTCATCCCCCCTCTACTCCAAGCGAGCCCGTTGTTGCGAGCGATGCACTCAACGGGAGACCTGACTCCTCCAACGCCCGCGGCGTTTGAACTCTTCGAGGCCAGGGACGCTCCCCGCGGATGCCTCCGAGCTCCCCGATGCAGGGCGCGAAGGTTATGAAAAGTGCGTGACCAAGCAGGCGCGACCGTCGAACCTTGCCGGCCTCCCGGCCGCGGAGCAATTCATAACCGCGGAGCGCTCGTTCGAAAGAAGAAGGGTCATGAGAACCGCCGGCGATCGTCATCGAAGCTCGGGTTCCCGCCGCTCGGCGGCCCTGGCGAGGTCGCAATTCCTCGTGCTGGGAGATGGCGTAGAAAGGATGCTCCGGGAACTCGCCCGGAGTTCTGCGATTCGACCCGGCGAACTGCACCGGCTGCACCGGAGTCTTCGTCGCCTCAGGCTCTGTGCCCGTACGTGGAGGGAATTGATCGGCCCGGACGGGCGAGCGCTTGGGCGCGCCCTCCTCCTCGACCTCGGTAGCTTCACGCGTGCGTGCGGGAAGGTCAGAGATCTCGATGTGGCGGCGGCGTTGACGAGCCGGTCGATCCCACGGCGTACTCCAGACAGCGAAAAGCTCGCCGCATGGCGGAAGTCGCTCCGCTCCGACGCAAGTCGCGGTCGGAGAACCCTCTCACGAGTCGCGAGGATTCTGGTAGGGGAGTCGCGAATTCGCGGGCTCACGGCCCTCGTCCGTAGGATAGGTTCGACGAGCCTCGAATCAAGGTGGTTCGACTCCTTCACTCGGACTGCCTCCCGGCTCTGCACCCAGGCTCGAACCGCACTTCGGCGAGCCCAACGTAATCCCACCATGGGAAGGCTCCACGATCTCCGCCGGCGCGTGAGATCGCTTCGGCTTCTCGGCGAGTTGGGAATTGCGAGCAGCTCGGCGTTGTCGCTTCCCGCCCTCCGGCGACTGCTCGCGTCGATCGGCGAATTCCGCGATCTCCAGCTGCTCCTCGTCGGGGGTTCACGGCTGCCCACTGCGCGCGCCCCCACCGGATGGCTGATCGCCCGCCGCAATGACTGCCGACGCTTCCAGCAGAAGATCGCGGACCGGCTCGGTCGTCGCACCATTGAGGCAGAACTCAGCCGCCTCGACTCCACCGTCCAAGCATAATCGACTCAGGTCGGATAACTCTGGACCACCCCACGTGCAATTCGGGGGCCCTCCCTCGGGCGGCCCGCGGCGATATCCGAAGACGCGCCGCGCGAGCAGGCGTTAGCTTCACCAGCGGAGCTTGGCGAAACTGACGGCCTTAACCTCCTCCTCGCAGATTCCGCGATCCATGGCACGAGTTACGATCCAGTCGATGGAGAACGGCCCGAATCTGGTGTTCCTGGACGGAAAGGTGTTTTCGGCGATGTGCCGCTGCGGACAGTCTCAGCAGAAGCCTCTCTGCGATGGCTCCCACGCGAAGGTTGGGTTCCGCGCACCTAAGGCGGAGCTCAAGGTGCTAGAGTAACGGGCTCGCGAGCTCACGGCTTGGAGTGCGCACACCATGGAAAGGTGCTGGCCCGCCACGACCGGAGACTTGACCGAGAGTTCCAGAGTCTCCCGATAGAGCCCCATTATGCCGGCCCCGTACCCCGCGTGCCCGTCCTACCCGCGAAGCAGTGAACTTCAACCGCGTTTCCGGCCCCCCCTAAGGGTTTAGTCACCCTCCCGCCTTGGTCTATCGAAGCGAGGCATGACCGACTGGAACCGGGTAGAGCGACACAGGGCGAAAGGGTACGACTGGGAGGCGATCGCCGAGGATCCCAAGGTCGAGTTTCGCACCGAAGTGAGCGCCGGCACGCCAGGCCGGGCGTTGAAGGCCCTCTACCTTGAGAGGAAATCCAAGCGGCGGCGGTCGGGGCGCCCCGGGGAACGGAGCGGCGCCACCTCTGAGGAGGAGTCGGCCCGTCCTCGCTGGCCCACGCGGCTACTCCCGAGCGGCATCGTCCTCCTGCTGATCGGTGTGATTTGGACGCTCATCGCACTCGCGGAGCCCATCGTGCGGACGCTACTCCCCGTAGTTCCGTACACGCTCGGCGTGATCGTGGTGGGGGCGGTGCTTCTGGGAGCCGGCTTCGTCATTGGAGGCTCCTTTCGAGACATCACGAGCCTCCGCAAGGTTGTGGTTGTGGGAGTCGTGCTGGGACTCGTGGTCTCCGGTGGAGTGACGTTGATCGCCCTCGAGAGCGGAATTCCTGTGCTCTCACCAACCATCCGCTCCGAACCTGACAGCTGGAGCGCCGCGGCCAACACCCAGTGGACCTCCTCGAATCACCCCGTGGTGTTCTTTCTTGGATCAATTGCCTGTCCGTACTGCTCAGCCACGAGCTGGGCTCTTGCGGGAGCGCTCAAGGCGTTCGGGTCTCTCACCAACATCCCCTATGGCTCTTCCAATGCTGCGGACACGTTCCCGAACACGCCGGAGATCCAGCTCGACGCGTCGAGCTTCAGCAGCAACTATCTGAGCTGGGATGCGAAGGAGGGGTCGAACCCGAACGCGATCTCGGAACCGGCGCTCTCCGCCGAGGAGAACGCCTACGTCCAAGCGTACGACCAGGCTGGGAACATCCCGTTCATCGTGATCGACGGCATCTTCTTCCACGTAGGAACGCTCGTCGACCCCTCCTATCTCACGACGGCGCCGGGTCAGCAATCCGGAACGGGGACACCGTTGAGTCCCCAGGTGGTGGCGCAGGACATCGCGAGCGGCCAAGGGTCGGTCTACGGCGCCGTGCATGCCGCCCAGATCCAGCTCGAAGCGTACCTTGCGAAAGCGTGCGAGCTCTCGAACATCACGCCGCCCCAGTCGGTCACGAGCGACTCCGAGGTTCAAGCGCTCCTAGGTCAGATCAACTGAGAGGAGGCGTCCGCGTGGTCGATGCTCGCCTCCTCCACCGGCTCCTGCTCGTCGGCATCCTTGCAGGAATCGGGTTCTCTCTCTACGCCACCGCGGAGGTGCTCGACCCCGCCCTTCAGTCGAGCTGCTCCGTCTCGGCGTTCTTCTCGTGCGGAGCTGTGGATCAGAGCGGCCACACCTCGATCGGTCCCGTACCGGACTGGAGCGTCGGGCTCGGGGGCTTCCTCTTCCTGCTCGCGCTCGACCTGCCGCTGCTCGCCACCTTCAACCCGAGGCTCCTCGGAGCGGTGATGCTGGTGTCGGGAGCCGGCCTCGCCGTCTCCCTCTACCTCGGGTACGTCGAACTCGACATCATCCACGCGCTCTGTCCCATCTGTCTCGGCGCCTACCTGTCGAACGCGTTCGTCTTCCTCACCGCCACGGTCCTCGTGGCCCTTCGCCGTGAGCGCTCCGAAGTTCCGGAGTGAGGACTGGACTTGCTCGCGCCAGGCCCATGCCAGACCCGGTTCCTGAAGACCGCCCGCTTCCTCCAACGAACGGCCCCCGACGTCCTCCCGGCCGGCGAGCCCGTGGAAGGTTTTCGTAGCATCCTCGACGCCTCGGACCCCTCGATGCGCTACCTGCTCCGCGATGCCCTCGCCCCCGGAAAAGTGCCCCGTGTCCGGCAGGAGCCTACGTCGAGGCCGTTCGTAGGCTCCCTCGTGCTGGTGCGACCGACCTTCGAGACCCGCAAGGGGCCGTTCTCGGTCGGAATCGAGGACGCGGGACTGATCGCTCGCTACCTTGCGCGAGTGGCACCGATCGTCGAACGGTACCTGGCCCCGTTTACCCGCGTCGGGCTGCGGACGGAGCCAGCCCCGCACGAGCTCTCGGTGCGGCTCCTCTCGAATCGGTTCTGCGACTCCCAGGTGGCCCAGTGGCTCGATTCGGTCGCCGCCGGGCACCCGGGCGCAGCCGGACTCGTTGTCGTCGCGCCAACCTCCGTCGTCAACAGCGATGCGGACCCCTCCTTGGGCGTTCGAGGCTACCACGCCCTCGCTCGCCTTCCGTACCTTTTCCTCAACGTGCAGGGCACCTCGCTTCGCCTCGAGGATCGTACTGACGGCTTCGCGCTCGCCTTGAGCCACCACCTGTTCGAGATGGCTTCCGACCCGAGCGCGGAACTCGAGAACCCCGAGGTTTGCGACCCGTGCGGAGCAACCGCCGAGAGCTCATGCCGGAACTATTTCGGGGCGGGGGACGACTACCTCGGGGGCGGTTCGGAGTTTCCGCCCCGTTTCGACTACGCCTACTTTCTCCACGGAATAGCGCGTAAAGGGAGCCTGCTCGGCCGCCCGCTCTCCGCTAGCGAGTGCGGGTTCCCGCCGCCGCTCGCGGGATCTAGGCCCCTGGCTGCACACTAGTGGAATTACCCGAGGGAGCAGGCGAGGAACCGGCAGCGGAGGCGGTCGCGGGGGATGTGTCCCCTGCGGTTTGATAGTACGGCCTCTCCGCAGGGCAGGCGTCGCAGGAGCACCGAACGGTGTTCCCCTTGTGCTTGAAATTGTGCACTCCTTCTTCCCAAGGGTAGCACTTCACGCAGGCGCAGAACCGGCAGTCGTGGTCGGCCGTCATCCGGGCCCGACGACCGGAGCGACCACTTGAGCGTACCTGCCGCGTGCGAACTGCACCCAGGATTCGGGCCGTTTCCACAGGAAATGGGGGGGTGTGTCCGCCGTTCGTCCGCCCTTCTTCCTCGTCGAGAAACCATCCTGGACCCCCCTCCTTCGACTCCAACGTGGAGCTTTATGTATGACATGCGTCTGACAAATTGAGTGCGACCGTGATCCCTTCGGAGGAGCACCCAATCTTCCTCGCCGGGCTCGGTGCGCCCGAGCACCCGAGCTTCGAGCCCTCGATGCCCATTGCGTACATCCCGTTCGACCTCGCGTTCGGTCCGGGGGAGCCCGAGGCCAACTCCCCCGACGGAGGCGCGGGCGAGTGAACCGGGGCGTACGAACCCGGGTTCCCGAGGCGCCGTTACCTGGGCCTACGGCCCCCGCCGAGCGGTTCCTGCTCGGATCCGCGACCCCGCGAGGGATCGGGGTGCGCCCGCATCTGAGCCCTTCCGCAGCGGCCGCGTTCGCGACGTATGTCGATTCGGCCCGCGCCCGCGCGGCCATCGAGGGCCGCACCCTCGTCTACACGGTCCGCTGGGCGTAGCTATCTCGTTGGCGCCCGCGATCGTTAGGCGCCCGTTCTTCACGATCGGGCCGCGCGGCCGACGGCTCCCGAACGAGTTCTGCCCGGGCTTCCTCGAGCGCAAGCTTCGTGAGCTCGTCCGCCCGGGTGTTCTCCTCGCGGGGCACCCAGCGGAAGGTCACCTCCGCGAACTGCTGCGCGAGGGCCCGGAGGTGCTCGTGGTACGCCTTGAGGTGCTCTTTCCGGATCGCGTACTCTCCGTTCATCTGGCGGATCACGAGCTGGCTATCGCCGTGGATCAGCACCGCGCCGCGGAACCCTCTCGAGCGGAGCCACTCGAGCGCCCGGATCGCGCCCGTGTACTCGGCGACGTTGTTGGTGGCGTGGGAAGCGCCGGGACGGACCGCTAGGCCGCGCTCCTCGTACCGGAGCCGATCCCCGTCGATCGTGAAGCCGTAGGTCGCGATGCCGCCGCCCCGCGGGGGATTGCAGGCACCGTCGAAGTGAACCTTCACGACCTCGGGGTACAGCACGGTGCCTCGGGGGATCCGTGCGTCGGGACCGCTCACCGGCATAGCTTCCTGCGGGCCGAGGACGGCCGATCCCGGCCGAGCGCCGAGCTAGCTGCGGGCACGAGCAGTACACTTCGTCCTTCACGCACGGGGCGCACCGAACTGCCCCGGCGAGGAAGAAGAGGGGACGACCGCACGTCTCGCAGGTTCGAGCGCGGGAACATCGCGGGCACTGAAGCACGGAGGAGGGAATAATGGTGTAGCAACCGACGCAGTGAACCGACTCGCGGGGCGATGGCAGATAGCGCCGATCGGGCGGGCGTTCTCCCGGCTCGTGCTTTCTGCGCAGGAGATTCTCCTCGGAGCTGCCGAACCAACCCCCGATCGTCGTGACCTCGGGGTCCGGGCGGGAGAGGGCGTAGAGGGTGAGCATGAGCCCGAAGCTCAACAGGACGGTCGCGGCGAGGAGGAGGAACGCGGGAGGTCCGAGGTCGGGCGCTGCGATCGCGACGATGAGACCCACGATCCCGGAGGCGAGGAGGAGAGCGCCGAGCGCGGTGAGCCTACGGTTCAGAACGCACTCCCCCTACCACGCGCAGGGAGCGGGAGCGGCTCGCGCCGCCCCCGCTCCCCGGTGAGGTACTAACCGCGTTCGAGCAGTTAAGCTGAGGCGGTCGGGGCCGCGAGCTTCCGTGCCCGTCGCTTCCCGAGCGCGTTCGCGATGATCCCGAACAGGACCGCAAAGACGACCACGAAGAGGAGGAGGTAGAGGAGCCCCGAGGCGAGGCCGCTCAGGCTGAGGAAGCCGATCTGCTGGAGCAGGAAGACGAGCGCGAACCCGAAGATGATCCCCGAGACGATCCCCGAACCGGTCGCGCTCATGGCTTCCCGTTCTCCTCGGCGACCGGTCCCGACTCCTCGGACCCGCCGTTCTTCCCCGAACCCGACTCCGGCTTTTGGTCCGTCTCCTTCGACGCGGACCAGGGCTGGACACCCTTCGGGGCGGTTGGCTTCACGGTGAGCACGGCGTACAGCTCGTACACGAGCAGGAGGAGGAGGATGAGCGGCAGGAGGGCGCCGACGACGAAGGGGGCGTTCGCCTTGATGTAGAACGATTCGGACCAGATCGTGCTCCCGTTGGGGGCGAAGATGGAAGCTAGGCAGAGGTAGACGCCCGAAACGATGTAGGTGAGGGCGCCCGGGTCCCACGTGAGATTCGTGACACCTGTCGGGGTGGTGAGCGCTGGGGTGTTCGTCAGCGCGCGCGTGATGAAGGAGAAGCCGAAGAGGAACGCCTGGAACTCCACCTCGCTCACGCCGCCCGGCGGACCCGAGCTCCCGCCGCTCGACCAGTGGAACTGCATCGTGATCGCGGAGCCGAAGGAGACGGTCAGGGCGGTACCCGTCGTGGTGGCGTTCGATGTGCCCCGGCCGTTCCAGCTCACACTGTAGAGGAACCCCGCCCCTGGGTTCCCGCCCGGCCCCGTGCCAGAGCGCGTACCCGGAGTGGCCCCCGCGACCGGAACGAACGGGGCCAAGAGCAGAACTGCGACCCCGAACGCGAGGCTCGCACGGACCGCGACGGCGAACGATCGACCGGACTTCGTCGCTCGCACCGGAACCGACGAGCGGAGCCGAGGACTAATACCCTTCGTCGGAGGCGCGGCCGTCACGGGGAGGGGCGCGACCGGCGGGGCGGTTCGGAGGCCCTGCTTCGGGGCGAGCCGTTTTACCCCGTCGCCGCACTCGCTCGAGGATGGCGAATCCGAAAGTGAGCCTCAAGACGAACCACGGGACGATCCGGATCGAGGTGTTCGAGAAGGAGGCCCCGATCACCGCGGGGAATTTCCTGAAGCTCGTCCAGAAGGGGTTCTACAACGGCGTGACGTTCCACCGGGTGATCCCCGGGTTCATGATCCAGGGCGGGGACCCGGACGGGACCGGCTCGGGCGGCCCCGGCTACACTATCCGCGACGAATTTGCGCCGGGCCTCAAGCACTCGGGTCCGGGGATGCTCTCGATGGCGAACGCCGGGCCGAACACTGGCGGGAGCCAGTTCTTCATCACCGTGGCCGCGACCCCGTGGCTCGATGGTAAGCACGCCATCTTTGGCAAGGTGGTCGAGGGTCAGGCGGTCGCCGACACCATCTCGAAACTCCCGCGCGACCGGAACGACCGGCCGAAGGAGCAGGTCCGGATCGAGTCCGCGACCGTCGCCTAGGCGGACGCGAAGGCGGGAGCCCGCCTAGCGTAGCCGCGCGGGGAAATCGACGCGCAGCCGTGCGGCGAGATTCCGGTGGTCCTGGATCGTCACAAGCACCGCGGTGACGAAGAGGAGGAGCGGAATCACGAACAGCGCCTCCACCACGGTCGAGTAGTCGAGCGCGAGCGTCACGTGCGCGCCGGCGGGGACGAGCACCGAGGCGGTCGGGCGGAGGAACCAGAGGTAGGCGAAGGCGGCGCCCGCGCGCAGGAGGCCGACCGGCCCGAACGCTGCGGTCGGCCGCATGATGTACCGGGCCGTGGAGAGCGCCGTTAGGGCAAGCCCTCCCACGCTCACGGTGTAAACGCTCGTCCCTGCCTGAACCCCTGCCCCCGCAAGGTACCCGAGGATCGCCGCAGGGATCCCGACGAGCAGGATCAGTAACGGAAACACTCGGAAGAGCCCGAGCGTCACGCGCCGGCCCACCGACGGGAGCGCCGCCCCGGGCGGGTCGGGCCCGAAGCTCATGGGAGCGCCTGCGGGGGGAGCGGCACCACGAACCCGGGGGCCATGAACCTCGACGCGAGCATCCCACCGGCGAGCGAGCACCCGGTCGGGACGTACAGCGTGACCGACTCCTGGGTCGTGCTGTGGGGCGGGTCGTTGATCGGAAAGTTCGCGTCCGCGCAGACCGCGCCGCCCGCCGATTCGAGCGACGCGTGCACCGTCCCCTCCACGCCGAAGGAGGCATCGTTCCCGAACGAGAGCTTGACGGGCACCCCGTAGGTGCCGTTCCCCTCAGGCACGGGGGTTCCCGCGCTCGCCTGGAAGTCGTGGAACGGTGCGCCCCAGTCGAGGTGCTCCCCGGCGTGGAGCACGAACCCGACGAACGTGGCGTAGGTCCCGTTCAGGTAGTCGCTCTCGTTCAGCACCTCGTCCTGGGTAAGGAGCGCCTTGCCGAGCCCTAGGGAAGATAGCGTGAGGCTGAAGCGCAGCGGCACCTGGGCGACCCCCTGCGCGGGAAGGGTGATGGACGGGGAGGTGGACTCGAGCCAAGCCCCGGTCCCGTTCGGAAGCATGATCTGGGAGGTGACGGAAAGCTTGGTGAAGGCGAACAAACCGGGGTTCGTGAGGTTGAGCGTGGTGAGAATCGTGACGGTGCCGTCGGGGAGGAGCGCATACTCTGCGCTGCCCGTCCCGTTCGGCGTGAGGGTAACAGCGGAGTAGCCGGCGAGCGCCAGGTAGGAGGCTAGCGCGAGCAGGATCACCCAGCCGGTCACCCGGAGCAACCGGATGGCGCCGAGGAGCGACCCTTTCTCTCGCCCGTTCCGCATGCTCACCCTCAGAATCGCCGGGTCGCTCGAGGTCCGCGGACGGCCCGGGCGGCCTCGGACGACCGCACCGACGGCCCATCATGGCGGGCCCCCCTACTTGACCCCAGCAGTTCGACAGCAACCGGAGGATGGGGCCTCGGCGACCGGGAGCGACCGCCGTTCCCGTGCGCCGCGGCGCACGGTCCCTCGAGGCTCGCTCTACTCGGCGGGAAGGTGCAGGAAGGCGCGGTCTTGCCGGTCGATGTCCCGGAAGACTCCCTTGATGACCCGCTTCGTGAGGAAGCCCGGCACCTTGAGGATTCGGACGTCGCCACGTGAGACGATTCGGGTGCCGCCCGCCACCTCAGAGTAGGTGTTGACCATGTGGCTGCCGGGCAGGATCGGTCCGTTGCCATCCAGGATCTCCCACCGGTAGGAGTCCGGCCGCTGGGCTGTGAGCTTCCACCGGGCGTGGAGGACCGCCTTGCGGAACTTGAGGCCGCGGTCCACGACGAGCTCGTCGCCGCTGCGGCTCACGACGGTCTGACTGACGATGTCCGGGTGGATCCTCACGACAGTCGCCGGGTCCGCGTGCTGGTCGATGAAGCTCCAGAGCTGCTCTCGAGAAATCGGGAACGTTCCCTCTTCGGCGTACTCTGCCATGGTCGGACCTCGCCCCTTCTCCACGGAGGTCGGGTGGCCGTAATGGCGTTTGCCCGGAGCCGACGGAAGGGTGGGGGACGGAGGGGTGGCATCGGCCCCCCACGAGGGCCGGCCCGAAGCGCAGGGCGCGCCCCGTGCCGGCTGGCCACGGCCTAGTTCTGGTCCCGGAACTTCTGCACGCCCGAGGCGCCGCTCGCTCCCTGCGTACCCGTTGCACCCACGGATCCTGCCGTGCCCGCAGTCCCCGCGGTACCGTTCGCGGCGCGGTTGTGGCCCGCACCATCGTAGCCTCCGTAGCCGATGGACCCGCCCGCGCCCGCCGACCCGCCGGCTCCCCCGAGGCCGGGGCAGGCCGTGCCGCTCTGCGAGACGCACGTGTCCTGGCCACCCTTGCCTGCGTGGACCGCATCCGACAGGAACGAATCGCCTCGCTCCGTGAGGGGCGCGGAGGTGTTGTACACAGCACCGCCCATGGCGTTGCCGCCCACGCCGCCCTTGCCGGAGGCTCCGCCGGTACCGCCCTTGCCCGCGTTTCCCCCGGCACCGCCGTTTCCGCCCGGGGCTCCAGCGCCGACGGTTCCGCCGCCACCGCCTCCACCGCCGTTGTTCCCGGATCCTCCGGTTCCGCCGGAGCCGCCGGAGCCGCCGACCGCGCCGGCTCCGCCAGCGGCTCCAACTCCGCCGGTCGCCGTGTCGCTCGAGAAGGCGTTGTTGATGATGGTGAACGGTCCCGAGCTGTAGAGCGCGCCACCGAGAGCGTTCCCGCCTGCACCGCCGCTGCCCCCGGCCCCGCCGACTCCACCCACGGCTCCGCCGCCGGCGGCTCCTCCGACCGCGCCGTGGGCACCCCCGGCCCCGCTACCGGCCGAGTTGCCGCTTCCGCCGGAGCCACCGTTCCCGCCTGCTCCGCCGGCCCCACCGCCGCCGCCCGCACCTCCATTTCCACCGCTGCCACCGGTCCCGGCTGGGCCGCCGGTAGCGACGTCGCTCTGGATGTAGTTCGACTGAAGCACTAGGGTCCCAGCGCTGTACACGGCGCCGCCGAGCCCGCCGGCACCGGCCCCGCCCGGGCCTCCCGCGCCACCGGCACCTCCGACCGCGGCCGCGCCTCCGGCTCCTCCGGCCGCGCCGGCCGTAGCTGAGCCGCCGTTCTCACCGAGGCTGATCACGTTGCTTCCGCCGGAGCCTCCGGAACCGCCGTACCCAGCGCCACCGCCCGAACCACCGTAACCGCCGCCTCCGCCGTAGCTTCCGGAACCACCGGCGCCGCCGGTTCCTCCCGTCACCGTGTTCGATGAGAGGGTTCCGTTCGAGAATGTGAGTGATCCGGAACTGAGGTTGTTGTACAGGCCAGCTCCGGCTCCGAGTCCACCCGCTCCTCCGGCTCCACCGGCTCCAGCGGGCCCGCCGACCCCCGGAGTCCCGTGCGCTGCGCCCGCCGAAGGAGTTCCACCGGAGCCGCCGCTGCCGCCCGAAGATCCTGTGCCGGGCGCTCCGCCACCGCCTGCGCCGGCGTAGCCGCTGTAGTCACCGTAGCCCGCGTTCCCGCCGGCTCCGCCGCTGCCGCCGTAACCTCCGCCACCGGCGTAGCCGCCGGTCGCGATGTTGTACTGGACGACCGAGTTGTTCGAAGTCATCGTCTTGAAGTTGAAGATCGCACCGCCTTCGCCGGCACCGCCGTTGCCGCCGATGCCTCCGTTGCCGCCGTGGGCCCCCGGAGCGCCGACGGAACCCGCCGTGCCCGCGGCGCCGTTGCCGCCGTTCGCGCCGTTCCCGCCGCCGGACGGGGTCCCGCCGCTCCCGCCACCGCCTGCGCTCGGGGCGCCGGCGTTTCCGGCGCCACCGCTTCCGCCGTAGGAGCCCCCGCCGCCCGTGCCGCCGCCGGCGCCGTCGGCATGATTCGATTTGATCGAGCTGTTGACGATGGACATCGTGCCCGCGTTGTAGATCGCTCCTCCGAGCCCCGAGCCCCCGAGCCCACCGTGGCCACCCGTCCCGCCGGCACCCGCGCCACCACCGACGCCGTTCGCTCCGGCCGCGCCGCCGTTGCCCCCGTTCCCCGTGCTCCCGGAAGCCCCGACTCCGCCGTAGCCGCCGTACCCTCCGGTGCCGCCGTAGCCGCCCGTGCCACCGGTGCCACCGGATCCGGCGGCTCCACCTGTGACGCCGTTCGAGCTGAACGTGTTGTTGATGATCGTAAGCGTCCCGCCGTTGTAGATCGCGCCCCCTTGCGCGTTGCCGCCCGCGCCACCCGCGCCTCCGGTCCCGCCGGCCCCGCCCGCGCCGCCGTGGGCGCCCGCGCCGCCGTGGCCGCCCGCGCCTCCGGTTCCCCCGGAGACTCCGCTGCCTCCGCTGCCTCCGATCCCGCCGGCGCCGCCCGTACCTGCGGAGCCACCAGCCCCGCCGGCGCCTCCGCTACCGCCGATCGCGCTGTTGGCGTAGAACGAGTCGAGTCGCAGCACGACGACACCGCTCTGGATCCAGATCGCGCCGCCGCGCTCG
>JAKIWH010000097.1 GCA_022750125.1 Thermoplasmata archaeon
GAACCACTCCGGCAGCCCGACGAGCCCGGCCGCCCAGAACGCGTTCGCGAACAACTCGTACAACGAGTCGGGAGCGTACCAGCTAATGTACGGCTGGCAGGGGGAGTACTTCCCGGTCACGCTCAACAACTACAAGGGGAACCGGATCGCGAACGATCGGGTCTGGCTCGGAACCCTCGATCTGGGTGCGTCCACCCGCTTCCGGACCTACGAGCCCGGCGTCGGGGTCGTGGGCGTGACGAACGCCTCCGGCACCGCCGCGTACACGAACTCGTCGGGCCAGGCATACATCCAGCTGCCGGACAACCTCTCGGGCCCCGCGGGCGGAACCTACGGTTTTGTCTTCAACGGCGGCCCTTACGCCGGCGACACGGTCCCGATCGACTTCGTCGCCGCCGACATCCCCGGCCAGTCGAACGTCACCTCGAGCTACACCGAGCCGTGCGCCACGCCGAACCCGCTCGGGGGATCGCTAAGCCCGTACGTGCTCATCCAGTGCACGTACAACAACTCGTTCCAGCGGAACTACACTGCTTCGCCGCTGCTCGTGTTCCCGGACCCGGTCACCGCCTGGACGCAGACCCATCAGGGTGCGTTCCTCGACTTCTTCGGGCAGGGTTCGAACATCTCCTGGGGCGTAACGGTGAACCTGCCCAACAACGACCCGTTCATTAGCGGAATTGGGTACAACTGGAACCCCGGCCCGGAACACGTCGTCTCGGTCCGGGCTTGTGTGGACCCAGTGGATACCGCAGCATGTCTTGCCGGGGTTCCGGCCGCGACGCTGAGTCCTCCAGAACCGAACTTCCAGTATTGGAGCGTCTACGGGAACCTGAGCGCGACGTACGGTCCGGGCATCCACCACCTCCTCGTGGTGGCGATGGACTCCGTGGGCCACATCTTCACCTACGACCACATCTTCATCGTCGGGTCGGTCACGATCACCGACCTCTCGACCAGCAACGTCTACTCCACGATACCGTTCAACCTGACCTGGAGCTTCAACATCCCGTTCCAGCAGGTCTCGAACAAGACGTTCAACCAGTCGCTCGAGGTGCTGTACGTCACCGCGAACTGCCAGGGATTCCGATGCCCGAAGGTCGAGAACCTCTCGCTCCCCGTGAAGCCCGAGCAGACCGACTACAGCCAGAGCATCAACCGAACGCTCCTCACCGAAGGAGGTTTCTACGCCGGGTCGGGAGACTTGCCGCCGGGCCAGTACGAGCTCATCGTATGGCTCAACGCGAACCATTCGGGGAGTGTGTTAGCGCAAGCTAACACGTACCTCGTCTTCGACCAACTGAGCGGGCAGATCGACGGCCCGTCGGCCAATGCTCTCGTGCCGTTGGGGAACGTCACGATCTCGTACACGTACACCGGACTGTACGTGCAGAACGCCAACGTCACAGTCTATCCCGGCTCCGCGAACACACCGGTCTACACGGTGGGGGCGCTCGTCGCCGGCATTGCGACCAGCGCTAGAGGCGGCTCGACCACATGGACGAGTACTGCCGCGGGCCCGTACCGTATCGTGCTCCAGCTGGGGACGCCGTACCAACCGAGCTACGTCGCCACCACCTGGATCAACGTGACGCTGACGAGCGCGCTCGTCTGGTTCAACGGAACCTCGGGGCAGCATCCTGTTGCCGGGCTTCCCACGGTCGCGACCGGCACCATCCTTGCGATCTGTGGGCTCATCGTTGGGCTCCTGGTCGGGCTCGCGGTCGCTCCCGCCTTCCGTCCGCTCTCTCCCCGCGGGACCGCAGTAGGTCCCGCCGGCAAAGGCTCCCCGAAGCCGTGGGAGGAGGGCTCCACCACCGGGGGTGGTGGCAAGAGCGAGTGTCCCATCTGCCACGAGAAGTTCGAAACGTCGTACGCTCTCGCGCAGCACGGCAAGATCCAGCACGGGCTAGAGGAGTAGAGGCCAAGGCGCCCCCGGCCGACGGCCGGGGGCGCCGTATTTCCCTCCCGGACCCCCCAGCTCTGTTCCGAGAAGTTTAAATCATCAAAGTCGTCCGGGCGCCTATGTTCCACCTGACGTGGGCACGAATCGGGACCGTCGCCGCCGTCTTTGTGTTGCTGGGGTCGCTCGGGTTTGTCGCGGCATCGCACGGCCCGGCCGTCGCCACGCGGGGTCCCGGTGAGGTCTCGAACCACCTCAATGTCGCCTCGTTGGTGCATCCCCACCCGCTCGTGGTGCCGTGGACTTCGAGCATCGTGATCACGAGCACCTACTCGGGCGGCCAGGAGCTGCCGATCACGGTCGCCTACACGATCAACGTCACGGGCGCGCCCCTCAACGCGGGGAACGACTCGGTCACGATGTCCATCTGGAACGGCGCGAACCTTATCGCGAACGTGAGCGAGCCCGTCGCGACCAACACGACCACCTACACGATGACGGTCGGCTACGGCATCCTGACGAGCTTGAACTTCAACGGTGGGCTGCTACCGACGACCCCCTACCAGCTGATCGGATGGCTCACCGCCAACAATACGACCGCTTACAACGCGACCCTCAACGCGCCGCTCGCGACCACCGTACAGTCGGCCCCGGTCACGGTGACGCTCCTCATCACGAACCTCGTGGGCTCGATTACCCCGCCCGCGGCTTTCGAGCCAACCGGGTTCCTCCTGAACTATAGTTTCGCGGTGACCGGCACGACCGGGATCGTCAACGACACGAACAACATGACGATCGCCTTCCTCGTCACGTATGTGCCGAATGGGATGAAACTCAACAGCACCATCTCCGCGCAGAGCGCCTCGGTCGGGCACGGCACCCCCGTGCCGATGTCGGGCCAGATTCCGCTCGGGACACACCTCATGCCGTTCAGCGGGAACTACCTGTTCACGCTCTGGATCACGGCGCAGAACGCGGTCACCGGTGATCAGCCCCGGACAATCGGTCCGGCGGGCCACGTGACGATTGCGGTCGGCACCCCCGCCACCTCGATCCTCGCCCCGCTCAACGGGTCGAGCTTCGTCACCGGTTCGAACATCACGATCTCGGTGGACTACACGGGCGACTACGCCACCACCGCGCAGGTGACGGTGTTCAACTCCGCGAGCGCGGTCGTGTTCACCCAGGGAGTGTTCCGCCCCGGCCTCGGCGCCCACGCGACCGCGGTCGTCTGGCTTGCGTCCCTCACCGGGAACTTCCTGGTCGAACTCAACGTCACGAGTAGCTACCAGGGCGAGGTCGCCTCCTGGGCGAACGTGACGGTCCTGAGCGCCCCGGCCCCGCCGGGCTCCCAGGTCATCTACCAGAACACGACGAGCTACCAGAACACCACGGTCACGAACGCGAAGCTGCTCGGGCTCACCCCCGGTGCCGCTTCCGCGGTCCTGCTCGTGGTGGGGCTCATCATCGGCCTCATCGTCGCGCTCGCCCTCGGCCGGATGATGTGGGGCGGCTCGACCCCGAGCGGCGCCCAGCCCTGGAAGAGCCAGACCGGAGCGAAGGCCAACGAGTGCCCCGTTTGCCACCAGTCGTTCGCCACCGCGGACGAACTCAAGGAGCACTCGAAGGACGCCCACGGGATGAGCTAGGGCCGGTCCCGAGCCCCTTAGGGTAACCCATTCCCCCTTCCCTTTCTTTTCAACAGCCGGCGCAGCTCCGGCCCCCGCCCCGCTCAGACGAACCGCAGCCGGGGGTATTCCCGGCGCCACGCGAGCACTTCCGCCGCGACCCGCTCCCGCTTCGGGCCACCGCGCAGGAGCAGGCTCGCAAGGCGTGGCATCTCCTCGGGCCGTAGGCCGAGGCGGCTCACCTCCGCGGTTCCGATCCGGCCCACGAGGTCGGTGAGCAGGCGGTTTTTCTCCCACCGCCGTGCGAGCTCCCCGGGCCGGATCCGGTGCTCCGCGAGCAGGCGGGCCGGGCCGAGATGGAGCTGGTGGGAACGGGTGAATCCGTGCGCCTCCCCGAGGACGGGAAATCCGAGGGCGGAGAGCTCGCGGCCGAGCCCTTGGGCGTTCGCGACGGTCGTCCGAGCATACTCCTTCCCGACCCGTTCGAGCTCGAGGAGCGTCTGGCCGAGAGAGGCGATGCGGTGCCAATGGGCGTTGTCGAACACCCTCCAGACCAGCGCGGGAGCGATCTCCCGGAACAGGTCCGAGCGATCGGTGTAGAGCAATCCCCCCTGCGGTCCCGGGAACGACTTGTGGGTGCTGCCGAAGACGACGTCCGCTCCCTCGACGAGCGGGTCCTGGAACTCGCCGCCCGCGATGAGGCCGAGCACGTGGGAGGCGTCGTAGAGGACGAGGGCGTCCTGCGCGTGCGCTTCCTCGGCGATCTCCTTTAGAGGGTAAGGGAAAAGGACGAAGCTCTGGCCGAGGAGGACCGCGGCCGGTCGCTCTCGGCGGATCTCCTCCCGGACCATCTCAGCGTCCAACGGCTCCGTGGGGGAGGTGGCGGGCAACGGGCGGACCTGGTAGCCGAGGACGGAGGAGAGGAACCCCGGCGCGTAGCCGTCGTAGCCGCCCGCCTCGGGGGGGACCGCGAGGAACTTCGAGCCGGGCTTCAAGAGCGGGACCAGGGCGCTCATCGCCGCGATGTGGCCCGAGAGCGGGCGGGTCGTCGCGTGGCGCGCCCGGAACAGGCGCTCCGCGGCCCGGTCCGCGAGCGCCTCGATCGCGTCCGTGTACCGGGTGCCCGCGTAGCTGTTGTCGATGAGCTCCCCGTGGAACTCCGTCTCGAGCGGGAGCGTGTAGCGGCCCGCGAGGTCCGAAGCGAGGTACCGGCGGGCGGTCGGGGAGACGGCGTTCTCGCTCGCGAGGAGGTTGAACACCTCGGAGCCGCGCCAGCGGTCGTGGGCCCGGACGAGCCGGGCGAGCTCCTGCTCGTTACTGAGCGGGGCGGTCCTGCGCACCGTGCTCGCCCGCCCGAAGGACGCCGTACTCCCGGCTCTGCTTCCGGCGCTCGATCGCGCCGCAGCGCATGCAAACGAGCCCCTTGGAGCCCTGCGTCAGTGGGGCGTGGCACGTCTGGCAGCGTGCGGCGACGACGCCGAGCTCGGCCGCGGCGGTGGTGAGCTTGATCGAGGGGTGGCCCTGGAGGACCCGGGCGAGGAGGATGTCGCCGGGAGCGAACTCGTCGCCGAGCGAGTCGGTGTAGCCGTCCTTCGCCTTCGAGATGTGGACGGTCCCCTCGGGCGCGCCGGGAGCGGAGCGGTTCGTGACGGCCGAGGCGAGGATCGTGCAGATCGCCATCTGGCTCTTGAGCTCGTCCACGCGGGCGTAGACGAGGTCCCCCTCGCCGATCCGCGGGATGCCGTGGACCGCCTCGACCGAGATGGCGCGGGCGGTCGAGTCGACCTTCGCGTGGCCGAGGAGGGCGGCGTAGACCCGGCCGCTATCCTCGTAGGTGCCGTGGCCGGGTACGTACTCCTCTGCGGTGCCGAGCAGCTCGCCCGGCATCACGAATCGCTCGTGGGGTGTTTCGCTCATGGGTGCGGCGGTCGGAGCACCCACAGGTCAACACGAAGCTCGACCCGCCGTCGCGTATGATGCGCGAACGTCGCAGGTAGTACCCAGTGGACCGGACGGGTTTCTTCGATCCTTCCGCCCGAGTCGACCGTCCGGCGGGCTATAAAGGTTCGGGACTCGTCGAGGGCGAACGCATAGATCCGGCGCCGGGCAAGGCGCAAGGCGGCCTCCCAGAACGGCCGGTCCGCATGACGCCGCTGCGCTCCGAACGGGGGGTTCATCACCACCGTGTCGGCGGGGAGGTCGAACTCGGAGACTTCCGCGAGGCGGAACTCCCCCTCCACGTGCGCGAGCTCGGCATTTCTCCGGGCCACGTCGAGAGCCGCTGGGTCCGAGTCGATCCCGACCACGCTCGCCGCCCCACCCAGCTTGGCGGCGATGGCGAGGAGCCCGGTCCCGCATCCGAGGTCGAGCACCGTCCGCCCCACGAGGTCCTCGCGCGCCTCGGCAGCGCGAACGATCTCGGCCGCCGCTTCGGGGGGGGTGATCACCTGCTCGAGTTCCGCTCTCGGGTGCGTGAACCCCTCGAGCAAGGCGAGCTGGCGGATCAGTTGGGCCCGTCGTAGCCCCACGAGCCCGCTCGCAGGTCCTAGCTTACCAGGCGAGTCCGCAGGGAGGGGATGCGGGGAGCCGGATTTGAACCGGCGAACGCCTACGCGGCAGGATCTCTTCG
>JAKIWH010000098.1 GCA_022750125.1 Thermoplasmata archaeon
GTCGGGGAGCGGCACGGTCGAGCTCACGCCGAAGACATCGATGCTCGCGTTGACACCCGCGACGTTCGCCGAGAACGTGACGGGGCTCAGCGCGGCGACAAAGGTGGTCCAGCCGTAGTAGTTGTTCGTCGCCGGGCAGCTCACGCCGCGGCAGTCGGTCCAGGAGGCGTACGCTCCGGCGCTCGTCGCGGCGATCGTCGTCTACGTCCCGATGCTGGGGACCGAGGGAATCAGGTACGAGTCGGTGTCGGAGATAACGAACTGAGGCGCCCAGTTGGCGCCAGCGTTCGAGGAGTAACTCCCGTAGAGACGATACGAAACCTCCGGAGTGCCGCCGATGTTGACGAGGTTGGTACCCGCACCGTAGTACTCGACCCAGAGGTTCCCGTTGGCGGCAACGGAGCCGGACGGCTGGAAGTAGTGGGTGACCGCACCGTCGTTGGCGGAGATGATCTTCGGGGTCGACCATGTGACTCCCTTGTCGGTGGATACGCTGACGGCCGCGGCCGGGGTGCCGGGAGTGCCTGCCGTGACGTTGTCGTTCCAGAGCAGGTAGAGGTTCCCCGAGTGCGGCGAGGTGGAGTAGTTGTCGGCGACGAGCGTCGGGGAGGTGAAGTTCTGGAACACGCCGGGGAGCGAGGAGTTCACGTCGTTCACCGTGAACGAGGTGATGTCCGCAGGCGAACTCCAGCTGGTCCCGTTGTTCGTCGAGGTGACGAGGCCAAACGGCACGCTCGTAAGCGTGGAGCCGTTGCGGACATCGTTGTACGCGACGTAGTCGGGATACGTCGGGCCGGGCCCGATTGCGATGTGGGGCCGAGGAAGCGGCACGATAGATCCAAGGATTCCGCCTCCCAGGAAGGTCCACGGCTGGATTCCACCGACGATCTGTTCGGGACTCCAGCTTGCCCCGTTGTTGGTCGAGACCGTGAGCCGGACCGACGAGTTCTGCTCCACAAAGGCCTGGAGCTGAGGCTGCCCGCCAACCAGCGTGCACGTGTACCCAGTGAGCTTGACGGAGAGGTTCGTCCAGGCGAGCATCACAACGTGGTTCGCCGCGCTGTAGGCGAGCGTCGGGTTGATGGACTCGTTCGCCGGGATGAAGTAGCTGTAGGTGCCCGTGCAGCCCCCCAGGTTCGTGAAGGTCTTGTTCTGGTAGAGGTCAGCGACACCAAACTCCTCGGGAGCGCCCCAGGTAACCCCGCTATTGGAGGACTTGGAGAGACCGAGCCCCCACGGGGCAAACTGACCGATCGGCGAGCTGCAGTTGTTTAGAGTGACGAGGAAACAGTCCGGGAGGAAGGTCTCCACCGCAAACGCGGTAGCCGAGCCCGAGGGCCCCGCCGACCCGGCCACAACGGAGTCGACGCCGGCACCCTTGGATCCGAACTGCTGGTTGGTGTTCGAGGTCCAGCTGGCGTTCCGGGGTAGGTAGGCCGTGCCCCAGCTCTGGCCGCCGTTGGTCGAATAGGAGACCGTGCTGAACCCACCCGTGAAGAACCAGGAGGTGTACGACGTGAGGTTCTGCAGGTCACTGTCGGTGTGCGCGCCGAGAAGGAGGCTTTGGTTGGAGCCGCCCACCTGCACGATGGAGGCGCTCTGGGAGTAGTTCTGGACCGCGAAGTTGGACGCGGTCGAGGACGCAAGGAGCGGACTCACGGACGCGTGGGCACTGTGGGACGTTCCAGAAGTTCCCGCCATGGCGCGGGCGTACTGCAGCAGCGGGAGGCCCGGGAGGTTGGGGAGCGCTCCGGGGGCGAGGGTCAAACGCTCTCGAGGTTGAGCTGAGAAGAGGCCGCCGCGAGGAGCGTGCGAACCGACGTGGAGCGCGGCCGGTGCACTGTGCGTCAGGTTCGAAGTGTTCGCCACGGGAACGCTGCCCACGAGCATGAGTACAAGGACCATCGGGGCAATGGCCATGGCAACGCCGTGGCGGCTCGGCAGCCGCGCGGCGAAGTTCATCAACGACGGGCGCTCAGGTTGCTTCGTTCTCTGCATCGATTTCCTTGCCGGAGGAGATGGATAGGGGCTCGACGGCACCGGGCGGGAGCGTCGGGGGCTCTTGAACGTTCGGGGGGGGTGGAGACGGGGTGGAGCCACCACCGGCGGCGGTCGAGCGGCGTCGGACGGCGAGCGCGAGGGCCGTGATGATGAGAATCGCGAGGATGCCGATCACCACGAACCCAGCGGCCGGGAGCGTGTTCGAGACGGGAGGGGCGGTGTTGATGCTCAGGTTCCCCTCGGCGTGGACGACCCTACCGTAGGGGTCCGTCACCTTGACCGTCACGAGGTAGTTCCCCGTCGTGGAGTAGACATGGTTCGTGAAGTTCGCCTGCGTGGCCGCCCCACCCCCGTCGCCAAACCCCCACTCGTACGTATAGGTGTAGGGAGCGACAGGGACCGCCACCTGGACCGAAAGAAGCACCGAGTCCTGCACGTAGGCGCTCGTCGGGACGACGAGCGAGATCTGCGGGGGGACCGGGCCGTAGTTCACCGCGATCGAACCCGCGCCGCTCACGGTGAGGGTGCTGTTCGCCACGCTCACGTTCCCGCTCGCGTTGAATCCGAGCAGGTCGTTCGTCGGGCAGGGGGAGCTCGTGAGGTGGTACGCCCCGGCGGGGAGGATGAGCGTTGTGTTGTTGAACACGGCCGTGCCGCCCACGCGGAGGCTCCCGCAGCTCGCGGGGACGACGAGCACCGTCACCGGGTAGGTGTTCCGGGTGTACGTCGCGGTGAGCAGCGTGGGGCCGACGATGTAGATGGACGTCGCGTTGACGGTCGAGCCGGTGCTGTTGTCCCAGCCGGTGAAATGGAAGCCTGAGCACGGCCGCTCGGACAGGAGCGACCAGGCGAAGATCGGTAGGCTCACGACGGCGCCGTTCGTGTAGGGAACGCCGGCGAGGAAGACGGTGCCGCAGCCGATGGGGGCCGTGAAGACATGCACGCCGGCGAGCGCGTGGAACTCGGCCTTGATGGAGCCGCCCACGGGGGAAACGATGGCCGTGGAGCCGTTGATCGTGACCCCTCCGCTCGTGAGCCACTTGACGAACCCGAACCCATTGCACGGCCAGGGGGCGATGCTCACGCCGACGTTGGGAACGACATTGGTGAACTGGCTGTTCGAGTAGTTCACCCCGTCGAATTCGACGGTCCCGCACCCGGGCGGGTCCGTCTGGAAGCCGACGAACGCCGTGCCCGACCCGTGCTCGAGGTTCACGGTGAGCGTTCCCGAGCCGTTCACGATGAGGGTGTTCCCCTGGACCGTGAGGTTCCCGATGGGCGCGCCCCCGAAGCTCAGGAACACGTACCCGGGATTCGCCCGGGCGAAGATCGAGTGGACGGAGTTGTTCGTGACGTTGAGGGTGGCGCCGTTCTGGTGGCTCACGCTGTCGAACAGCAGGTGGCCGCCCGAGGGGGGGGAGACGACAATACGCACGAGGGTGAGGCGGTAGTCGTTCGCCGTTACAGAGCCCGGGGCGTTGAGGACGATCTGGCCCCCACCCACGATGACGCCGGCCCGAAATAGCCGAAACCGAAGGCGCAGGTCGCGATGACGCCGGCCGTGGCGCTCCAGTTACGGAATCCCCAGCCTCCGAAGGGGAACTGCTGCAACGAGTAGGATTGACCCTGGGTCACATTGACGCTCGAACCGCTCAGGTAGCCCGCACCGCGGAAGAGGATCCCACCCGACTGCGCTGGATTCGCGTAGAACAGGAGCGTCACGGCGTTCGCGTTGGCGATCCAGTTCGAGGAGATCGTTCCGTTTCCGAGGACGAACACCGAGCTGCCGTTGATGCCGATGGCGAAGTTGTCGACCGTCCATCCGGCGAACGCCTGACCGGCGCAACCCGTGTAGCCGAGCGAGTAGCTCTGGTTGTCCGCGACGCTGAACGAGGCTGGCCCCGAGTAGGTCGTTCCGTTGAAGACGATGGTGCCGCAGGAGGGATTCATGGCGAGTGCGATCTGGTCGAACGGCCGAACGTATCTGTCGATGAGAAGGAGCGAGCCACTCGCGGACAGGGTAAGGGTGCTAGCAGCTGAGTCGGGCCAGATCGCCGCGCCGCCGGTCGACTCCCAGCTTCCGAAGACGTACTTGTAGCAGCCGACGCCGACGACCGGGTACGTTCCCGGCGTAAGGCTGAGATTCGTGAGGTCCGGCCAGACGGTCCCGTTCACCAGGATCCCTCCGCAGCTCGAGAAGGTGGTGTTGAGCCAGAGGGTGAAGTGGGGGATGGGGCCGACGGTGACCTCGGTGGGCACGCGTTGGGTCGAAGGAGAGGTCAGCTGTGCGCCCGCGAGGTTCTGGGCGAACACCCGGTAGGTGATCTTCCCGTTCGAGGGTGGGGCCGGGATCGTATAGTTGTACACGCCGAACGAGGCGCTCCCCGAGACGCGGGGCATCGCGACGCTCGTGAGGCTCCCGCCCGGCGCGGTGTAGTTGAGGAGCACGGTGGTCACCGTGCCCAGGTCCTCCGCGGTCGCCGTCACCGTGAGCGGCTGTCCGGGCGCAATGAACCCCGCGCGGGAATCGTTCGTCACGTGCTGGAGGAAGAACGGCGTCGAGTCGTTCGCCGTGCCGAGCGCGTCGAACTCCTGGTTCGCGCCACCCCAACTCGCCCGGGTCCATGGCCAAATGGGTCCAAAGTTGAGCGCGCTACCGTTCATGGTGAAGAACGGGTAGCTGCCGAGCTGCATGTCGGTCGTGCACTTGATCGTCCCGGCCAAGCCGCTGCACGCCCCGCTGTCGGATTGCGGCGCAAAGAAGCGGTAGTCCCCGCCGTAGGCGGTTCCGTTCCAGAAGTGGGGGGCGAGGAACGTGACCGGGAGGCTCCCGGTCATCGTGGTGTTGTTGAAGGAGGTACAGGTCGGGGGGTTGTCGCAGAGGTCGAAGCCGAACGAGAGCCCGAACGGGAACGACCAGTTGAGCTTGCACTGGTCGGGACAGGCCGCACTCCAGGCCGGAGAGAAGGTCTTCGTCCCGGTGTTTGCGGCCGAGAGGGTCTCGCTCTCGGTGAAGCTCGCCGTCGAGTCGTTCAAGTAGATCGTGAGCCCCGTGCTTCCCTTCGGAGTGCCGAGGAACGTTACGTTGACGAAGTCCCCGCCCCGAACGTCCTTCGCGAGAGTGATCCCGTTCGCCCCGTTCTCCTCCGTCTCGCACGCGTAGTTGCTTGCCCAAGTGAAATTGAGGCCCGTGGCGCAGGTACCTGCGGAGCCGTTCGTGTGCACCGACCAGATGGCCACTATCGGAGTGTAGTTGACGCGCGCCCCCGGCTCGAGGACGGGCTGAAGGAGGAGCTCGGCGTACGACTGGTTCCCGATGGAGACCGCGTCGCCCGTGACGACGGTGCCCACGAACAGGTCATCGAACAGCGTGTTCACGCCAGGGTTGCCGAGCGTCGGTACGTGGATCGGGAAGATCGCCCGGTCGCTCGAGTTCGCAAGGGCGGAGGAGACGGTCCCGTGCACCTCGTCGTGGCCGCCGTACTCGAGCTGGCACGGAGCCTGCTGAGCGAATCCGGGGGCGGGAGGGTCTAGATTCCCAACCGTCGCGTAGATGGGATAGACCCCTGCGACGCAGTTGATCATGGCCGCAGGGTGCGGGACAAGCTTGGGAGCACCCGGCCCTCCGAGTGCTGGCTGGACGGTGGCGCCGCCGGCGGGGGCCTTGGGGTGGAGCGCCGTCGGGCCCGACCAGAGCGGCACAGCGATGAGGACGCAGAGGAGGAGCGCGAACAGGGCGCGGGAGCTCCTGGCGCGTCCCGCTCGGAGGATGGCGGCCACCGGTCTAGCTCCTACTCGCGCGTGGGAGGCTCACGCCGAAGCAGCGGACCGTCCTCGCGTTGCGGCGGTCGGTACACCTCGAAGCTCGGACCGAACGGATGGTTCGGGGGTCCGCCGGCCACCGTGCGAGGGCCCCGCCGGCGCGGCGGCTCGGCTCGTCCCTCCCACCAGAAGGAGAACCCCAGCATGCCAAGGGCGCCGCCGGCGATCGCGAAGAGAAGACGGAGCGCTGCGGAGTCCGGGAAGTTCGCAAGTGCCGGAATGTAGATCCCGATGAGGAAGAGGAGCGCCCCGAGGACCCCGATGCCGAACCACGCGCCGGGGTCGAGGAGATGCCGTAGAC
>JAKIWH010000019.1 GCA_022750125.1 Thermoplasmata archaeon
TCGCGGAGTGGCGACCTAAATTCGGCGTTCGCTGGCGAACCCACCGCGGCGAAACTCGACCGCTATCGATTGGCTCTCCGATCCCGCCGTCACCGAGGAGCTTTTGCGCAGGGTCCCTTAGCGCGCCTCGATGGTCTCCGAGGGGTACCGGAACCGGGCGGAGCCGTACCTCGCACGACTATCCGCCCCGTTCCTCGGTTGGAGGCCGAACCAGCTCTCCTACCTCTCCCTCGGGCTCTCCCTCGCCGCCGCCGTGCTTGCGGTTCTCGTGCGCTGGGAAGGCCCGTACCTGTTCCTCCCGGTCTCCGCGCTCGTGTTCGCAGGCGGGGTATTCGACGTCCTGGACGGGGAGGTCGCGCGCCGGACGGGGAGGAGCTCGGTGCGCGGAGACTTCCTGGATCACGTGCTCGACCGGTACGCGGACTTGTTCCTCCTCCTCGGGATTGCCCTGTCGAGCTACGCGAACCCGGTCCTCGCCCTCCTCGCGCTCGTCACCCTACTGCTTGTGAGCTACATGGGGACCCAGGCCCAGGCGGTCGGCCAGGGCCGGCTCTACTCGGGGCTCCTCTCGCGCGCGGACCGTCTGCTTCTCCTCACTCTCGGCACCTTCCTCGAGTTCGACCTCTCCCTCGCGTGGCCATGGGCGCCGACGGCGCCCCTTTCGAGAATCCATGCATTCGGGCTCGGCTTCACCGTGATCGACCTCGTTCTGGTCTACTTCGTGATCGCAGGGCAGTGGACCGCGGCGCGGAGAGCGTGGAGCACGTACCGAGCGCTTCCGCCCGGCCCGGAGCAATCCCGGACGAATTAGGGCGAGCTCGGCTCGCGCGGTTGAGGCGCGCTCCGCTCGACCGGCCGACCGCCGCCCGAGGAGCGGCGGCGGTAGTACTGGAGCGGATGACGAAGCCACGGCTCGTGGCAGAGCGCGTCCGCGCGCCGGTCTTCCTCCTTGGGGGCCGCGGGGTCGCCGTCCCAGACGCAGAGGCCGTGGCTGCGGAGCGTTGCGCACTCGGGAGGCTCGTACCCCTCGCCGCCGCTGCGGGTCGTGATGTGCTCCACCTGGTAGCGGGTAACCCCTTCGTCAAAGTCCGGCGCTCCGCGGAAGGAGTCGACGATCGTATCGGTGTTCGCCCCGACCTTGTGCAGGAACGCCGCGAGGGCGAAGCGGCCCGAATGGGAGAGGTTCTCTCCACCGTCGAGCGCGCGGCGCATCCGCCGGATGCACGGCGGGAAAGCAGCGGCGACGAGCGGTCCTTCCGCGAGGCGGCTTGCGGGCGGCGGTGCTCGCTCCGCCACCTCATCGAGGAACGCGCCTTCCCGCTCGCGGATCTCACGGATCGCCTCGGCCCCGAGCGGCAGCGGTTCGGAGAGCTGCCGACGGATCCCCTCCTGGAGGATGCGGCTAGCCCGCTCCGCGGGGAGCCGAACCTCCCCGGCTCCGACCGGCTGGCGGACGAGACGGAACTCCGCCTCGCGGATCGGGGTCGCGAGCCTCAGATAATCGAAGACGGGAACGACGAGCTCGGCCCCCTCCTCCCGGAATCCGAACCCAAGGCGGCGCGCCACTTCGGCGAGCTCCGCCTCCGGCGCGAGCCGCAGCCGAGCGTGGGCCCGCTTCGCCTCCGCGACCGCCCAGCGACGGACCGGCGCCCGGTGCGCCGCGGCGCCGAGCAGGATCCGCGCGTACTGGAAGGAGAGGAAACGCACTTCGGGCTCCGCGGTGTCGAGCTCGGTGATCTCGGCCCCGCCGCTCGGGTCATCGAGCGCCGCGAGGATCCTCGCGCGGCCGAGTTCGCGCGCCCGGCCGAGCGCGGGGTCCTCGAGGAGCTCGCGGAGCGAACCGGCGAGCTCGCCCGCGACCGCCTCGGCGCCCGGAAGGAACGGGAACTCCCCGAACCGGACACGGTCCGCTAGAGGCGGGGCGCCAGGAACTGCCATGCGAGCAGGAAGACGACGAGGAGCGAAGCGGCGACCGAGAGACGACCCGCGACCCCCTCGAGGGTCGGGGCATCCCAGCCGCGTCGGAGCCGGGCGAGCAGGCTCGTCGCGAAATCCCGGAAGAGGAGGCCGCCGTCGAGCGGTACGAGCGGCAGGGCGTTCGAGAGCCCGAGGAGGAGGTTCATCCACGAGAGCCAGTAAAGGAGGTTCACGGTGACCCAGAAGTTCGGGGTGCCGAGCGCGGCGCCCGCGCCGGTCAGGTGGAAGAACGTCGTGGTCGTCCCCGAGAGCGGTTCGAGGCCTGCGAGAGGGAGGATGATCCACGTGACGGCCCCCACGAGGGGGCCCGACGAGTCGGAGAGAGGTGAGGTGAGCGTGGTGACCGTCTGGGCTGGGCTAAGGGGGGAGATGCCCACACCCAGAAAACCGCGGCCTGCGGTGTAAGGGCTCGGGGCAAGTTTCACGGTGGTCTGTTCGGTGGTCCTCGTGCTCACACTATAGTACACTACTGGAATCGATTCCCCCGGCGTCGTTTTCGCGAGCGCGTCGTAGAGCGCGCGGTTGTCGGGGGTCGGACTCCCGTTGAGCGCCACAATGATGTCCCCGGGGACAAGAGACGCGTTCGCCGCGGCGCCGCCCGACTCCACGGCGCCGAGGCCCACCCCGTTCGCGTTCGGGTGGACCGAGCCCGCGACGAGGAGCGAGCTCGCGGAGAAGAACAGCACGGCGAGCCCGAAGTTCGCGAGGATCCCCGCCGCTGCGATCCGCCCCCGCACGCGCCGCGGGGCGTCGTTCATCTCCTTCTCCTCCTGCTCGACGAACGCGCCGACCGGGACGATGAACCAGAGGATGCCGAGACTGCGCACCCCGACCCCCTGCGAGCGCGCGACGATCCCGTGGGCGAGCTCGTGGAGGACGATCCCGACCACGATCGCGACGAGACCGTAGCCGAGCGGGATGATCGGGTTGATCCCGGGAAGGCCGAGCGCCTCCTGCGGCGAGGGGGCAGCGGAGGCCGGTATCCGGGTGACGAGGTACGCTTCCCAGACGAGGAGCGAGACGATGAGGACCATCGCAATGCTGGCAAGCAAGAGCCCGAGGTCCCCGACGGCGGACCAGAATCGCCGGAACCGTCCCATCCGGTCGAGCCAGCTCCGGCCGCGTCGGGTCTTGAGCATGAGCGCCGGCCCGAAGAGGGTGAGCGCTCGGTCGGGCCCGATCCGACCAGCTTTGTAAAGGAGGTAGACGATGGCGAGGTACAGTCCGAGCAGGCCGAGGAAAATGAGAACGCCGTCTACCCAGTCGAGCACTGAATCCGAGCTCGCCCAGCCTTGCGGTGGGTAAAACGACTTACGCCCGCGGGGAGAGAAGTACTTGAGCCGGCGCCGGGCTGTTCTGGTACCGTGAGGATGCTTCCGTACGGCCGCCGATACTTGACGGGTCGGGCAGGTGCGATCTTCCTCGCTGCCTCGCTCATCGCCACCTTAGTTCCGCTCGGGCTTTCGGCGCTCCCGTCGAGCTCTGCTGGAGCTTCGGCGGCCGCCTCGGCGCTCGTAGTCCCCGCCTTCCAACCCGGACCTTCGATCAAGCAACTCGGCCCGCTCTCCGCGGGGACGTTGCTTTCGATCGACCTCACGCTCTCTCCCTCCGACACAAGCGCGCTCTCGGTCTGGGCGAGCGCTGTCTCCACCCCTGGCTCCTCCAACTATCGCCATTTCCTCTCCGCCAAGGAGACCGCTGCGCGGTTCGGCGCTTCGAGCGCAGCGATCGCCTCGGCGACCTCCTACTTTGAGCCGTTCGGTCTCTCAGTGACGCCGAGTCCGGACCGTCTCTTCCTGACCGTTTCGGGTCCGAGCGGGTCCTTGGCTTCGGCGTTCCATACGACCTTCGAACAGTACAGCTCGGGAGCCACCCGGTTCTTCTCCCACCCGACACCTGCCACGCTTCCCGCCGTGGCGCCGTGGTATGGAGTGCTGGGCCTCGGGAACGTGGGCCAGATCCGTCCTCTCGTGACATCGCTCGGGCTCCAACCCGCCGCGGGTAGCTGCAGCGGTTCGTTCCCGATCGCCCCGTGCGCGATGGCAACGGCGTACGGCTACGCTGGGTACCTCGCCTCCGGGAAGAACGGAACGGGGGAGCGGATCGGGGTCGTGGACGTCTTCGACAGCTCGGAGCGTCCGAACCAGCTGGCGGCCGACGTGGCCCAGTTCTCCTCCGAGTATTCCCTGCAGAAGCCGAACGTAACGTTCCAGTTCCCGACCGCGACCCAGTCCGTCCTCAACGCGACCGGCCCGGACGGCTGGTCCGTCGAGGACGCGCTCGACCTCCAGTGGACGCACGGCTCGGCGCCCGGCGCGTCGATCACCGTGGCACTCGCTCCCAACACGAACCCGGGCCTCTACGGGGCGGTCGACTCGCTCGTCGCGACCCGCGCGGTCGACGTGCTCTCGCTCAGTTGGGGGGAGCCCGACGTCGGGGCGTTCAACACGTTCGCGATGGCGTGTACCGCGGCGTGCAACGCGAGCTCGGACGGCTCGTACACGATGCTCCATCCCGTCCTCGAGGCGGCGGCGGTCGAGGGTATCGGCGTCTTCGTCGCGAGCGGGGACTGCGGAAGTGCCGACGGAACGGGCGGGGTCGCCACCGACTATCCCGCTTCCGATCCGTTCGCGACGGGCGTGGGCGGCACGCTCCTTACGCTGAACGGGGACGCCACCTACTCCTCCGAGCTTGCCTGGAGCGGGAACTCGACCGGGACGACGAATCCCGGTTGCCAGAACCAGGGTGGGAGCGGCGGAGGGTACTCGCCGTTCCCGCGACCGGCTTGGCAACGGGGCACCGGACTCGGGGCCTTCCCCACCCGGCGGGGTGTTCCCGACGTGAGCATCGACGCTGCCTCCGGTGCGGCGCTCGTCTACCAAGGCTCCGACGCGGCCGCGAGCGGGACGAGCCTCGGAGCCCCCGTGTGGGCGGGGATCGCCGCGATCGCGGACCAAGTTGCCGGCGTTCCGCTCGGCGACCTCTCCCCCTCCCTCTACGGGATTTTCCGAAGTCCCCTGTACGGGAACGCCTTCCACGACATCACGAGCGGGAACAACGGCTACCCCGCAACGACGGGCTGGGACGCGATCACAGGGATCGGTTCGCCGATCGCCGGCGCGCTGCTTCCCCTGCTTGCGAACAAGGCGCCGACCTACTCGAACCTGACCCTCCAGCTGAGCGCTACGGTCCGGACCGGGAACGCTCCGCTCAACGTGAGCTTCCACGTCAACGCGACGGGTGGTTCGGGGAACTACTCGGGGTTCGACGTGAGCTTCGGGGACGGCAACGCCACGTGGAGCACCACTGCGGCCGCCTCGTACTCCTACACCGTGCCTGGGGCTTACCCGGCGAGCGCCACGGCCTTCGATGCGAACGGGAATTCGACGATCTCCTCGCCGGTCATGATCGTGGTCGGGGGAGGCACGACCATCCCGGTCAGCCTGAGCGCGAGCCGCACGACAGCGCCGGTCGGCGGGAGCGTGGTGTTCCAGGTGCACGAGTCGATGGGGATCGCTCCCTACACCGTCGCGGTCGATTTTGGAGATGGCACCTACAGCATCCCCTCCGTCACCGGCACGGTGACCCACGTCTACTCAGCCGCCGGGGGATTCTGCGCTGGCGCCGTCGTGAGCGACGCTGCGCACCCTGTGAACGGCGGAAACTCGACCCCGCTCGCCCTCAGCGTTGGCGGCGTCACGCGCCCGCACTGCGGGCAGGGACCGGCCCTCTCGGTCTCCTTTAGCGCGAACTACACAACCGCGGACCTTCCAGGGGATATCCCGCTCCGCGCGACGGCCTCGGGAGGAGTGGCCCCCCTTACCACGTGGATCAGCTCGAGCGACCCGTACTCCACCCTCTGCCAGTGCGGCGTGTTCCGAACTCCGGGCGTTCACACGGTCGACCTCATCGTGAACGACAGCGTCGGCGATTCGACCCTCACGCCGCTCTCGGTCACCCTCTTCAACCCCCTCGTGGGAAACTTCACCGCCTCGACCCTCTCGGGGCCCGCACCGCTCGCCGTCACCTTCGGTGCGACGCTCTCTGGCGGCTACCTGCCCAAACCGAACCTCACTGCCTGGAGCTTCGGAGACGGCGGTAACGGTACCGGGAGCTCGGTATCTCACACCTACACGGTCGCTGGGGAGTACCTCGCGGTCGGTGATGCCTGGGACGGAGGACACGGGAACACGAGCGAGGCGTTCCTCCTGGACGTGCTCCCCGCTTCAGGGGGCTCCGGGCCGACCGTCACTGCGACCGTGTACCCCGCGATCCATGCCGCGACCGGCTTCCCCGTCAACTTCTCGGCCTCGGTCTCGGGGAGCGGCGGCCCCTACGCCTCCGAGTGGCTTCTCTCCGACGGCAGCTCCGCGTTCGGCACTCGCCTTTCCGAATCGTTCGGCTGGAACGCCTGCGCGAACCAAACCGCGTGCCCGCTCGGCGTGACGCTCGTCGTGCGTTCGGCGTCGGGCGCCAGCACGGTCGAACCGTTCACGCTCCCGCAGTTCCTCGCCCTCACCGGCGACTCTCTCACCGTGACCGACCCTGGGCTACCTGCGGCCGGCACGACCCCGTTCACGATCCATCCGAACGTCGGGGCGACCGGGCTCCCCGGCGTCCTCGTGAACCTCTCGTTCGGGGACGGGAGCTACTTCGGAGGGGGCACGACGGTGCACAGCTACCTTCAACCGGGGAACTACACGCTGACGGCCCAGCTCCGGGACGCGGGCGGAGACTTCTGGACGCGCCACCACGCGCTCTCGGTGAACGGGAGCGCCATCCAGCCGCTCTCCGCTCGGATCGCTCCCGCGAACCTTTCGGGCCTCGCGCCGTTCTCGGTATCCCTCGCGGCCATTCCGTCGGGCGGCTTCGCCCCGTTCAGCTACCGCTGGACCCTCGGCAACGGGAACAGGAGTGCGAACGCGACCGCGACGGTCGTATACTCGAGCCCCGGGCACTATCTCGTGAGCCTCCTGATGAACGACTCGATCGGACAATCCGCGACCGCCACCACGGGCGTGTTCGCGTTCGGGGCAACCTCGGTCGGGTTCGGGCTCGGTGCCCCGAACTCCCCCGTCACGAGCGGGACCGACTTCCCGATCTCGGTAGAAGCCACTCCCGCCTGCACTCCCGTCTCGCTTCCCTTCTGCGCGACCGCGACGATCCCTGTGACGGTGGAACTCACCCCGCCGACGGGAGTTCCCGGCGGTCCGAGGGATGCCGTCTCGTTCCGGCTCACTCCGAACACGGTCTTCACCTCGAAGCTCGCGGCCCCGGCGATCGAGGGGACCTGGACCCTCTTGGTGACGGTAGGGAACGCAAGCTACACGGGCAGCGCTTCGACAACCGTCGAGGTGAATTCGCCGGCCGCGAACGCCGCCGGGGAGGTCATCCTCCTCGTAGCGGTTGGAATCGCGGTCGTAGCCATCATCACCATCCTCGTGCTCAACCGGCGGAGCCGAACACCGCCACCGCCTCCCTCGAGCCTCGCGCCCCCGGCCCCCCCGGCGCCGGTGACCCCGCTCGCGCCACCTCCGCCTCCCTAGCCGAGGTCGGCCTCCGGCGGGCGCGCCAGGGGGGTTCGGTTGGGAGCTAACCCTTCACGACTCCGAGAGGGATCAGGCGGGCGACGCGCCGGGTGAGCCCTGCTCCTTCCGCCACGCGCACCACCTCTTCGACGTTCTTGTACGCTCCCGGCGCCTCTTGCGTGACCCCCTCGCGGGTCGCGGAGCGCACGACGATCCCGCGGGCCGTAAGCGTCCGAATCACGTCGTCGTACCGGAACTGCCGCTCGGAGGCGTGGCGGGAGAGGAGCCTTCCCGCGCCGTGGCAGGAGGAGCCGAAGGAGCTCTCCATCGATCCGGGGAGCCCCGCGAGCACGTAGCTCGCGGTCCCCATGTCCCCGGGGATGAGCACGGGCTGGCCGAACGGACGGAACTCGGGTGGGATCTCCTCCCGGCCCGCCGGAAAGGCGCGGGTCGCGCCCTTGCGGTGGACGAGCACGCGGCGCGAGCCGCCGTCCACCCGGTGCGTCTCCTCCTTCGCGATGTTGTGGGCGATATCGTAGACGACCTCGAGGTTCGCGGCGGGGCCGACCACCGTGCGGAACGCCCGGCGCGCCCCCTCGGTGATCAGCTGGCGGTTCGCCCAGGCGAAGTTCGCCGCGGCCGCCATCGCCTCGAGGTACCGGCGTCCCGCTTCCGAACCGATCGGAGCGCACGAGAGCTGCCGGTCGACGAGCGGGGTCCCGGCCTGTTGGAGCTTCGCGTCCATCTCGGCGATGTACTCGGTGGCGACCTGGTGGCCGAGGCCGCGGGAGCCGGTGTGCAGCATCACCACCACCTCGCCCGTCTCGAGCCCGAGCGCCCGAGCGAACGGGGCGTCGAACAGTTCGTCCACGACCTGAACCTCGAGGAAGTGATTGCCGCTTCCGAGCGTGCCTAGTTGGCGGAGCCCGCGCTTCCTCGCGCCGGGACTCACGCCGGCAGGGTCGGCAGGCGAAAGGCGGCCGTTCTCCTCCTGGCGGCCGAGGTCCTCGGGCCGCCCGTGGCCGTTCTCGACAGCCCAGCGGGCGCCGCCCTCGAGCACCTGCTCCATCTGGGCACCGTTGAGAGCTAGCCCCGCCTTCGAGCCTACGCCGCTCGGCACCTCCCGGAACAACGCCTCGACGAGCGGCTTGAGCCGGGGGCGCACCTCCTCCGAGCGGAGGCCGCTCCGTAGGAGCCGCACCCCGCAGTTGATGTCGTAGCCGATGCCCCCGGGCGAAACGACCCCCTCCTCAAGGTCGAAGGCGGCAACGCCCCCTACCGGGAAGCCGTACCCGAAGTGGATGTCGGGCATCGCGTAGGAGGCGCCTTGGATGCCCGGGAGCGTCGCGACGTTCGCGATCTGCTCGAGGGAAGGATCGTGCTCAACGGCTCCGAGAAGCGCGGGGCTCGAGAACAACACTCCGTGCACCCGCATGCCCGGGCGTTCGGTCACCGGGATCTCCCAGCGGTAGGAGTCCAGCTCGACGAGGTGGGGGGGAGCGAGCGGCACCGGCGCCCCGGACCTGTCGCGGCACTTAAGGGAGGCAGGCCCTCTGCGCGCGCGACGATGCGCGGAGCTGCTCCCCACTCCCCGTTCGCCGTGCGGCGGACGCGATGAGGCGGTACCCCCACCCGGAGAAGCAGGGGACGCGAGCACCGTGAGCCGATCCATGGCAATCCCGTTCCCTGCGGCCATTGCACTTCTCTCCGCCGCGCTCGTGTTCAGCATCTGGGCGAGCTTCGGGCTCGGCAACCCGCTCTTCCTCGTGCTCGGAGCGGTAGGAGTGGCGCTGCTCGCCTCGCTCTACCTCTTTTCCTACTCGCGGAGGCCGCTCCAAGACCCGCTTGCCCAACTTGTCGCGCCGGAGGAGTTCGACGACCCGGTGATCGAGGCGGACCTCGCGGCGGGCAACCCAGAGCCGGTGCTCCCCCCCAGCGAGGTAGGGGGCGAGGACCGGCAGAACCTGGACGCGGCCGGTGCGTCCGAAAAGTCTGCGCCGCCCGAGACGCTAGCTTCCCACGACCCGCAACAGTAGGTCGCGAATCCGGACGGAGTCCCCTGGCCGCACGCTCAGTGCTTCGATGCGCCCAGCCGCGGGACTTGGGATCTCGTTCCGCATCTTCATCGCCTCCAGGACGAGGAGCACCTCGCCCTCCCGCACCGACTGCCCGTCCGACACTCTAACCTCGAGGATCTTCCCGGGCATCGGTGGGTACACTGGAACCCCAGCCCCCGACGCCGGACGATTCGCTAGAGAGGGCTCGGTCCCGGTACGGGGCGTCGACGGCTGTCCGGCTTCGTGGGTCCCTGCGGCCCACCTTTCGATCGCGAGACGGACCACCTCTCCCGAGACGGAGATACCGGCCGGAGGGTCGGACGCGCCCACCGGCCAGCCGGCGACGACGACCTGCTCCCCTCCGATCTCGAGCTCTACGCGGTCGGGGCCGGTCGATAGAATCCTCGCCGGAAACCGCTTTCCACTCAATTCCACCGCGCCGAGGTCCGGGTCGACCTCGACCTCGACCGGTTCACCGTCGACGAGCAGCACGAGCCGAATCGACCCACCTCCCGCCCGCCGCGAGGCGGGCTCTCCCCTCCTGCGCCCAGGCACTGGACCGGTGCGGCTCGAGAGCCGGGGGAGCTCGCGCTCGAGCCGGAGTCGCGCGCATCGCACCCACGATGCCGAGGGCTGCGGCGGTGAGCACGGCCGGAGTGAGTCCCTTCGCGACCGATTCCTGGTAGGCTTTGAACACCGGAGGGAAGAGGGCGTAGGAGAGTGCCTCGGCCTCCGACGCGGCCGGGACCAGGACCCGTACCGCGGCCAGCGCCTTTTCCATCTCCGGACCGAGCAACTCCGCGGGACGCCCGGTGATCGGTTTGTCGCCGCCGAGCACCCGCCTCACAAGCGCCGGATCGACGGGGCCGGGCGGGGTCCCGTAGAGCCCCTTCACGTACTCTTGGACCTCCTGGGTCACCTGCTTGTACCGTCCGCCCGAGAGTACGTTGATCACCGCCTGGATGCCGACGATCTGGCTCGTAGGAGTGACGAGCGGAGGATAGCCGAGGTCCTGGCGGACCCGGGGTATCTCCGCGAGCACCTCCGGCAAGCGCTGCGCGGCGTCCTGTTCCTGGAGCTGCGAGAGAAGGTTCGAGAGCATCCCTCCCGGAACCTGGTGCAGGAGAATGGTGCTGTCCGTCTGCAGGGAACGGACGTTGAGGAGCGGGAGGTAATGCTCGAGGACGGTCCGGAAATAGCTCGCGAGTTCTGCGAGGGCGCCGAGGTCGAGGTGCGGATCGGCCGGCGAATGGCGTAGCGCGCTCACGAGCGTCTCGGTAGGAGGTTGCGAGGCGCCGCCCGAGAACGGGGAGAGCGCCGAATCGAACGCCGTCGCCCCGGCCGCGGTGACAGCGAGCGAGGTGACGACCGCGAGGCCGCTCGAGGAGTGAGTGTGGACCACCACGGGCAGGCCCACCTCCTTGACGAGCGCCCCCACCAGCTCGGCGCCCTCGTCGGGCGGCATGAAGCCGCCCATGTCCTTCACGCACAGCTCGTCGGCCCCGAGTTCGGCGAGAAGCCGCCCGAGGGCTACGAACGACTCCAGAGTGTGCACGGGCGACTGGGTGTAGCAGATCGTCCCCTGCGACCGCGCGCCCGCGGCGCGGACCGCTCGCAGCGCGACCTCCATGTTCCGCGGATCGTTGAGCGCGTCGAAGACGCGGAAGATGTCGATCCCCTCGGCCGCCGCGCGGGCCACGAACCGTTCGACGACATCGTCCGCGTAGTGGCGGTACCCGACGAGATTCTGGCCTCGGAGCAGCATCTGGAGCGGCGTCTTCCGGATCCGCCGTTTGAGCTCCCGAAGCCGCTCCCAAGGGTCCTCCCGGAGGTAGCGAAGGCAGACATCGAACGTCGCACCGCCCCACACTTCGAGCGAGCGATAGCCGATCGCGTCGAGCTGCGCAGCGGCGGGGAGCATGTGGCGGGTGCGCATGCGGGTCGCGATGAGCGACTGGTGCCCGTCGCGTAGCACCGTCTCGGTGACGCCGACCAACGGACCTCGTTGAGGGGGAGGAGTTCGTAAGGTGAGTGGTGTGAGGAGCAACCTAGTGGGACGAAGGACTCCTCGCCTGACAGGGTGGTCCCGATCCCCTCGGTTGGCCCGCCGGTAGTCATCCCCGGTGCAGGGTTGGGGGGGCGGGCGAGTCCGGACGACGTGCGGGGGTCGGCCCTCTCAAACGGGCACCAACCTCCCCCACCCGGGGAAGAGGCGGGCGGTGGTGGTCCTAGGCTCCCACGCCGTAGGCGGACATGCGATTCGCCTCTTCACGGCGCATCGCCACCTCGGGCGCGTCCGAATCGTGCGAACCGCTGTCGTGCTCGATCTCCTCGACCGAGACCGCCGCGTGGTAGTCGTTCGTGTAGTACTCTTCCTCGGTGCCGCAGTGCGGGCAGCGGTGGTGGAGGCCCGCCATGGTCACCCCGTGAAGCGCCTGCTCGTTCACTCCGATCCCGCTCGGGAACTCGGCGTGGCAGTGGCGGCAGTTCAGCATCAACGACGGCATTTTTCTCACCGTCTTCTTCTAGCCCGCGATGACGTAAGTAGCCTCCGCAAGGGGGGCGATTTACCTCGAGAAACGTTCGTCGATGGACGATTCAGGGCCTATGCGTTTCGGCGTGCCAAGTCGTTGATTGCCGGACGCAGGCTACGTCGGTCCAGGTCGACCCGAGAAGCGGCTCGCGGCGCCGAGGAGCCTAGGGCGGACTCTTGGTGGTGGGGCTTATGTCGGTGGGTCTCATTTCGGCCAGCAGTACGGAGCAACGGCGACGCCTCCCTCGCGCTACCGGCCGACGCCCCCCGCGCTTTCGCCGCTACCGTTCAGTTCTAGCGGCTTCCATCGTTCTCTTGCTCCTCTCGGGCGCGCTGAATTCGAGCGGCGGCTCGGCGAACGGCGTTGCGGTTCCGGCCCCCTCCCATTGGGTCGCAAGCCACTCCTCGCTTCCGAGCGCCTCTCCCCGGATTGATCCCGCTGTGGTTGGTTGTGCTGCGGCGATCTGCAACGCGCGCGCGATCGGACCGGTACCTCCCGCGTTGACTCCTCACCTCTCTCCCCACGTCCAACCGGTCCTGGGCTCGACGGCTACCAACTGGCTCGTCTCCAACTGGAGCGGGGAGGGAATGATCGCTGAGAACCCCGCCAACTCCAAGAACTTGGTCGCGGGCGGCCTCTACCAGGAGCCGAGCGCCTTCAACGACACGAAGACGTACCTCGTTTCCGGGGTCAGCGGAGTCGCCACCTCCTGGGACGGGGGCCGAAGCTGGACCACCCAGACCCTCCCCCCGAGCCCTTCGTGGGCGGACCCGGCCTCCCCCCAGTGCGGCCACATCCACCTCGCGGACACGGACATCGTGTTCGGACCCAACAACACAGTGTACTACGTCGATCTCTCCTACCCGGCGGGCGGCTTCAACGTCACTTGCAGCGGCTCGCAGGCCTACACGGGACTCTACGTCACCCGCTCGACGGACGGTGGGATCACCTGGGACACTCCGGTCGGGATCGCCGGAACGGCGGCCGGTGGGTCGATCGACAAGCCTTGGGCGGCCGTGGACCAGAAGTCCGGCTACGTCTACGTGGCCTACACGGACGACGGGAACGGGTCCCAGATCTTCTTCCAGCGCTCCACCGACGACGGAGCGACCTGGAGCACGCCGCTCAGCGTGAGCGTCGGCGGATCGGGCTCGGGAAGCGTGCGAGGCGTCGAGCTCGTGGTCGACCCTTGGGGCGGAGTGGACGCCGAGTGGATCAACCAGTCGAGCGCCGCGATCTCGTTCAGCCGTTCCACGGATCACGGCGAGAGCTTCACGACCCCGAAGCTCATCGCCACCGCGATCTCCGAGTTCACCTCGCCGTCGCCCGACGCGTTCCGCGCCTACACGCTCCCGGGGATGGGCGTGCAGGATTACGCGAACAACCCGTACTCGGGCCGGCTCTACGTCATCTGGCAGAACGGCAGCGGCGCCGCCGCCGGGTCGCCCGCCGTGACGCTCACGTGGAGCTCCGACAACGGCACCACCTGGTCGAGCTCGGTCAGCGTGAATTCGAACAAGTACCTCATGGATTTCCAGCCGGATGTCGGTGCGGGACCGGACGGCGCCGTCTACGCCGAGTGGTACGGCGTCAACTCCACGACGGGCATCTACCGTCTTTACGGCGCGATCTCCCACGACGGAGGTGCCACCTTCGGTACCCAGTTCGCCGTGAGCGATGTCGACGCGAACCCGCAGTTCGTCGGGGCCGCCGGAAACGCCTGGTGGATCGGGGACTACACACACGTGCTGAGCGACGCCCACGGAGCGCGGGCCCTTTGGACCGATGCGCGGAGCCGGCTCGACTGGTCCTGCTTGAGCCCTTGCCTCTGGGGCTACGTCTACAACATCACCTTCTACACGGCGGAGATGACCTCCGCGACGGTCAGCTCGAGCGTTCCAGTCACCCTCGCCGTCAACGGGACCGCCCCGCTCGTAGTGAGCGTGGGCCCCGCGCCCACGTACGGCGGCTGGCTCGTCGGAGAGAACTACACCCTCTCCGCCCCGGTCGACGTCACGGCCGGCGCGAGCACGGTGCATTTCTCCCTCTGGTACGGAACAACGATCTCGGCGAACTCGACCGTGCAGGGTAACGTCTCGGATCCCGTGGTGCTCCGCGCGTGCTACGTGGCTACCGCGGGAGCCCCGTGCCGCGAGCCGGGCGCCCCTGGCCGGCTCCACGTTCGGGTCGCTCCCGCCACGGCCGCGGTGAGCGCGAACGGTGCCCCCTTCGCGGTCGATCCAGTCACCGGCATCGGCGTGAGGTGGGAAGGCGACGGGAACTACTCGGTGCACGCCCACCTGGCCGGGTACTACCCGATCCTCGCGAACGTTACCGTGACGCCGGGGAACGTTTCGTACGCCAACCTGACCCTGGCGCGAATCCCGGGCTATCTCCGAGGGACCGTCTCTCCCGCCACGGCGGTGATCTCGCTCAGCCCGGCCGGGAACGTGACCCAGAACGCTACGGGCCCGTTCGTCGCCGCGCTCGCTCCGGGATCGTACACGGTGAACGCGTCGCTCTACGGCTACGCCTCCGCGAGCGTGGGGGTCACCGTTCTCGTCAACCGGACGGTGTGGGCGAACCTCACCCTCCGTCCGCTGTTCGGGTGGATCAACGGGTCGGTGGTCCCTGCCACGGCTTCGGTCGACGTCAACGGGGTGAAGGCGAGCGTGGACTCGAGCGGGAGGTTCGCCCTTCAGCGACTCCCGGGCACCTTCTGGATCAACGCGAGCGCCCCGGGGTATCGGCCCGTAAGCCGGGGGCCGCTAGAGCTCGTTCCGCTCGGGCACCTTGCGCAACGGCTCTGGCTGCCCTCGGCGTCGGGGATCGTCCTGGGGACCGTCTTTCCCTCGTTAGCCTCGGTGTGGGTCGCAGGGAGTCCCGTTCTCGTCGCGAGCGGCATGTTCAATGTCTCCCTCCTTCCGGGAAACTTTTCGGTCACGGCAGCGAGCCCGGGGTTCTCTCCGTGGTCGGGCTCGGTCGCGGTGACCTTCAACGCGACTTCGTCGATCTCGATTCGCCTCCCGGTGGCTCCGGGCTGGATCGCCGCCTTGGTCTCGCCGGCAGATGCTGTGGTGTTGGTCGATGGAACCCCGGTCGTCGTGAGCAGCGAGGGGACCTTCAACATCTCCGCCCCGGCCGGGAACCACACGCTCTCGGCCACCTCCCCCGGATACGTCCCGCTCCGGGAAACGGTGGTCCTTCCCCCGGGCCACACCGAAGCGCTCAATCTGAGCCTCTCCCAGGTCTCCACCGCCGTGGGATCTCCCCTCCCCGGTCTAGTTGTAGGTGCGGTGCTCGTGATCGCGCTCCTCGCGGTCGTCGGACTCTGGCTCCGACGCTCGAGAAAGTCCCGAAGAGCTCCGTAGTACTGTAGGGGCGAGACGAGCTCTCGCTCCGAAGCTCGTGACCGATCGTCACCACGCACGCGCCCGTTGGGGCCTAAGAGCGAGCGGCGTCGACGGGGCTAGAGCGGCAGGTTCCCGTGCTTGCGGGCAGGGCGCTCCTCGCGCTTCGGCGCTAGGAGTGCGAGCGCGGCGAGCAGCTTCCCCCGGGTCTCGGAGGGGTGGATCACGTCGTCCAGGTATCCCCGCTCGGCCGCAAGATAGGGGTTCAGGAACTCGAGCGAGTACTCCGCGACCTTCGCTCGGCGGAGCGCCTCCCGCTCCCCCTCGGGCGCCTTCTCGAGCTCCCGCTTGAACAGGATGTTGACCGCACCCTCCGCCCCCATGACCGCGATCTCGGCCTGCGGCCAGGCGACGTTGAAGTCGCCGCCCAGGTGCTTCGAGCACATCACGTCGTACGCGCCGCCGTACGCCTTTCTCAGGATCACGGTGAGCTTCGGCACGCTCGCCTCGGCGAACGCGTAGAGGAGCTTCGCCCCGTGGCGTATGATGCCCCCGTACTCCTGGGCCGTGCCCGGCAAGAATCCGGGGACGTCCACGAAAGTTAGGAGCGGAATGTTGAACGCATCGCAGAACCGGACGAACCGCGCGCCCTTGGTCGACGCATCGATGTCGAGGGTGCCCGCGAGCACCTTCGGCTGGTTCGCGACCACCCCGATGGAGCGGCCCCCCAGCCGGGCGAACCCGACGAGGAGGTTCGCGGCCCAACCGGCATGGACCTCGAGGAGGCTATCGGGGTCGAGCACGCGCGAGAGAACTTCGCGGACGTCGTAGGGAGTGTTCGGGTCCTCCGGGACGGTGTCGCCGAGGGTCCGGGTCGCTTCGGCACTCGGCTCCCGGCTTCCGAGGAGCGGCGGATCCTCGAGGTTGTTGAGGGGAAGGTAGCTGAGGAGCCGATGGACGAGGGCGATCGCCTCCCGTTCTGAGCCGGCCGTGAAGTGGGAGACTCCGCTCCGCGTGCCGTGCGTCTCGGCCCCGCCGAGCTCCTCCATGCTCACGCTCTCGCCGGTCACCGCGGCGATGACCTCGGGACCGGTGATGAACATCTGTCCCTGGCCCCGCACCATCACCACGAAGTCGGTGATCGCGGGGGAGTAGACCGCGCCGCCCGCGCACGGGCCGAGGATGATCGAGATCTGCGGGACGACCCCCGAAAGGAGCACGTTGCGCAGGAACACCTCGCCGTACCCGCCGAGGCTCATCACCCCCTCCTGGATCCGCGCTCCTCCCGAGTCGTTGAAGCCGACGATGGGAACCCCCGCCTTGCGTGCGTTCTCCATCGCCTTCACTATCTTTCCGGCGTGGGCTTCGCCTAGCGCGCCCCCGAACACCGTCGCGTCCTGGGCGAAGGCGACCACGGAGCGTCCCTCGACGGTGCCGAAACCGGTGACGACGCCGTCCCCGGGGGGCTTGCGCTCCGCGAGCCCGAACGCGCTCACCCGATGCTGGACGAGGCTGTCGAGCTCGACGAAGCTCCCCGGGTCGAAGAACGCGTCGAGCCGTTCCCGCGCCGTGAGCCGCCCGAGCGCGCGGTGCTTCGCCACCCGGTCGTGGCCACCTCCGGCGTCGGCCCCCTTCTTCCGCGCGTTCAAGCGCTCGGAGGCCCGCGTCACTCGGCCTCCTCGATCGCAAGTCGCCCCGAGCGGATCGCGAGCAGCCCCTCGGTCCCTTCGACCCACAGCTCGCCCTCGGGCCCGACCTCCTTGACCCGTCCCACCCGCAGGCCGTTCACTTCCGCCCTCTTGCCCCGGCCGTACAAGGCTTCCCGGTACTCCGCGAGCCAGCGCTCGCGACCCCTCGAGCTTCCCAGCTCGCTGACCAGGCTCTCGAACGCCGGGGCGAGCTCGCCCTCGAGAGCGTCCGGCCCGGGGGGCTCCCCAAGGAACTCCGAGAGCCAGGCGGTCTGCGGGAGGAGCTCCGGGGGAAACCCCTCGGGAGGTCCGAGGACGTTGAGACCGAGGCCGAGCACGAGTTTCGAATCGTGGGGGCCCGCGATCCGTTCCGGGAGCAGCCCCGCAATCTTACGAGGCGCACCCTCCGCCGCAACGACATCGTTCGGCCACTTGATCCGCGTGCGAACCCCCCACCCGTCAGAGAGTGCGCGCCGCAAACAAGCCGCGGCGGCGAGCGAGAGGAACGGGTCCGGCTCCGCTAGATCGGGGAGGACGAGCGACAGGTAGAGCCCTCCCGGCGGGGAGACCCATCCGTGGTCGGAGCGGCCTCGCCCGCGACGCTGAGATCGGGCGACGACCCGAGTACCCGAGGGCGCACCGGAGCGGACGAGCTCGCTCGCATGGTCCTGCGTCGAGGCGAGCGAGTCGAAGAGGAAGCGCTGATTCACCGTCAGGTCCTCCGGGCCTGCACTCGAGTTCCCCAATAAGCGCTTGTTGGCGAAATAGGGAGAGTGGGCGGGCGTCGGAAGTGGGCTTCGCCCCCTCGGCGCGTCGGTCGTGGGCGTGCCCCCGATGCCGTGCCAGTCGCGAACAAACTGAGCATCCTTCGCGGGCGACGCGCTGGGAGGGAAGGGCTCCCTTGCGCTCGAAGCTGTAACGGGAACTGCAGAAAGCTAGGGGGCCGCGCGCTTCGGCGAGCTCCGCAACAGGACGACTCCCGCGATGGCAACGACGGCGAGCGCTCCGAGCCCGGCCAAGAACCACAACGGGATTGGGGGGCTCGAGGACGACCCGGAGCCAGTTCCGCCAGAACCTGGGGTGCCCTTGCCCACGGTGAGGGAGGAGATCGCATGCGCACCCGTGCCGGCCGAGTCGTTGACCCACACCTGCACCGTGTACACCGTGTAGGTACCTGAGCTCGCAAAGCTGTGGGCAGGGGCCGGGTTCGTGCTCCACGTGCCGTCGCCGAGCGACCAGGAGTACGTGAACGGGGCGGTACCGCCCGCAACCGCGGCCGAAAGTATCTCCGGCGTCCCCGAGACGGCCTGCGAGGGGTTGGAAGCGATCTGCACGGCGGGATCAGTTGCCACCAGGACCACGAGCGAGCTCGTCGACCAGCTGCCGGCGGAGTCGGAAATATTGAGCTGCACGCGGAAGGTTCCTGCGACGCCGTAGGAGTGGCTCACGCTCGAACCGGTCGACGATGTCCCGTCCGCCCAGTTCCAAGAGTACTGGTCCGGGGCCGTGCCCGAGGCCACGGTGACCTCGGTGAACTGCAAGGGCTTCCCGACGTCGGTGCCCACGGGAGCGACCGAGATCCGCGCCACCGGACCGCTCGTTACCGTTATCGACGAGGTTCCGACCGTCCGAGCACCGAGCGCATCGGTCACGAGCGCGGAGAGGGCGTACGTGCCCGCGTCCGGGTACGTGTGGTGGAGTGTTGCCGCCCCCGTGTCCGTTTGGGCGCTGCCGTTCGCGCCATCTCCGAACTTGAGCGAGACCGAGTACGGGGCTGTGCCCCCGGTGAGGCTCACCGTGACGGCGGCAGGCGCACCGACTTCCGAGCCTGGGGCTGTGACGGTGACCGCCGGAGCGACCTCGTACGTCCAGGTGTCGAGGGACCCTAGATCCGTGCCGAAGTGGGCCGTGCCCGAGAAGAGCAGGGGGGCGGAGCCGGCGGTTTCGGGCGCCCCCGTCGGGATGAACCGGGCCGAGGGGTGGTCAGCGGGGGAGAGCTTCGCCCACGCCGAGCCGGCAAAGCTCCAGGAGTCCGCTAGGTAGCTCGTGTTGGTGGCGTTGTACCCGCCGAAGAGGAGCATCTCCCCGGCGGCCGGGTCGCCGCTGAAGAACGCTCCGTACCGGCCGGAAGGCGAGGAGGGGCTCAGGATCTTCCACCACGAGCCGGAGTACCACTCCCAGGTCTCCGCCGAGTCGCAAACGCCCGACGTGCAGGCCGCGCGGCCGCCAAAGAGGACCAGCGCCGCGAGGGAGGCGTCGTACCCCATCGCACTGAACTCGCGAGGAGACGGGCTCGCGGTCGGTGCGAGTTGGGTCCAGCCGCTCCCGGGCTGCCAGATCCAAGTGTCGTTGATCACACCCGTGGCCGAGAACCCCCCGAAGAGGATGCTGGCGTTGGTGTCGTTCGCCCCATCGAAGGCGAGCGAGGCCGTGGCCCGGGCCGTGGGTACGGCCGCGCTGAAGGCGGAGAGGTTGGTCCAGACCCCCGCGCTCCAGCTCCAGGTGTCGCTGAGGTACCCCGACGTGCCCTGGCCGCCGAAGAGCAGAACGGCGCCCGCGTTCGCGTCGAAGTCCATCGCGCCCTGCGTACGTGCGGGAGGCGCATCGTGGAAGTTCGTCTCGTTCTGCCAGAGTCCGTGGGCGAACACCCAGGTCTGATTCCCCAGCACAGAGCTGAAACTGCCCCCTCCGAAGTAGACGTACTCCTGCCCCACGGGATCGTAGGCTAGGTTCGAACCGAAGGCCGCCGGGGGGGGCGTTACCGCTCCCGCGATCGTGAGGTTGATCCAGTCAGCTGTCGTCACTCGCGGTGAGACCGCACCCAGAGCACTCCTGAGGGACGCGTGCGCCGTCGTTGCCGGTGACGCGGCCGGCCCTGCGGCCGAAGGGAACCGGGCCCCGGTCCCTGGCGAGAACCCAGGGGCAGGCGCCGAGAGGGAAGCCACGACCGATGCCAACCCCAGCAGCAGCACCAACGCGATGGAGGTCCACTGGGAAAAGGACCCAACGCGGCCCGGCGCGAGTCGCAGAGCCCTCACCCTCCCTGCGGAGGCGGCGGAGTGTCAGCGGAGGGGGGAGGGGTCGGAGCGGGCCGTGACCGGCCGCGGAGGACGACGAGCGCGATCAACAGCACGGCGACCGCAGCGGCCGCGATCGCAAGGTAGAGGGTGTAGTTCGCCGCCGACGCGGCGGAGCCGCCGCCGGATCCGCCCGAGGAGGAGCCGCCTGTCGGCTGGTGGGCCGCAAGCGGGAGCGCCTCGGGGACCTCGGCCAGGTAAAGGGTACGGTCCGTCGAGGTTCCGTTCCCGATGGTCGCAACCGCGTAGAGGAGGAGCGATCCCCCGCTCTGGGAGAGCCCGAACTGAGCCGCGCCGTAGGAGGCCACCTGAGGCAGCGGCGACCATGCGCCCGAGGACCACTTCCAGCCTACGAAGCCGGTGGGAGTGTCCACATACACGTAGTACGCGGCACTGGCGTACAGTGCGTGGGCATCGGATACGTTCCCCGCCAGGGCAAGCGTGGCGAGCGTATCGGAGGAGAGCGGGTCGTAGAGCACGAGCGTCCCCCCGTACAGGGTCCGGTAGTGCAGGAGCAGGGTCGAGGGTGTTCCGGGCACAATCTCGGCACCGAGGAGCGCGCTGCCCCGCGGGGCCAGGTAGCTGATCGGCTCCGGGTTGCCGTAGCCGGAACCAGCACCGATGCGCAGTAGCGAGTAGTTGTTCCCGAGGTCGCGGAGGAGGACGAGGCCCGCCAGCGCACGGACCGAGACCACCTGGGAGAAGCCGGAGACGCCCCCGCTGGATACGTTGGCGACGTTCGAAAGGTCGTAGGTCGTGAGCGTCTCGGCAGAGGTCGCGGTCGGAAGGAGCTGCCCGGAGAGCAAGGCGACGACCTTGCCCGTGCCGTTCGTGTCGAGGCCGTACGACTCGGCCACACCGGTTGAGCTGAACACCCGGACCGGTCCCCAGGTTTGGTCGCTCAGGTAGAACTCCGCGCCGTGGAGCGCGAGGGTCTGAACCCCGACCGGGGAGGTTCCCCCGGTCTCGCTGAGCGGGAGCGCCTGCCACAGTACGTAGAGGTTCCCGTTGGGGAGCGTGGACGCGACCGGGTGGGTGATGACGAAGCCGGGATCGCTGGGGCGGGGAAGGCCCGCCAGGGCGTTGGTCCCCGCGCCGAGCGAGGCGCCCGAGACCGTGAGCCCGTTCTGGACCGAGCGCGCGACGTTGTCGTCCGAGTAGAACAGGTAGGCGCCGTTGTAGGCGGCCGCGGCGCTCGGTACGGCCTGGGGATAGATGTCGGAGATCGCTGCGCCCGCCGAGCCGGTGGGAGCCCAGACGTTCTGGTCGTAGCCGCTCCCGTTGTAGGCGCGGCTCGACAGGCCCCAGGTCGCGTCGCTGCCGTTGTCGTAGCCGGTGAGGCCCCTCGGCCCGAGGAGCGGGCGCAAGAAGGTCGGAACGTAGTGGTAGATGACGCCGGGACCGATGAAGTTCCAGGTTCCGCTCCAGATGAGGACCTGCGCGGTCACGAACGCCGAGCCGTTCACCCAGATGTTGGAAATCTCGAACGGCGGCGGGGCGAGCTGGAAGATCATCTCGACCGAGAGCATACCGCCGATCGCGATCGAGGCGATCCCGATCCCGAAGCTCAGGTCCACCTTGAGCGGCAGGCTGAACTTGCCGAGCAGCCCCGCGATGGCGAGACCGAGGCCGTTGCCGACGTCGGCCGTCATGTTCTTCGTCGGGGCGAGCAGGATCGAGAGGGCGAACGCCGGGGCGATGTCGATATCGAGGTTGAACCCAATCTTGACCGTATTGCCGAGGAGGTCGAAGGAGAAGCCGTAGATCGGGATGCTCGCGGAAAAGTCCGCGGTGAGCCCGAGCGTGACCGAGGCGCTGTCCCATACGATGGTGCTGTTGCCGCCGCCTTGCGGGACCACCGAGAGGGTGCCCGAGACAGTGAGCGCGATCGTGATGTTCAGGTTGAAGGCGCCGAGCGAGATCCCCGGCGGGACGAGCGAGAGCGTTCCGCCTAAGGTGACGTTGCCGGTCGAGGAGGCGTTGAAGTCGAACTCGAGCGATGGGACGAGCGAGTAGTTACCCGAGATCAGAGGAACGGGCAGCGAGAAGTTGAACAGCTTGCCGATGGGCAGCGGTACCTTGAGCAGGATCGCGTAGGACTCGTTGAACGGGCCGTGACCCCAATGGGTCACCGACTGGGCGAGCTGGGCGAAGCCCTCGATCTGCTGGAGCCAGCTCGGGGTGTCGACGATGGTGAGCGGGAGCGTCGCGTTCTCCGACCAGTCGGAGCTCGTCGCGACGACCTGGACGTTCATCCACGCGGAGATGCTCGCCATATTGACCTGGGTTGAGTTCCACCAGAGCCCGGAGCCGTTGGCATGGGAGGTTCCGTACTGGGTGCCTCCGATCGTGAGCGTGACCGAGCTCACCGGCAGGTTCGCGATCTCGGCGTAAACGCCGAAAATATTGTTGACGTCGAACCCGCCGTAGAAGATCCCCTTGTACTGCGAATAGACGTAGATCTTCTCGACGGGGTTGACGGTGAACGTGAAATTCGCGTAGGCGAACGCCGAGCTGTTGCCGAGGTCGCCGACGACGACGCTCAGCCGGAAGATGTTGTAGGCGGTCGCGTCCGGCGAGCACGGGAGGAGGACGATCCCCGAGGCTCCCACGCCGATCGTGGTCCCGTTGTTGAACGCCTGGCAGCCGCTACCGGTACCGGTGAGCGCCCGCGTCGTCTTGAGGAGCTGGACCGGGAGGAAACGGTAGGTAAGGGCTCCCGTCCCGCCGGACGCCAAGAGGGTGAACTGGTCGAAGCCGATCGCGCTCGCCTGGATGACGAACGGACCCTTGAGCTGGGCGGTGAGCGGTTCGTAGTACCGCCAGGTCTCGTTCGTGATGGAGAGGAACCCCGGGACACCGCCGAAGATGAGGAACGCCCCATCGACATAGTCACTGGCGTACGCCATCGAGTAACGAGCGGACGGAGCTCCCGCTAGCAGGTCGGCATGCCAAGCCGGCGGGGAGATTCCGCCCCCCATCTGGCCCTGGTAGACCCACGTGTCGTTGAAGCCGACAGCAGTGCCGTTCTCCGTGCAGATGGTCGTGCCCAGCTGACCGAGGCCGCCAAAGAGGACGAACCTCTTGTTGAGGGGGCTCCATCCGAGGGCCGCGCCGTCGCGTCCGCACGGGGGGGCCTGGCCCGCATTGTACGTCAGCTGGCCCCTGGGGACATTGATGCAGTTGATGGACTGAGAGGCGGGGCTCCAGGCATTGGCGTGGTACCACCACATGAGGAACGGGGTGGTATTCCGGCAATCGCCCTGGAGGACGCTGCCGTTGTTCTCTCCCCCGAACAGCATGAGGTAGCCGTTGGGCGAGTCCGCGATCGCGGCGTCCCCCCGGGGTTCGGGGGAGCGGGCGAGCGTGGCGGTCCGATTGGTCCAGTGACCCGCAGAGAAGCTCCAGGTGTCGCCCAGGTCGAGACTGTTGACGTCGAGTCCGCCGAACAGCAGCACGTACCCATCGCCCGAGTCGTAGGCCATCGAGGCGAGCTCGCGGGCCGGTGGAGCCCGCCCGGCGGTCGAAGTGAGGTTCGTCCAGTGGCCCGCGGCGAAGGCCCAAGTATAGTTCGAGGCGACGAGCGACGCATTCGGGCTCGCCAGGAAGAGCCCGCCGAAGAGGATCGCTTCGTGGTCGACCACGTCGTAGGCCAAGCTGCCTCCGACGATCGGCGGCGGGCAGCTGCTCGGGGTGCAGCTTGTGTTCGCCACGAGCGGGGTCCAGACGTTCTTGGCGAACGACCAGGTGTCTTGGAAGGTGACGAAGCTGTACGGCGGAATCTCCTCTACGCCTATCCCGCCGTAAAGGAGAACCGAGTTCGTGGCCGAGTCGAACGTCATCGCCGCTCCTTCCCGCGAGCCCGGATACGTGGTCGGGATGACAGCCGGGGTGACGTCGGTCCAGGAATGCGGACCGGTGACCTGAGGCTTAGGAAGCTCGGCGGGTGAGGCGAATCCGGTCGGACAATACGGCGCGAGTCCGAGGGCACAAAGCCCCACGGAACTCACGGCAGGGTGGGCCGCTGGGTTTGCGGACAACGATTGGGCCCGGGGGGCGGCAACGAGACCCGGGAGCCCGTGGGGAGGGGCAGGGGCCGCGAGCCTCGAGACAGGGGTGCCGGCGACCGCCGAGGCAGCGGTGGACGGGATCAACTGAAGGAGCAGGAGGGCGACCGCTAGGAGCGGGACCAATCCTCGTAGGTAGCGGCCCCGGACACGGCGGCGCGGGCCGCCGAGGAGGGAGGACGGAGAACGGGGGGTCGCCCAAGTCGGAGCGGTTGCCGAGTCCCGACCGAGCACGACGCCCCGACAGATTCCCGGTAGATAACCATCTGTCCGACCCAACTGACCAAAACGGCCAACCGTCGAGCGGGCCGGAGCGCAGAGCCGAGGGAGGCTAGCGCCCGACGCGAAGCCGAGCGGCCAACGGGGGCATCGCCGCTCGAGGAGCGCTGACCTCCACGGTCGCCAGTGCCTGTTCGGCGTACCGTGCGATCTTGTCCAGATGATCTTCGAGCCCATCCACGAGCTCGGCGCGCGCGAAGAGGACGCCCGGTATCCTTCCGATCTCTTCCGCCATCTCGTTGACGAGCCCGACGCGGGGCAGGAACATCCGGTAGACGTTGAACTTCGCCCAGGCGCCAACGAAGGTCGTCCAGTCTCCCGCGATCACCATGATCCGGCTCTCGGCCTCGGCCCGCAGGGCGGGGTCGCCCAACCCCACGACGAGCTCCGCCCCGAAGCTGCCCGAGACCGCGCGGTAGTCGAGCTTGGGGAACGTGAGGAGCGCGCCTGTTTCGCCAAGCTTCTCGAGCCGGCGGCGAAGGGTGCGCACGGGCATTCGCATCTCGTCCGCGAGCTGGCGGAACGACCGCACGTTGCCGCTCATGAGCCGCAGGGCGAGGGTCCACTCGGGGCGGCTCAGCGAATCCGGGGCGGGCGGGTGCTCGACGAGGGTGCAGATCCCACCGGCACTACCGGCAATCCGGTCGACCTTCGCCATCGTAGCGCGCATCGAAGCCTCGGTGTCGTAGACGATGCCGAGGCCGAGCAGCGGACCCCGGAAGTTCTCGAGGAAGACCACCCCTTCGACGGCCACGACCCTGCGGAGAACCTCTGGTTTCGCGGTGCCAGGGGCGAGCTCCACCGCGTACGAGCATCCGTGGAGCCCGAGGAGGGACGGGTTGATGTAGAACATCACGCCCCGGAGGAATCCGGTCTTGATCATCCGGGCGATCCGATTCCGGACCGTACCCGGATTCGCCTCGAGCCGGCGCGCGACTTCCCGGTACGAGGCTATGACCCCCGGTCGGGCCGGCCAGACCGTGTGGGCCTGGTACAGCTCCCGTAGGATGCGAATATCTAGCCGGTCCATCGCTTGCGCAGGCCCTCGTCCCGAGGGCCCCGAGGGTGCCCCGGTGAATGACCTGGGATGAGCCGTCGCTCTAGTTCATCCTACCGACAGGGACGCTGGAACTCCGGCGGTGGTCGCCTACAGCGGGGGAGGCTGAAACTCAACCAGGAAGGCCGGACGAGCGGGATGCGTCCTACCGTCGCAGCTCATCGAGCCGTTTGGCCATCTTGACGACGGCGCGTACTGCCTGGGCGGCGTTCTCGATACGGTCCTGTGCTTGGAGGCGCGTCTCGCCCGGGCCCGAGATGCCGAGACCGACCGGCTTTTCGTGATCCACCATCAGGTCGGCGAGCTTTCGCGAGGCCTGTTGCATGACGACCTGGTCGTGGTCCGTCTCCCCCTCGATCACCGCGCCGAGGGCGACCACCGCATCGACCTCCTTCCGGTCGAGGAGCAGTTTCACCGCGAGCGGCATATCGAAGACTCCCGGCGTCCGAACGATGGGCCCTAGCCGTGCGCCGAGGAAATCGATCTCCTCCTTCGCCCGCTCGAGCATGAGCGAGCTCACGTCGTAGTTGTACTCGCTCGCCACGATCGCCACCGTGATCCCCGACCCTTCGTCTCCCTTCTTTGCCATCTTCTTCCCCGATGAGTGGAATGGTAACCTAGCTCACAGGCCTCGCCGGACCCGCATCCGCGAACCCCTGGCGGAGCCCGGTTCCGGCTCGACGCGCGAGCGCCCGCGGCCGGAACAGGAGGTTCCACGCGTTCTCCGCATGCTCCTCGGCCCGGCGGGTCGCAAGCCGGGCGAGCTGCTTCTCGCTCCCGGCCTCCGACTCGAACACGAAGCACTCGAGGATCGGTCTCCGCTCGAGCAGCGAGACCTGCTGGAGACCGAGCGACGCCTCGTGAGCGCAGGTCTTGTCGTACTCGGCCTTCCCCGGCATCCCAAGCGCGAGCGCAAGCTCGACGCCCTCCTCGCGAAAGAGCGCCTGGCAGGCCGAGGGGAGGTCCTTGATCCCGGGCACCGTGCGGCGGTAGAGCCGGTAGCCGGTTCCCGTGGCCCCGAGCGAGCGCACGGCGGCGCTCGCCATGTCCACGCGGGCGAAGGTCGTATCGGCAATGCCGATCCGCTTCAAGGGACCGCCCCGGTGCCGGGTTTCGCACGTTCGAGGATCTTCTCCACGATCCGCCGGGTCGCGAGGTCGTCGTGGGGACGGGCGGGAAGCCGCATCACTTTCACCGGGACGCCCCGGCGCGCGCACTCCGCCTCGACCTCCTTCTCGTCCCAGACCTGGTTGTAGCCGAGGGCGATGATCGACGGCCGGAACTCCTCGACCGTCGCGTAGATGTCGGTCTGGCTGCCGAGCACCGCCCGGTCGACGGGCTTCAACGCCTCGACCATCTCCCGCCGGAGCTGCTCCGGGACGTACGGCTCCCGCTTGAGCCGTCGGGCAGTCTGGTCCCGGGCGACGACCACGTACAGTTCGTCCCCGAGCTTTCGCGCCTCGGTCAAGAAAAAGAGGTGGCCGGGATGGAGGAGGTCGAAGACCCCCGTGGCCATCACCCGGACCATCGAACCCACGCCTCGCGGACCGTCTCTCCGTCCAGGAAGAGCCAGCCGCGATCTGCGGCGTACCGCCCCGCCGCGTCGGGCGAACGGGCTCCGCCCGAGTCTCCGAGCATCTCGCAGACCGTCACGCTCTCGGAGAGCCCGGTCATTCGGGCGAGCGAGATGGCGAGCTCAGTATGGCCTTTGCGTTCGGCGAGGAGCTTCGGTGCCGCGTAGAGGAGTGGGATGTGGCCCGGGGAGGCGAACTCCGAGGTGAACCGGGCCCGGAGCGCGTCGTCCGCGAGGGAGGGCGCCGCGCGAGCAAGCTCTCCGAGCGCGCGGACCGTCCTAGCGCGCTCGTTGTCCGAGACGCCCGTGAAGGTCGAGCGATGGTTCACGCTCACCCCAAAGGCGCTCCGACGGTCGTAGCGGATCCCCTCGCGGGCGAGCGCCTCGAGGAGCGGGAATTTCGCGCGACCCGCCTCGAGGAGCTCCGAGGCGAACGGGAGCCCGAGCCGGTCGCGAAGTTCAGAGGAAAGGGCCGTGCAAAGGAGGCCGCCCGCGTCCCTTCGCAGGAGCCGGATGAGTTCGGGGGTCGCGAGCTCCGAGAGAATGATGAGGTCCGTTTCCCCCTCGCGATCGGGGGCGTCGAAGAGGAGGACCGGCTCCCCCCGGGCGAGCGCCGCGCCAGCGGCCGCGACGGGCGGAGCGAGCGTCCGGGAGGGGCCGAGCGACTGCACGGCCGATGGAGGAAAGCAGGGCATATAATGGGTGCGTAATTACTCAATAATGGGTAGATGGGTCCACGGAGGGGAAACAGCCGCGCCGAGCGAGCTCGACAGTCGATCCCTCGCACGCCTCTCTCTGGAGGCGTTTAGGAGGTGATCCATCTGCAGGTTCCCCTACAGATACCTTGTTACGACTTACTCCCCCTTGCTGAACCGAAGTTCGAACGACCCGAATCGGGTCACCCTCACTCCAGCCCAACTCGGATGAGTTGACGGGCGGTGTGTGCAAAGAGCAGGGGCACATTCACCGCGGGATGTTGACC
>JAKIWH010000099.1 GCA_022750125.1 Thermoplasmata archaeon
TCGTCGAGAAAAAGTTGAGCTCCATCTACTCGGGTTACAATCAGACCGGCCACTCGAGCGTACGGCTCCTCTCCGTGTACATCGAGCCCCAGTTTGGCGACACCATTCCCGCCCTCAGATCGTACCACGCGCAGAACGGCATCACGTGGACGATGGCGCAGGACACGCCGACGCTCGCGGTCTCGAACTCCTACGGGGTTCAGGACATCCCGACGGTCGTCGTGATCGACAAGTCGGGCCACGCGGTCTACGAGGCGTCCGGGGTGCAGGATCAGTCTACCCTGCAAGGCAAGATCAACTCCGCGCTCGCGGGGACCGCGGCCGCGATCTCCATCGTGACGGTGAGCGTCTTCCTCCTGGCGGCCGTCGCCGGAGTTTCGACCTTCTTCTCGCCGTGCGCGTTTCCGATGTTCCCGGGCTACATGAGCCTCTTTCTGGGGCTGAACTCGAACGGACCCGGCGGCGCCCCGACGCAAGGGGGTACCTACAAGGGAGCGGCACGGAAGGCCGTGGTGGCTGGCTCCGTCACAGCGTTCGGGATGATCATCGTCTTCCTCGTGATCGGGGTTGCGCTCATTCTTGCCGCCAGCCTGATCCACGGATACATTCCCGACCACATGGTCGTCGTCGGGGCATTGCTCATCGGGCTGGGTGCCCTGCTGCTCACCAATCTGCAGTACTGGAGAATCGTTACCCCGTTACAGAATCTCTGGCACCGACTCCGCGGGACGAAACCCGGCGGGGCCGTGGTGGGCGACAGCGCCGCCACCGGCAAGGGACTCTACATGAAGCTGTTCGGCTACGGCATGGGGTACGCTGCTGCCGCGGCGGGGTGCGTCGCGCCGGTGATCTTCTCGGCCATCATCGCCGGCCTGACCTTGAGCCTCTTCGCGGGGATTGTCAACATCCTCATCTTCGCCCTCACCGCCGCGCTCCTCATGATCGGGGTTACGGTCTTGCTAACGATGGCGGGCAAGCGGTTCGTGAACCAGCTCAAGGCGTACACTCCCGTGATCAAGAAGGTCAGCGCCGGAGTGCTCATTGTGGTCGGTGTCTACCTCATTTACTTCTTCTACACGGCGTTTGGATTCTCTGCCCTCTAGTCCTTCGGAGTTCCCCGACAACCGGGGAATCAGACCAGGGCGAGGGGAAGGGACCGTAGAGCGCACCGTGGTTCCGCGACCGGCGGCGGGCAAGCTCACCCCGCTTGCCCGTTGAACCCAAGTCTTAGGCGGATTGCGAGCCCTTGCAGGCCGGCCCGGGCTCGGGCAAGAGCGATGGTTTAACTCCCCTTCTCGATACCGCGCCGGGCGATACCTTGGCGGTAGATGCGGAGAAGTTGAACGCCTTCGTCGGCAAGTTCGTGAACGATCTCGGTGCGACGATGCACGGCGCGACGATCCTCGTTGGGGAGCAACTTGGGCTCTACAAGGCGCTCGCCGATGGCAAGCATGTGACCTCGGAGGAACTCGCCCGCAAGACCGGCACGCCCGAGCGGTACCTCCGGGAGTGGCTCGCCGGGCAGGCGGCCTCGGGCTACGTGGAGTACGATGCGAGCGCCAACCGCTACTTCCTCTCGCCGGAGCAGGCGCTCGCCCTGACCGACGAGGAGAGCCCGATCTACATCCCGGGCGCCTACTACCTCGCGGCCTCGATGTACAAGGACCAGCGGAAGGTGGGAGAGGCGATCCGCGCTGGGACGGGGTTCTGCTGGCACGAGCACCACAACGACCTGTACATCGGCTGCAAGAAATTCTTCAAGCCCGGCTATCTCGCGAACCTCGTCGGCACCTGGCTTCCGAGTCTCGAGGGCGTGGTCGCGAAGCTCGAGAAGGGAGCCACCGTCGCCGACGTGGGCTGCGGTCTCGGAGCCTCCACCATCATCATGGCGAAGGCGTTCCCCAACTCCAAGTTCGTGGGGTTCGACTACCACACCGAATCGATCGAGTGGGCCCGCAACGATGCCGAGACCCAAGGGGTAGGGAAGAATGTGGACTTCGAGGTCGCGCTCGCGAGCGGGTTCCGCGGGAAGGGGTACGACCTCGTCACCTTCTTCGACTGCCTGCACGACATGGGGGACCCTGTGGGGGCCGCGAAGCACGTCCGCCAGGCGCTCAAGCCGGACGGGACCTGGATGGTCGTCGAACCGTTCGCGAACGCGACGACCGCAGAGAATCTCAACCCCGTGGGTCGGATCTACTACAACGCCTCGCTGATGCTCTGCGTGCCCTCCTCGCTCTCCCAGGAGGGCGCGAAGGGGCTCGGCGCCCAGGCGAGCGACAAGAGCCTTACCGAGGTGTTCCACGAAGGCGGCTTCACGCGCGTTCGACGCGCGGTCGAAAACCCGTTCAACCGGGTGTTCGAGGTTCGACCCTAGTCGGCCGAGCCCCGGACTCGCTCCCGAGCGGGCCTAGCCTCGGACGCTCGTGAGCCCCCATTTGGGTGTCGAGCCGGTTCCACACGACGTGTACCCGGCCGTGCCCGGCGCGCGCCGCTAGCCGGCCGCGTCCGCCCTGCCAGATCGGTCAGGGTAGGTAACCGGACTCGGCCAGATGCCGGGCAATCTTGGCGAGGCAAAGATCAAGCGCCTCGATAGTGTCCACCCTGAAGATCGGTTCGTCCCAGGCAAGGTACGCCCTGGAGCAAACCTCCTCCCACGTGGGAGCCGCCAACGGCGGAGTCGGCGCCTCCCTCCCCTCCACGCGACCTCGGTGCACCGCAGGGTCCGAGCATCGGACCTCGACGAACTGGAGCCCGGCGCGCTCGCCGCCGGCGGCGGAATGCCACATCTCCCGGGCTTCCGCAACCCCGTTTACGGCGTCCACCACCACCCCCCGCCCCAGCTCCAGATTCTCGATCGCCGTGTCCTGAGCCGCAACGTAGGCGGCGAGCCCGGTTTCGAAGGATTGGGGGAGGCCTGCCTTCAGCATGGCCGCCTCGAGAGTGTCGACCCGGAGCCAAACCGCTCCCAGCTGCACCGCCATCGCGCGCGCGAGCGTAGATTTTCCCGTTCCCGGTAATCCCGCGAACACGAGGAGGAGCGGCTTCATCGCGTTCGGAGAAGATGCGTCGCTTCAAGAACCCCCGGTTCTCAGCGGGGGGGATGTCGCGCCCGCACCAGCGAGCTGGAATCTCCTTCGACCGAGTGGCGAGTGTCTACGATGCCACGCGCTCGCTTCCCCCCGACGTGGAGAGCGGCATCGCGGATGCGCTCGCCCGCTCGATCGGGACCGAACGCACCCTGGAGCTCGGGGTCGGGACCGCGCGCTGGGCTCGGGCGTTGGAGCAACGCAACGTTCCGGTTACGGGGCTCGACCTGTCCCGCCGGATGCTCGAGATGGGTCGGGCGAAGGGGTTTGGGCGGACGGTCCAGGGGGAGGTCTCCAGGACCCCCTTCCGAGCCGCAGCCTTTGGTACCGTACTCTCGAACCATCTGCTTCACCTCGTGGCGGACCCGGCGAAGGTGCTCCTCGAGGTGGCGCGGGTGTCCACGGGCCCGCTGCGGAGCGTGCTCGAGTACGAGAGCTCGACGCCCGACCTCATGATCAGCTACCTGGAACTCGTTGAGCACTCGTGGGCCGCACCGGGCCCACCCGGAGTATCGGAACGACGGCTCGCCCGCGAACTCCCTCCCGACAGGGTTCTCCCCGCAGGGACGTTCCGACTTACAAGCTCCGCCGATCGCGCGCTCGAGGAGCTCGGGTCACGGGCCTTCCGCGACACCTGGGCCACGCCGGAGCCGCTCCACCGGAGCGTCCTCGAGAAGCTGCGCGCCCGATACGGTGGCAGCGACATCTCCTCCGCGACGCGCCTCGAGATCGTGGAGTGGGATCGGAGCCGCTTGCTCGAGTTCGCCCTCCACCTGGACCACGGTGGCGAGATCCGCTCCGCTCTCGCTGTCCGTCGCGCAAAGTGACAAAGCGCGTCCGAATCTTCGCCGGCGAGGCTCCTACTTGGCGCGCCGCCCTTGCGGGACTCGGGGGAGGTCGAGCGACCCCTTGAGCTGGTCGAGGGAGATGATCAGCGTGTCGTACATCAGGTTCGTTCCGGCGATACGCGCATCGCGTCCCGCGGGTAGCCCAGTGTGATCGAGAAGGTCGAGGAGCCCGCCCAGCAGGGTCCTCACCCCAGCGAGGCGGAGCGGGTCGGTGACGGCCACCGGTGGTTGGTCGGCCAGTGCCCGAAGCTCCCTGAGCCCTTCGTAGTTGGTCTTGTACACCCCTTCGATCGCCGCATCGGTGAGGGCCGTGTCGGCGAGGAGTAAGGGCACCATGTTGACCGCCGGGGAGGTAGCCACGAGACTACTTGGCCCCCGCGCGAGAGGACCGGTTCCTGTGGAGCCTGCGGTGCGTGGGAGCCGGGTAGCCCGATCACGGGGCGTCTCGAGCCGTCAGAGACCGTTCACGCCGGGACGCACCCACCGCCCAACTCTCTCCCGATCCGATGCCGACCCGGGCGAGCCGCGTCCGAATGCGGAAGCGTCAGTGCGCTAGTCACCGGTTCCGCCCGAAACTCAGTCATACTGTCCTTGCTAAATCCTAGCACGGGATACTCCCGGCCGAGACCTGAGGCGGTTCCAATTCTCATGCGTGACGTTGAAGGATCAACGCTCGGTCCCAGTCGGCCACGGTTTCTGTTGTGCTCGGAGTGCGGCCTCAGCTTCGTCGTGGCCGCTCGCGCGGGCGGAGTGTCTGCGATTCCGGCGGCCGCTGAGGTCGCAAGCTGCCCAAGCTGCGGGCGGTCGAGAGCGTTCAGCCCCGAGGAGCTCAGGGCGCCCTCGAACGAACTCGCCCGCTCCTTGGCCGCGAGGCTTCTGCCGCCACCCGCGTTCCGGACCACTCAGCTGCTGAACGCTGGGGGGCCGCGAACGCACCTGATCGGGTCCCTTCTACCTCCCCTCTCGGCAAGGCTGAACGGTCCCCGCCGAGCCCGCCCTCCGCTTCTCACCGGCCCGGACCGCGAGCTCTGATCTCGAGCACCATCGAATTCGTAGCTTGCGGCGGACGTGTGCGTCCGATACCGAGGCGCACTGGAGGGGGATGGATTCATACGGGTAGGTGTGTATTAACCCATCAGAGGTGGTAGGGTGCCTCCCCTGTACCTCACTTGCCACTCGTGCGGTCGCGAGTTCGCAAGCGGTCTCGCTACGAGTGCCGTGGCCGCCCAGGCGCTCACGGGTGCCGGTCTTCTGTATCGCTGCCTGTGCTGCGGAGTTAGGGACCGCTACGGTCGCGACGAGTTCCATCCACCGCCGCGGGCGCTGCTTCGCTCGCTCATCTCTTTCCTCCCTCCAATCCCAGCCGAACCGAACGCCCGGCCGCGCTCACCGGTGGCCGATCCACCTCCCCCATCCAGACCTGATGGCGGAAGCCGCCCACGCCGGCTCGAGGAGTTCCGATGAGCGTCGGTCGGCTGCAAGTTCGCGGCGCCGGCAAGGCTACCGCCGAGGACCGAAGAAGGAGTACGTGATTCGATGCCGTACGTAGAGTACGATGAGGTGGGAGCGGCCTGCTCCGAGTGCGGCCGGCCTTTCCGCAGCGAGGAGGATCTTGAGGAGCACCGCCTCGAGGTGCACGCTGCGGAGGGGGAGTTTCTTCCCCTTCCTCCCAAGGCACACCTCCGGGCCTGTCCTGTCTGCGGAGAGAGGCTGGCGGGCTCCTCGGCGTTCAGAGTTCACCGCCGGACCGCGCACCGAGGTTCGGGGGTTCGGGACCGGCTCGAACGGGCCGAGCGCCTCGAAACGTAGGTAGATAACCCCCCGAGGGCGAGTCCGGTCCGAACAAGGCTCACGGGGCGAGCAAGAGTCCCACGAACT
>JAKIWH010000100.1 GCA_022750125.1 Thermoplasmata archaeon
GGTGTCGGCTGGATCGTTCCCACGGGCGGTTCGACCATGCCCAAGGAGGGAACGCTGTCCGCGAGCGGGGAACGGTACCTGCGCCCGGCCCACTCGGAGCCGGGTCTCTCCTCGAGAATGGTTGTCTCGCCGCCCGGCATCCACTCCTCGAGCCGGGGGAGCGCCGCCTTCGCGATCAGGATCTGCTCTTCGGCTCCGCGGCGGCGGAAGGTGGCCCGGACGTAGGGTACGTCGGGGTTGAGCAGGATCGCGGTCGTCGAGAGGAGCTTCCAGACCGCCTCGGTCCAGACGATGAGGGAGGGGGCGGGCGCAGGTTCGGCGAGCGGCACCCGCACGAGGTACGCTCGGCCGTACTCATCGCGGTACCGGACCCGCTGCGGGGTGCGGACCTCCGCGCAGAAGGAACAGAACCGCTGGACGATCGAGCGGGCCACGAGCAGCTCCGACTCCGCGAACCTATCGATGGCGCGCTGGAGCCGATCCCCGGTGGGCCGCTCGAGCGCACCACGGCGACCGGTGCGCCCGAACCAGATGCCAAGCCGGTCGAGGAGCGGGTCGAGCACCGGGCCGGTGGTCGCCGCACCGGACTCCGTGGTCACCTCGGGACGGAGGCCACGGCCGGAGAGCCGAAGGTACCGCGCTGCGATGTCCGCGAGCAGGAGCCGATGAATCGTCTCGGGGTTCCCCTCGAGGCCCCGAACGATCGTCGAAACGAGGAGGGTCACGCTCGCCGCTCCGCCCAACGGAGCGCGCAGGCCGTCCGCTTCCGGGAGATGACGGGTGGTCCAGTACGACCGAATCTCCTCTTCTAAGACCGCCGGGTCGCGAGGGTTCGGGGTCGGTCGCATGAGCGGGGCTCCGGTTCCGGGAGCGCACCAAGAATCAGCGGGCGGCGTGAAGAACCTATGGGCTAGCGCGCTCGAACGGCCCGAGAGCGGAAAGTTCCGACAACGCTTATCCGCTACCTCGCGTCCGGGCCGAGAAGGAACCGGCCGATGGCGTGGACGCAGGCGGAGGTCCGCGAGCTCAAGGAGGGCCGCTACATGCTCATCGACGAGGAACCGTGTCGGATCATCAGCATCCAGACCTCGAAACCCGGGAAGCACGGGGAGGCCAAGGCCCGCATCGACGCGGTCGGCGTCTTCGACAATTCCAAGCGCAGCGTCGTATTCCCGGTAAAGCACAAGGTCCAAGTCCCGCTCATCGGGAAGCGGCAAGCCCAGGTGCTGTCGATGAGCGAAACCGAGGTGCAGCTCATGGACCTCGAGAAGTACGACACCTTCTCCCTCCCGCTCGATGACGAGCTCCGGGCCCAGCTCAAGCCGGGCACGGATGTTCAGTACATCGACGCGATGGGCAAGCGCCGAATCGCGAAATTGTAGCGACTCGGCTTGGGACGCACGAAAGTGCGCCGGTCGGGGCAAAATTCGGGCCGAGCCGGCTCATGCTTTATAATCTCCCCCCGGCATGATTTCTTGCGCCCGCACTCGCCTCGCCGCAAGGCCGGGGCCGCGGGGCGGTCGCGAGACAGTACACTATGGCCGGTTCCGGGGGCATGGGGTCACTGCCCTCTTCGCGGCTCACGAAGATTCTCCAGGACAAGGCGGAGGCGCTCAAGCGACGGCGCCAGACGGCCGAATCGCTCGCCCGAGAGGCCGAGGATCGGTACACGCAGATCCAGGGGCTTTCTATCGCACTCCCGGAGGCGGAAGGCCGCGCCTCCGCCCTCAAGGAACTCGTGCGACGCTCCGACTGGGAGTCCGTCGAGACGAGCGCGAAGGAGTTCCTTGCCTACCTCGAGCAAGAGTCGAGGCCACGGCTCGAGAGTAGACTCAAGGAGTTTCGGACCCGGGTGGACCGGCTCGGGAACCTGCAAAACCCCGTACCCGCCGAGGCGCTAGCCGCTCTCGACGAAGCCGCCGCCCTTGGGAAGGAGGGCAAGTGGACCGAGGCGGTGCTCCGCGTGCGCACGGTCAACGACGCGGTCCGTGCGTGCGAGGCGAGCTACGCGAACTCCCTCTCGGAACGGCTAGGCCGGGTGATCGAGTGGGCGGAGGAGGTTCCCGAACATCGGAGCTCCGCGGAGGGCCGCCTCAAGAGCTTCTTCGAGGCGTTCGCCGCGGGCCAGGAGGACCTCCCGTTCGCCGAGACCATCTCCGCGATCGAATCGGACCTGCCGGCGGCGACCGTCCTCCGTAACCGCATCCGAACCTCCGGGGAGTCGCTCGAGGCGGCGGCACGGGAGCTGGGCGTCCCCTCGCAAGAACTCTCAAGCGCTCTAGCGACCGACAAGAACCGGCCGCTCCTCGATTGGCCCGAAGGCTCGCAGCTCGTCGAGCAGGCGAGCACGGCCGTTGCGAACGCGCTGCGGGACCGCGTCGGCTCTGCGCTCGAAGGCTACCGGTCCACCCTTCTCTCCCTCGAGGAGCAGGGAGTCAACCCGGCCGCCCCGCTCGCCACCCTGGAGCGGGTCGGCGCGGAGCTCAAGGAGTCCACGCCGGAACGGCTCCCGCAGCTCCTTAGCGAGGCGCGGACCGCGGTCGAGGAGCCGGTGCTCGGGGTCGTTGCGTCGCTCTTGGACGAGGTCCGGCCTCGCCTCGTGGAGGCCCGACGCCTGGGTCGGAACGCGACCGAGGTGTTCTCCGCCATGAACCGCGCCCGGGAGGCGCTTCGGCTTCGGATCTACGGCGAAGCGCTCGCCGCGGCCCAGGAGGCGCTTGAGCGGGCCGAAGCGCTCATCGCGGACCTGGAGGCCGCTCGCGCCGAGCGAGATGCGCTCGAGCTGCTCCTCGACCGGCTCCAGAAGTCGCAGGTACCGGTAGCTTCGTACCGCGTACCGCTCGCACGGGCTTCCGAGATGCTCGCCCGGGCGGAGCTCGCGAGCGCGCAGCCGCTTCTCGCCGAAACGTTTCGCCGCTTGGGCGCGGAGAGCCTCGCCCAGGTGCGGCTTGACCTGGATCGCGTCGAGCGCGTGGCGCACCAAGGGGAGGAGCTCGGCTTCACTCCGCCGGGTTTCGTAGCACAGATCGCCGGAGTTCGCTCCCGCCTCGAGGAAGGGGAGATCGCCGAGGGAGCCGAGGCGGCCGCGCGGCTCCAGGTAGAGCTGCGGGCGGCTGCGGGTCCGTACGTCTCCCGACGCATCGAAGAGGTGGGGAAGGGGCTCGAGGAGATCCCCGACCCTGCGCTCGCCTCCCCCGTCCGACGACTCCTCGCGGACGCCGACATCGCTTTGCGCGTCAAGGAGGACCTCGCCACCTCGATCGACACGCTCCACCGCGCGGAGCGCGAGTTCTCCGTCGTCTTCGCGCAGCACGCGAGCGCCCTCGTCGAGGGCCTTGAGGAAGAGCGCCGTCTCCTCGAATCGATGGGCGGGGCGGGCGACCAGATGCAGCGCCAGATCGACGAGGTCCAGCAGATCTTCAACATGGGCGAGTTCGTCAAGGCGTTCCGCGCGAGCCAGGAGATACGGACCCGCGCGCGCCAGCAGCAGCTGCTCCGGAGCGAGGAAGCGCTCTCCCACGCAAAGCTCGCGCTCGTGGAGCTCGGCAAGATGGGGCTCGACACCGCGACGCTCAAGGGCCGCCTCGATCACTCGAGCGAGGCGGTGCGGGGCGCGAAGTTCCTCGAAGGGTGGCGGGCGGCCACCGGCACCTTCGACGAGGCACAGCGGCTGCGTCGGACGGCCCAGGCGATTCTCGACAGGACCGGGGAGGTCCAGGAGCTCATCGAATCGTTGCGGGCGGTCGGTGTCACCGTCGAGGGGTACGGCGACGAGCTCGACCGCGCTCGCGGGAGCTACCAGGCGCTCGAATTCACCCGGGCCCGTGACCTGCTCGACTCGCTCCACGAACGGCTCGAGCGGGAGCAGGCTCGCCACGAGGCGTTGCGGCTCCTCGACGAGGCGGACGCCCTCGCGGAGGACGGCCGCCGGCTCTCGGTGCCGATCGAGCCGCTCGCGGAACGGGTGCGCGCGGCGCGCGAGGCGCTCGCCGCGAGCCCAGGGCGGGAGAGCTGGGGCCAGGCCCGCGCCGTCCACACCGACGTCGTGCAGCTCCTACGACCGGTGTTCGAGGAGAACGTGCGGGCGCTCGAGCGGGATGTCGAGGTCGCCCGCTCGGCGGAGCTGGATGTCACCCCGGTCGTCGAGCAGCTCATCGAACTCCGGCGTCGCCTCTCGCTCCCCGTTCCCGCCGGTCTCTCGGAGCTCCTCGAGACCGCCCGCGGCCGGTTCCACGAAACCCGCGGCTTTCTGGAGCACGCCGAGCGCGCTATGCGTCGCGCGCGCGACGCGTTCAACCAGGCGGAGGTGGTGCGGGTGGAGGTCCGGCCGTTCCGACCCCGGCTCGAACGCGTGGAACGTCACCTCGCCGAACGCGACTACGCACGGACGATCGAGCTCGCCTCGACGCTCGAGCGGGAGCTCGCGCAGGCGACGCACCAGCAGGTTTCCAAGTCGCTCGCGAACTACCAGGGCGTCGTGAGCCGCGCCCGCCAGCAGGGGGCGCAGACGGCGCTCGCGGAGAACCTCCTCGAGCAGGCCCGAGGCCAACTCGAGAACGCCCGTCCGCTCGAGGCGCTCCAGCTCGCGGCCCGCAGCGAGAGCGAGCTCGAGCGTGTGGAGCTCCAGCGGCTCATCGCCCAGGGCTCGTTCGACACCGTCCAGCGACGGATCGACACCGCCCTCGCCCAGGGACTCGCGGCTCCTGCGGCGCGGGAGGAGATCCGGGGCGCACGCGCCGCGTTGGAAGCGAGGGACTATCCGCCGCGGACGCGCTCGCCGATGCCCAAGAAGGCCAGCGGAGGTCGCACGAGGCGATCGAGGGCGCGGAACGTCAGCTCAGCGAGGCGTCCGAGATGGGGGCCGAGGTCCAGGAGGGGCTCCCGGTCCTCGAGGCGGCGCGCGAGCTCGACCGTTCGGGGGAGTACGCCGCGGCGCTCCGGCGGGCGCGCGACGCGGGCGAATCGGCCCGATGGTCGACGGAGCGGCTCTACGCTGCTTCCCTGGGTGAGATCCGGACCCTTCTCGAGATTGTCCAGTCGACCGCTTCCGAGTCGGAGGGTCGCGAGATCCTCGCTGCGCTCGACAACGCCGAGGCTGCGCTCAAGGTGCGCGACTGGGCTCGGGCGACCGGGCAGGTCGAACGCGCCCGCGCGACCGCCTTCCGCGCGCTCGACGTCGTCGTTACGGCGGCCGAACGGACCGTGAGCCAGCTGTACGCCAGTATGTCGGTCGCCGAGGGGCAGGACGGGACGCAGCGGGCCGAAATGGCCCGACACATCGCCGAAGCCCGGGAGCGCCACGAGTACGGGGCGGCGCTCGAGCTCTTGCGGGAGGAAGAGAGCCGGATCCGGGAGCGGTGGAAGCTCAACCTCGCGCACGAGGTCCAGGAGCTCCAAGACCATCTGTGGGTCGGGGAGAAGCTCGGGCTCGATACCACCCCCGTGATGGAAGTGTTCAGCGAGGCGAAGCTCGCTCTCGACGAATTCGAAGCCGCCGTCCCCCATGGGGGTCT
>JAKIWH010000101.1 GCA_022750125.1 Thermoplasmata archaeon
TGCCCACGCCGCCCGCAACGCCAGCTCCGCCGTTCGTTCCCGCCGTGCCGGCGCCACCGGGGTTCCCCGTGCCTCCGGTCGCAGAAACACCGTTCGTCCCCGCGACCCCGGTGGAGCCCGTCGAGCCCACAGAGCCTGCGGCGCCCGCCGTCCCGCTAGCGGTCCCCGAGTCAAGCGTGATGCCCGTGAGGTTGAGGTGGCCGCCTGCGACGATGAACAGGCGGGTGCTTCCCTGCCCGTTGAACAGGACGCTGAAACCGCCCGAAGTCACGTTGACCGTGAGGTTGGCCGGAATCGTGATGGTGGACCCGAAGGTTATGTCCGAGCAGGCCGCGCCGTACTGAACGGTGCCGCCGGCGGCGATATCGGTGGCGAGCGCGCTCTCGCTGCAGGTCGTGAGGATGACGGTGCCGTGGGTGATGGAGGGCGTCGCGTGCGTCGGCGGGGAAGAAGTAACGGCCCCCGACCCCAGCGCGGGGAGGAACATCACCAGGAGGAGCGACGCGACAAGTCCGACGAGGCCAAGCGCGGGAACGGTTCTCAAGGTTGCTGCCATTCATTCCACCCGGGTGCGCACGCATCAGGGACCCGGTATAAGAACTGCCGAGGCGCCGCAGATTCTGCCCCAGTCGGGACGGGGCTTTCAGTAGCAGGAATTTTTCCTGCCTCAGCTCGACTCCAAGCCCCGCTCGAACCCTGCCGCCACCCCTTGCGAGGAGGAGCGGTGGCCGAGCCACGGCCATCTCTCCCGAGGAGCTCGAGTCACTTCCGTTCGAGAGGGGAGGTGAGCTCGACGAGGTTCCCGTCGGGATCGTACACTTGGAAGTTGCGCAGCCCCATCATCGGGCGGTCCGCCGGGGGAGAGGCGATGGCAACACCCTTCGCCTTGATCCGCCGGTACTCCTCGTCCACGTTCCCCACCTTCACGGCGAGGACGACCCCTTCCTGTTTCCAGGCGCGAGGGGAGGGCCCCCCGATCCCCCCCACAGTCTTCCAGAAGGCGTGGTCGAGGAGGACGAGCGCGCAGGAGTTGGCGAGGAACTCGGCGTACGGGCTCTCACCATCCCCTTCGAGCCCGATCACCTCGCGATAGAACTCGAGCGATGCGGCGAAGTCCCGGACGATCAACATCGGGCCAAACAAGGTGGGCTTGACCTTCGCCATCGAGCGGTGCATCGACTTGCGCTATAAGTGCCGACCGTTCACTAAATGAGTTAAGTACGGTGGTGCTCCGCAGCGTCGTGGCGCGATGGCCCCAGCGCAGGAGGGATACCGCCATGCTCGAGGCGCGGCGCTTCGAGAGCTGGGAGCTTCTTCGCAAGGGGCTGCCTCAGACCGAGGTCGCTCGAACGCTCGGCGTGAGTGCTTCGGCGGTGAGTCAATGGCGCCGGCGGGCCGCGAGGGCCGGTCCTTCGGGGCTTCGCTCCTTCCCGAGATCGGGCCGCCCTCCGCGTGTTGCGAGAGCGCGGAGGGTGGAGCTGCTCTCGATCCTCTTGAAGGGAGCCGCGGCGCACGGATTTCGCGACGAAGAATGGACCTTGGCGCGGTTGGTCGAAGCCGCTGAGCGCGTGTGGGGAGTCCGATACTCACGGAGCGGGCTCTGGCGGATCCTCCGGGAGCAGGGAGGCATGTGGCGAGCCTCGGGAGCCGAACTGCAGAGGTCTGGATCGGTCGGCGAAGACGCGAGCGTCCACACGAGGGTCACGGGATGGGGGCTGAGCGAGCGACCACCGGTCCCGCGTGGGAACCGAATGTTTCCCGATACGCCCAATGTCTCGTCGAGCCGGCGCGGCGGGCAGCTGCGTCCGCGTGCGTTTCGCCGTCGAGTCGACTGAGAGCCGGTTTGGAGAGGTTCAAGAACCCCTCGCGAACTGATTGATGGGGTTTGCACGTGGCGCACTTTTCCCGTCCCCGCGCTCGCGGGATCTTGCCAGTCGCCCTATGTTGTGTCGCCCTCCTGATTTGTGCACTTCCCTTGGTGAAGTCCGCAAGCTCCGCGACTTCCCCTCCGGAGAGTAGGGTGGCTTCCGCAGCGCTCCCACCGCAAGCACCACAGGCCTCGATCGAGAGCGTCCACTCTGCGGGGAACGCGCCTGCGCCCGCTACCCTTTCCCTTGCGTGGTCCAACATTACTTCCGAGAGCGCCACGACGCCCGCCAACATGTGGTTCACCGAAGGAACTTGGGACGCGAGCGATGGGTACCTCTTCTACTACGGTGGGGACAACTGGGCCGGAACGAACCTCGCGAGCGCTTGGGCGTACACCGCGGGCTCCTGGAACGTCCTCAGCACCTCGGGCAATCCCGGACCGCTCGACGGACCTGCGCTCGCCTACGACCCTCCGGCGGGGGCGGTAGTGATGTACGGCGGCCTCGCCTCCTACGCTCCGTTCACGTACACGAACCTCACCTGGACGTACGCTGGTGGAACCTGGACCTCGGCGCATCTGAGCCCGTCTCCGCCGGCCCGGCTCGCAGGCTCGATGGTCTACGACTCCGCGCTCGGGGGAGTGGTCCTCTTCGGCGGCTACGACAACCGAAACCCTTCGGGCGGTACGCTCCTCAACGATCTCTGGCTCTTCAAAGCCGGCGCCTGGAGTCAGATCTCCGCGACGAACCCGCCGCCGGTGCGCACCTGGACTCCGATCGCGTACGACGCGGGCCTCGGGGAGCTTGTCCTGTACGGCGGGATGAACGCCGCGGGGCAATGCCTCGGGGACACCTGGAGTTTTGCTAACGGGACCTGGACGCACGACACCGGTGCTGGTAGTAGCACGCCGGGTACGCTCTGTGCCAATTCCCTCCTGTTCGACCCAGACGTTGGGCGCATCCTCCTGACCGGTGGATTTGGATTCGCGGGTTCGACCCAGGTGAACAACACCGCGAGTTGGACCTTCAACGGCACGGCCTGGCTCTCGCTTCCGACGATCGGCAGCCCCGCGGACCATGCGTACGGACCGAGCGCCTGGGACCCGAGCACTCGCACCCTCGTGACCGCGGGCGGAGAGCCGACGTTTTTCGAAACCGATGTTCTGTCGACCGTCCTCACCGTCGCGAACTTGAGCGGACCCTCTACGGTGGAAGTTGGCCAGGTCGCCTCCTTCACCGCCACCATCGCCGGGGGCGTTCCCCAGCGCACGGTGAACTGGAGCTGGGGGGACGGCACCAACGTCGCGGGGGGCTCGGGCGCAAGTCACCCGTACACCTCGACCGGCTCGTACGTCGTCCGCATCCAGGTTCGCGATGCCCTGGGGCACTCCGCGGAGGCCAACGCTTCCATCTTGGTCACCACGGGTCCGCTGGCCTCCATCCTCTCCTCTCCTGCGGCGGGGGACGTGGGGATCGCGCTCCGCTTCCATGGCGCGGGCTCGGGAGGGACCGGAGCGGTCTCCGTGGGGTGGCAATTTGGCGACGGCTCGACGGCCGCAGGTGAGATCGTCCAGCACCCCTACCTCGCCGTAGGTACCTACCCGGTGACGCTGACCGCGACCGACTCCGTCGGAGGCACAGGGGCGATCGGAACAAATGTGACGATCTACCCGACCCTGGTCGTTCACATCAACGGCACCCCCGTCGCGGACGCTGGCTGGCCGGTCGTGCTCCGTGGGGAAGTTACGGGTGGTGAGACTCCGTACTCCTACCTCTGGAACTTCGATCAGGGACCGAGCGCTTCGGTGCTGACGCCATCTCACGTCTTCCCGGTCGCGGGCAGCCACTTAGTGGACTTCCTTGCGACCGACGGCACCGGGTTTTCGACCGGATTTGGGGTCCACGTGCAAGTGGCTGCGTACCCGTCGGTGACCGTCACCGGGCCCATGACGGTGGGAGTCGGAGACCTCGGCTCCTGGTCGGCAAGCGTCGCGGGAGGGCAGACACCGTACGCGGTGAAATGGAGCTTCCCTGACGGGATCGTCGTCAACGGAACGACCGCGACCCACGCGCTCGCGACGGCCGGTAGCTACGCTCTTCACGTGAGCGCCACCGACGCGCTCGGCGCGACCGTCAACGCGAGCGTGACCGTGTCGGTCGCCGCTCCCGCCGGCACCGGAGGCACGGGCCCGCTCGGAAGTTCTGCGGCACTCCTGGCCGTTGTCGGCCTTGCGGTCGTGGTAGCGGCCACGGGAGTCGCGCTCCTGGTTCGTCACCGCCGGCGCGCGCTAGAACCCCCTTCGGAGTAGCGAGCGCGCCACGTAGGGCGGCGTCGCGGGGGAAGCCCCTCCCGAGGGCTTCCACGCCAGAGTGGGACCGAAGGCCCTGTGGGCGGACTCCGCCCCTCCGGTGGAATATGGAGCGTTCGAGCTAGAACCTTGGAGGCACGAGAGAGGGGCCAGCTCCTCCCTCCGGCACGGTACTTCCGCCGGTGTTTCGGGCCGGCCCTGCAAACGGGCGGAATCCCCTACTTCCCCGTTAGAGCCTTCGTGTGGACCGGCGTCGCGGGCCGTTCGAAGCGTTCGCCAATGAGCCAGCCAAGCTGCGTGGCACCCTACGAAATCGAGTCCTGCCACCCAGCGCCGATCTTCCGCGCCGGCTCCCCTTCCTCCCAGCTTCGAACCAAGGCGCCGAGGCGGGGGCCCTCCCCCGGAGCTCAGGCGACGTGGATCACCAGTTTTCCCCGCGACCTGTGGCGCACAGCCTGTGCCAGCGCTTGGGGCACTTCGGCAAGCGGGTAGACCCGGTCGATGACCGGCTTGAGCTTTCCCTCCGCCACGAGTACCCCGAGCTGGGCAAGGTCGCCGAGCTTGGAGTGCGCGATACCGCCGCGGACGCGCTGACGGAGGATCTTGCGGCGCAGCCCGGCGCTCAGCAGTCGACCGACCCCTCCCCGGCCTCCGACGATGACCAGGATCCCCCCCGGGCGGAGGGTCCGGATCAAGGAGCCAATCCCGTGGAGGCCCGAGACATCGAAGATGACGTCGTAGCGATCGTCTCCGCGCGTGAAATCCTCTTTCTGACCGTCCACGACGGCGTCCGCGCCCATCGACCGGAGCAACTCGAGATTCTCCGTTCCGGAGATTGCCGTTACGCGCGCGCCCATCCACTTGGCGAGCTGGACCGCGAACGTTCCGACGCCGCTCGCTGCCCCTGTGATCGCCACGGAATGACCGGGCCGTACCTGGGCCCAGTCCCGGAGGGCTTGGAGGGCGGTGAACGCGGCGACGCCCAGGGTGGCGGCGTCGTCGAAGGAGACTCCGTCGGGCTTGCTCGCAAGCTCGCTTTCGTCGGCCGCGGCATACTCCGCGAACGACCCGCTCGCGAGGCCGAAGACGAACTCGCCCACCTTGAAACGCGACTCCGGCCCGTGCACGGCGACCACCTCGCCCGCGACGTCGACACCCCGGACCCGGAACTTAGGTTTCGGTCGCATCAGCCCGAAAAAGAGGCGGGCGATGGCCGGGCTACCCGAGAGGATCCGCCAGTCGAGCCCGTTGACCGACGCCGAACGGACCTTGAGGAGCACGCTGGTCGCGTCGGGAACCGGTGTCGCCACCTCTTCGAGCCTCA
>JAKIWH010000020.1:0-15127 GCA_022750125.1 Thermoplasmata archaeon
CTGCGGTGATGCGCTGGGAAAAAGTTCCGAACGTCACCCTCTTCCGGAGGAACACGGCAGCTTTCATCCACGAGCTGCCGAAGGACTCGCTTGCGAACGTCGACGGGGACAGCAGCTAGTTTCGGGTCCAGGTGCTTACCCCTGTGGGAGTTCTCGACCGGGAGAAGCAGCTTGGTGTGGTCGCCGAGCTGACGTCCATCGTGGCGAAAGCAGCGCGCGCCCCGACGTTGGCCCAGCGTACCTGGGTCCTCAGCTACGAGTCTCCCGAAGGGGGATGGGGGATCAACGGTCATGCGAACACCAGGGCAGATATCGCGCTAGCCGCTCGGGAGGAGATCGCCGCCCTCGCTTCTCGGAAGTAGCTCGCGACTGGGCGGACCGCGCCACCTTCGGGGTTTCGGCAGGAGGAACCTTGGCTTCCCGTGCGGGGGCCTTATGCGGTTTCCGTCCTACGGGGCTCGTACTAGAAGTGTCGACGATGGACGGTCCGTCACCAGTGGCGCTCTTGTCCAGAAATGCGCTCGCAGGCTCCCATCTGGGACGATGAGCGCGACTCCTTCGCAGCAAATTCGATTCTGCTCCACCCCGGACGGGGTCAACATAGCGTATGCCTCGACCGGGCGAGGATACCCGGTAGTCCGCGCGGCCCACTACTTGACACACCTTTCGTTCGACCTCGAGAGCCCCGTGTGGCAGCCTTGGATACGCGAGCTCTCCCGGCACAACGAGTACGTACGGTACGATGAACGAGGGGTGGGCCTCTCCGACTGGAATGTGCCTCGCTTTTCCTTCGAAGGGTGGGTCCAGGACCTCGAGACGGTCGTTGAGGCGCTCGGGTTGAAGCGGTTGGCGCTGCTCGGGGTCTCACAGGGTGGACCTGTCGGTGTGGCGTACGCCGTGCGCCACCCCGAGCGGGTGAGCCACCTGATCCTGTACGGGGCGTATGCGCTAGGTTGGGCGAAGCGGCAGGAGAACCCCCAAGATATCGAGATCCGCGAGGCGATGCACCAGCTCATGAAGCTGGGCTGGGGCAGGGACGAGCCCACGTTTCGACAGATGTTCACCACGCAGTTTATTCCGGGGGCAACCGCGGAACAGATGCGATGGTTCAACGAGCTCCAGAGAGTGACTTGTTCAACCGAGAACGCCCTCAAGTTCGACGAGACGTTCGGCCAGATCGACGTTAGGGACCTGCTTCCCCGGGTCAGGGTACCTACCCTGGTTCTTCACGGGAAGGCCGACCGCGTCGTGCCGTTCGAACAGGGCCGGCAACTGGCCACCCTGATCCCCGGAGCCAAGTTCATCCCACTGGAGAGCGAGAACCACGTCCTACTAGAGAACGAGCCCGCATGGACGCAGTTCCTGGAGGCGATCGGAACATTCGTGGGAACCCCCCGGAGTGTGCCAGGTGCCTCGTCGGATATGGCCGGCGGAAAGCTGGACGAGGGAGAGCTCCGGCTTGCGCGAGAGCTACTCAGCCGAACCAACCGGCTCACGTCTGCTGAGTATGAGGTGGTTGGAGGCTACGTCCGATACGACCCTCGGATTCGCAACCTTCTCAAAGAATTCCGTCAGAAAGTGGTCGCGGGGCTCAGGCTCCCTACTCACGGACGCGAGAGCTACCTTCTGTGGGGGCAGCCCGGTAGCGGAAAGACGTACTTGGTGAAGCAGCTTGCCGAAACCTTGGGACCGGAGGTCGAGTTCACGGAGATCAACCTCGCCCGGGTAGAGGAGCATGGACTCCGCTCGGTCCTTGCCAGCGTCCTCGCCTCAGCTCGACCCGGCCTCTGTCTCGTCGATGAGGTCGACGCCCGCGCGACCGAGGGGTGGCCGTACGAGGTCCTGCTTCCCTTCCTCGACCTGCCAGCGGACCGAACCACGCGCACGACGTTCGTGCTGGCAGGAAGTTCCGCCTCCAGCTTGGCCGAGATGCAGCAGCGAATGCTCGCCCGTCCGAAGGGCGCGGATATCCTGAGCAGGATACCGTCCGCCCACGAATTCTCAATCCCCGCCCTAACGGTCGAGGACAGAATCGCAGTGGTCGTGGCTCAGTTGTGTACTGCGGCGCGGGAGCACCGCCGAGCTGTCCACGAGATCGAGAGACTGGCCCTCTACTACGTCGTGAGCAACGGCAAGACCTCGAGTCCCCGACAGTTGAGGGAGCTCGCAGTGCGTTGCATAGAGCGGCTTCCGGAGGGCGAGGATCGGATCAAGTACGACCACCTGTTCGATCCGGGCGACGCCGAGAACAAGGAATTCTGGCTTCGCACACGGACGAGCCACCCTGGGCTCGTCGATACCTTTCTCTCGATTGGATAGTTCCCCTGGAGGGGCTTCCGCCGGTCGTCGAGCACCGGCCGTTCGATCGAGTCACAGTCCTTCTCGGTAGGGGAGCGCCTGCTCCAACTCGGGCTCCCCGAGCTTGGGCAGAACAAGGTCAGTTGGTGACGGGGCATTCGACGCTCGACCCGAGTTCTCCGGGGACAGCACGTCTCAAGGTTCGCGCGGGGAACCGAGCAAAGGCTCACAACCGACTACGTCGGTCGCGACTTGGTCATTATGGCACGTCCCTGACTGGAGTCGAGGGGTCCATCGGTGATTGCCAAGGTGCGCGTCCTAGACTCACCCCGTGTGACTCCCACGGTGCACAGCGTCAAGTTCGAGAAGCCACCCGGATTCGTCTTCGCGCCGGTCCAGTTCTGTGGCTTGGAGCTCTCTACGGAAGAGGGTCCTGTTGAGTACCCCATGTCGCTCGCGTGCTCGCCAACGAAACCGTACTTGGAGTTTGGGGCGCGCGTTTCGGACTCGTCGTGGAAGCGGGCGTTTGCAAAGCTCAAGCCGGGAGACGAGGCGGAAGTGGACGGCGCCTACGGCCACTTTGTACTCAACGAGGCAGCTCCGGCGATCCTCGTCGCCGGCGGGATCGGCATCACGCCGCTCAAGGGCATGGCGGAGTACGCCGCGGATCGGGAGCTTCCCATCGACATCCGGCTCGTGTACTCGAGCCGGAACGAAGAGGAGATGGCGTACCGCTCGGAGTTGGAAGAGTTGACGCGGCTCAACGCCCACTTCAAAGTGTTTCACACGCTCACGCGGACCCCCGAAGATTCTCCATGGACCGGCCGGCGTGGACGCATCGACGCCGACCTACTCTCGGAGGCATCTCGAGGGCTTGCCAGCGCAAACTACTACGTGTGTGGGACGTCCGGGCTCGTCCAGGAGACCCAGCGCATGCTGATGCAGCTCGGCGTTGGTGCGGATCATATCAACTTTGAGGTTTTTCGAGGGTACGGATAGCGGTGAGTCACAAGGTCTCGAGGCCGTCTACACCGCTGTTCACGGCTTCGCTTAGGCGGATCGCGACTCACAGCAGCCGGCCCCGTTCGGGGCTATCGACCAATCGATTCGAGTCCGGGCCGAGTGCCGCAACACTGAGCCTTCGACCGGAAGTCTGCGAGTACCCAGTTCGCTCTGGTTCCGAATCGGCGAAGCGCCACACTGCCCACCTCGAGGAGGACCGGGTCCGTATCGAGGGCGATGATGTTCGAACGTCGGAACCTCGAGAGTATCTGTTCGACCAGCGGCCCAGGCCCGCACCCGAATTCTAGGACCATGCTCTGTTTTCGGAGGTTATCGCCTAGAACTCCGAGAGCGGCGTCGGTTCTCCGAGGACGGGTCGGATCGACCGAGTTGGCGAACATCGGGTCCCAAGACTTCGATAGATTCCCACAGCTCGTCATGAAACTGCCCCGAGTCCCCGCCGTCCGCCTCCCCGACTCCTGCCGCTTCGGCACCGGCCCATTGCCCGCTCCCGGGCTGGACAAAGTTTCATCGCGAGGAGACGTCCGGCTCCCCGGCGAACGCCCGGTCGACGGAGATCAACCTAGCTCCCTGCTGTCGAGCCGTAGCCAGAACGATCCCGTCGGCCAAGCTCGCAGATTTCGCGCGCTTTCGCAGTCGAGTTCGAAGCAAGCCGGCCTCGACAGCCAACTCACCTGTGAGGTCCACGATCATGCTCGCATTGCGGACGCTGCTGATCGTCAGCGGAACGGAATCCGGTGCGCCCTCGGAGGAGAGCTTGGCTGAAAGCTCGCCAAGGGTGATGGCGGCCGTGAGCACGTGGAACCCGCGTTCATCCAGATACCGCCGGCGGAGTGCGGCCCCGTCCGCGCTCCCCTGAAGGACTTCCCACCAGGCCCAAGTGTCGAAGAGGACTTTAGAGGCGGTCACGCCACTGTCCTTCCTTCCGTCGGTCGAAAGCGCCCTTCGCGATTCCCTTAAGCAAACCGAACGGGTGCGGAATCTCGACGGTGAGCCGCGCGCGCACCGGGACGCCTTCGGAGAGCTGCGCGCGTTTCGCCTGTTTTGAGGGGATCACGACGGCCAAGCTATTCCCCATCCTTCGAATCGGCCCGACCACCTCGATTTCCTCCATGTAATACGCTACCGTAAAACGACTATTTGAGTGTTCGCGAATCGTTGGGCAGAGGATAGCTTCCGACCCCGCGGCGGATCAAGACGCCGAGCGAGCTCCGCTCCGAACCTAGGCTCCGGCCAATATTGGATTCTAGCCCCGAGCGGATTCGCCTGTTGATGCCGAATCAGTGGGATACACTACTGACGGTGGGGACCTTCAAATCCGGCAGGTGGGTCTTGGTCGCTTGAACCATACGCATGGCTGGTAGTCAACCCCGCCGTCCCGAACGGGTCTGGGTAACGGAAGAGGAGGGGGACTCCAGGATTCCTCGGGTTATGGAGGGCACCCCCGTTCTCGGCAAGACCACCTGACGGCGCCTGCTTGCCCACACTAGAGCGCTTATCCGATGGGAGAAGGTGCGACTCCCGGGCCTTGAATGAAGCCGGAAGAGCTCGCAGAGTTGATGCAGACCCTCGACGATGCTTGGAACGCTGGACCAAACAGCAACCTCTGGGATACATTCCAGAAGCGACACACGGAGGACGTCGCAGTTTACTGGCCGGGTCAACCCACTCCGACCCTAGGGAGGCACAACCACGACTTGGAGGCGGTAGAGTTCTTCAAGACCTTTCCGGACAACCACCTAATCAATCGCCCGTACAAGATCTTCTTCGCCGCGGGAAATCACACGTGTTCCGTGGCGGATTTCTCAGGGACGATGAAAGGCCCGATGAAGATGGGCGGCAAGACGATCCCGGCGACCAACCGGAGCTTCAAGGTCGAGTTCTGCACCCTGGCCACCTGGAACGACCGGGGCGAGATCGTCGAGGAACGGTTGTTCTACGACCTCGTCGGGCTCATGAAGCAAATCGGGCTCGGCTAGTCCTTTCCAGCATCGCTGCGAAACTCCCCCGCGGGTGAGTAATTCGTCTCATCCCGAGCGCCACGTAAGCCACCCGTTGTCGGACGTCCACGGCTTGGGTTGAAACGAACAATGCGAAGGGATATCTCCGGTGGGATTCGGACCGTAGCCCCGAGCGGATTCGCCTGCTGTAGCAGAATGTGTTGGATACACTATCGATGGCGCCGTCCTCCTGGTAACTGAATCGGCCGTCCGAAAAGGGTCCGGGTAGCGGGGAGGGACGGCGCCCGCAGGATAGCACTCCTTTGGTGGATCAGCTACCCAGACCACCGTTCCGCCTGCCGAAGGATCGCCAGGGCATCGGCAGTGACCCATGGGTTGCAGTGACCTACGCTCTTCCCACCCCAGTTCACGCGCTCTGCGTAGACCCCATTTCTTCCGTCGGAGCGGGCGTAGTACCGACTTTCCGCAGGCCATCCCCCGTCAGGAAGGCGCTTTGATTCGAGGAGATCTAAACTCTCCGCGCAGCGTTGGTCGCCCAGCAAACGTAGGCGCGCCATCACCTTCAGCCCCGCCAGCACGTCGTAGTGCCAGTAGTGTGGGTAGTGGAGCCGAATGAAATCGGGTTGGATGACCTGACCCGTCGTTTCCCGTCGGAAGAGGCGCCGACGAAGGAACACCTCGCTTGCCCGGAGGGCTGCTGATCTGGCTCCCGTATGGCCGCTGGTTACTCCGTACTCCCAGAGTCCCAGAGTCGGCAACCAAGTCTCATGGAATGAAGACGTATCGGCCGACGGATTCTTGTCACAATTCCATCCGCCATCGGGCCACTGCCAATGCAGCAGACGCTCGACAATCCGATCACATCGCTCGTCGGTCAGACCCAAAGAAATCGCGAAGTGAAGTGCGTTTCCCTGTTGGGATGCGCATCGACGAGAGCGACCACGGATAACCGGGATCCCCTGAACTCGGCGCGCCTTTCCACTCGAATCGCGCTCGACGTCAATGAAGTAGTGAGGACTCGTCCAGCATCGAAGGGCGCGGTCAACCAACGGTCTCAGTCGTTCATCTCCCCGAGGATACCCCAAATCGGTCAGACTAGCGAGTACCCACTGGACGCCGAGCCATTTGTGGTAGACGGCACTCCCTCGATCAGGACGTGCGAGCCATCTATGCACTCCAAGCAGAGAGCGGACCCGGGGCGAACGGGCGATCTCCTTCTCGAGCCGCTGAACTGCGCGAGAATCGCGCGACTCACCAAGAATCCCGACCCTCGCCTTCCAGCGCAGGGACGGTTCGGGCGACTCGAGGAGGCGTACAAGAGCAGTGCGATTGCGCACACGATTCCAAATGCCGTGTCGACCAAAACGTTACTTGGGAAGCCCGAGCGGAGAGTTAGCCAAGGCACCGCTCGTGGGACGATGCGATCTCAGGGGAGACGGGGCGACATGGGGGATAGCCCCGGTCGGATTCGGACCGTAGCCCCGAGCGGATTCGCCCGTTGTTTCATTGCAAAGGGATTCCTGATCGAGAGGAACATCCGCTCCGGACCCATCTCGAGCGCGAAGCCGACGCACGTGGCGGCGACGACCTTCGCACGCTTCATATGGTCGACAACTGTTTGCAGATTGTATGAAACTTATCCAAACGCGCGTTCCGGAGGTCGAGTATGACCTACTACGCCGCATGGCAAAGGCAGAGGGATTGACAATGCAGGAGTGGATCCGGGCGGCGATTCGGAACCGACTCCTCCCTGACGAAGTGGATCCGAAGGACCCAATCTTCAGCGCGTTTCCGCTCGTTCGGGGGAAGGGCGCCAAGGTCGACGTGGCGGAGCGCCACGACGAACTCCTGTACGGGCCCCTTCGATGATACTGATCGACACGGGGGCCTGGTACGCCCTCAGCGATGCGCAGGAGCGTCACCATGGTCACGCCGTCGCGCTGTTTGGTCGAATGACCACGGGTGCGCACGGTCGCATGGTCACGAGCGACTAGATCCTCGACGAAACGTACACCCTGCTCCGGATGCGACTGGGAATCGAGCTGGTGAAACGGCTGCGCGGTCTCCTCATGCGATCGGCGAGCATCCAAGTGCTCCGCGTTTCGGACAACGACTTCGAGCGCTCTCTGGAACTCATGATCTCCCAGGAGGACAAGCGTTGGAGCCTCACAGACTTTTCGAGCTTCGTCCTCATGCAGGAGCTTGGGATCAGAGATGCGTTCACCTTCGATCACCATTTTGCCGAGGCCGGTTTCCGGCTGCCCCCAGAGTGATAGAACGGTTCTCTGCCCTTCAGGGGAAGCTATCGCTCTGAGGGAGCGAGTGGGATCTAGCCCCGAGCGGATTCGCTGCTTGCAATCGGTGAATACCCTCTGATCGGGCTGCGACTTCAGCTGGATAGGTAGGCGGCTCAAGTCTAGCCGCGGATCAAGGCGCTACAGGATAGCGAAGTCAGCGATCTCGCGTTCCGTCCGCCCCCCCCACGATGACGGTCGTCGGGCCTAGTCGCCGGTCCGTCGCGGAGCGAGATTTCATGCGACCTGAACACTATTGCAGATTGTCTGAAGCTAATCCAGACTCGAGTCCCGGAGGCCGAGTACGAACTCCTTCGTCGACAGGCGCGGGCCGTAGGGAAGACCATGCAGGAGTGGATTCGAGGCGCCATCCGGAGTGGGCTGCTCCCGGACGAAGTCGGCCCCGCCGATCCGCCTTTCTCTGAATTTCCCCTGGTCCGTGGCAAGGGCCCCAGGGTGGACATCGCAGATCGACATGACGAGGTCCTGTACGGACCTCTCGGGTGATCCTCGTTGACACTGGTGCCTGGCACGCGCCCTCGGATCCCCAGGAACGTCATCACGGTCACGCGACCGCGATGTTCGCCCGGCTCACCCAGGGTGAGTTCGGACGAAGCCTCACCACTGACCACATCCTTGACGAGACGTACACGCTACTCCGAATGCGGCTCGGTGTCGAAGTGGTGGCGAGGCTCCGAGATCTCCCAGAGGTTCCTCGAGCCTTCACGTGGTGCGGGTCTGCGATCGCGATCTTGACCACGCCGTTGATCTCATGCTTACCCACGGAGAGAAGCGGTGGAGCCTGACGGATTGTACCAGCTTCGTACTCATGCGGGAGCTCGAGGTAGGTAGTGCCTTCACCTTCGACCACACCTTCAGGGAGGCTGGCCTCCGAGTTCTCCCGGGAGACTAGGTCGTCGGTCGATTGGCCCTGCCGAATCGCGGCGTCGCCGGAGGGGACACGCGAGTGCCGAGTGGTTTCGGCTCCCGGAACATCAGGCACGGATACAACACCCTGCGGAGGGCTGAGCGTCGCTGCGAGTGCGGGACAAGCCCCTGAGCTCGAGCCGGAGGGCGCTCTGAATCCTCGCCCGCGGTCCGTCCTGCGCGGGGGAGAGGAAGGTTCCCACGCCATTCGGGGTGCGGGGAGGAGGGGTCTGCAGAACCCTCTTCGTGGCAAAGGGTCGAACCGCTGGAAGAGCGGCCTCCCCCCTCCTTAACCCGAGCCTCTGTATTGGGAGCCACCGCTTCACGACTCCGGACCCATCCCCGAACTTCGCCCCTTTCGGCCAACCAGGTGAAGGTAGATTCCGGCCCCTGTTTTTGCGGGACCGCCTGCCCTCAGGGTCTGGGGCGCATCTTCCGTGGATCTGGGCCGGAGTCAACGCAATCATAGCTGAAGGCCCCGACGCTCCTTCTTCCCAGGATCGATCCTCCTTTCAATCGAATGAAATCGATACCCAGTAGCCAAACCACCCTAGGGGTTCGGGGCAGACTTACGTCCCCGCCGATGGGATCGAAGTACCAGTACGGCGGCGATCATTAGGGTCGCGGCGAGGACTACCCACGGGTACAGCTCTTGGAAGATCGGCGTGGAACGCACCGTACTCAGGTCGCTCAAGTCTGCTGCGCCGAATTGGTTCGAGGGGGCGGAGCCTCCGAGGAGGCCGGCGAGCAACGCCGTGGAGTCCACCGACCAGTACATCACGTCGTTCGGGTCGCTGGAGTGGTATGGGTGGGCCGGGTCCTCATTCGAAGCGCTTCCCACAATCCCAACAAGGCCGAGCTCGTGGCCGAACTCGTGGACCAGGACCGTGGTCGTCACTGCAGTTGCCCCGCTCCCTGCGCTGCTCGTGATCGTTCCGGCGAACACCGCGATAGAACTTCCGTAGTAGGCGAGGCCGAGGACCGTGGAGTCCCCGGAGTACGTCCCGGCGAGGAAGAGGTAGAAGAGCGACATAGTTCCGGGCTCAGGCCAGCTCTGGCGATTGCCGGTCTCGAGCGCCCATAGATCAGATCTGGAGAAGCTACTTTGGCCCGACGCGAACGAATGTTCGGTGACGACGACATTGGATTTCTGGCAGGTCTCGTTTATCCGATCGAGCAGCGTCGAAACAGACGCCGCGGGCGGTGGGCCACCGGACTCTTGGTAGGCGAACTCGACGAGGAGTTTCGAGTCGGGGAAGCTATTCAACAACGCGTGCGCCTCACTCCCAACCGGGCTCAAGGATTCCGCCGTAGTCGGGTTTAGGCCGAGCCAGCCGAGGACCGCCCCCAGGACTGGCGGGATCAGAAGAACGATTGCCAACTGGACAGCAAGGATTCGTCGCCCGGACCAACGACGACTGCCCGGTCCCTTCACCTCGGCTGCCATCAGTCGAGGAGAACGTATCCGGGATTTGAACCACTAGTCAGTACCTTCCAAGGATACGCCGCACCGCCGATGAAGATTGGAGACGGGGGCCCGAGACTATCCACCCGTTCTGAGACGCTCGCGTTTTGGCCCGACACGAGTGCAACCGAGGGATAGCCCCCGTTGGGTTCGAACCATAGCCCCGAGCGGATTCGCTTTGAGTTGCAGGCCGAATGGGATACACCGCTCAGGAGGTAACACTCTCCGGAGGGCAATTCAGACGCGCCTCCTTTCCTCGCGGTGCCCGGCCCGTGGTCAGCCCTCGACTCCTGCAAGGCTCTGACTGTCGGGATAGTGGCAGGCATGCTGGATGGGTCGCTTCGGAAACGGTGGAACTCCGTGCGGGTGCCGCCCGGTCTTGGGAAGCAAACCCCTCGCAAAGGGCCCGACGAACGTTGGGATCCTGTGCTCCGCCGACCCTTCACGGCCCAGCCCCGAGCTTTCGCCCCGCGACTCCGACCGCCACTGCGAGCCCGACCGAGATCGCAATGAGCAAGGCTCCCAAGACCGGCAACCCGACCGTCTCCACGATTCCCGCGGCGATGACGGAGACCGCGCCGATGCCGACGTTCGCCGTCGCGATTCCCCAGCCCACGATCGTGTTAGATCGCTCCGTCCCGGCCCATGCCGGGACGGCCGAAATGAGTGTGGGGAAGAATGGTCCAAGGGAGAACCCGGCGATTGGCAACCCGAGGAAGCCCACGATCGCCCACGGGCTCTGCGAAAGGAGGGCAATGCCAATCAGAGCTCCGCCGGAGCTCAGCAGAAGGATCCGTGGTGGGGACATCCGGTGGCCCGCGAGGCTCGCCAGGAACCGTCCCGCGAGCAGACTTCCCCAGAAGGAGGACACTCCGATCCCACTCAGGACCGTCGGAAGTCCTCGCTCGTGCGTGAGCAACGTGAACGCCCACTGACCCGTCGTGGCCTCGAGCCCTGCGTAGAGGAAGAAGAAGACCATGATCGTCATGAGGGCTTGACGCTCGATCTTCCGTCGGGTTGACCACCGGCCCACGCCGATTGGCCGAGGCGGCAACGTGCTCGGGTCGGCCTGAGGAAACCGCCAGAGGAAGGCCGATCCCAGAACGAGACACAGAAGGAGCGAGAGGATCGCGACGTAGGGATCCCTCCACGCGCCATGTTCGACGGCGAGAGTCGCCGCAAGGGGCCCGATCGTGACCCCGATGCCATAGACGGCATGCAGCGAATTGAGGTAGCGAACGCCTCGATGTGTAGCGGAAAATGCGTTGATGCCCGCGTCAAGACCTCCGGCGCCGAGACCGTAGAGAAAGGCGCCGGCGATGAACAGGAACCAAACGGGGGCGAGAACGAACGTCGCGACGGCCACCGCCATGATCGCGGCGGATATGGCTAACTGACGCCCAATTCCCCATCGCCGAAGGGTTATCCCGACCAAGGACGCGGACGTCGCCGCGCCGGCGACGTCGACCGCCAGGACCACGCCCAGAGCGCCGACAGGCTGACCGAACGTGCCAGCGATCGATGGCCATAGCACGCCGAGGAATCCATCCGGTAGGCCGATGGCTATGAACCCAGCGACAAAGAGGGGGGTGGTGCGAGGCAGGTATCGGGATTCGGACAAGGTGGGCCTCAATCCCCCTTACCAATAGGAGTTCGGAAGAATCTCAAGCGTTTCATGGTCTCCGCGGCCGAAGGCGGCACCAAGAACTGCCCCCCTCCCACGTCCTTCTTCATTTCCCCCCCCGTCCTGTAAAAAAAAAGAGCGAGCACGGTTGCATGCCTGCCAAGGTACCTGTTGATTGACTACGCCCGATCGGGTCGACGCGACCTTCACTTAGGGGAAGCCCCGACCTATCCGAACCATAGCCCCGAGCGGATTCGAACCGCTGTCGCCGGCTCCAAAGGCCAGCATGCTTGGCCACTACACCACGGGGCTGCGCAAGCGAGGGGCCGAGCTGCCTCATAATCATCGCTACCGGAACACCCTTCGGCAATCACCGATCTTCCGCAGACTCGACGCAGGTGCCAGGCAGGATGCGTCAGTTCGTGACCGTTCCCGGTTCTGCTGTGCGTGTTTCGAGAAGGCCGAGGCGCAACGGGGCTGAGCGAAGGAAGAGAATCCTTGGAGTCGATGAGGTCGCCCCCGCGGACGGACGCGGAGGAGGAGGCTGTCGATGGGCTCAGGCCAAATAGAGCCGGCTAGCTCGGAGCCCATGACTCGGCGGCGCTCGGGGCAAGCAATAGGGCCGATGAACACCCCGTCGCATTCGGTTCGCAGACCCAAGGGAGGGTCCCCGACCCCCGCCTACTCATGGAGGGAGTGGGTGGACCTCTGGGATCGCCAGCAGACTCGCTACATCCCCCACCGCGAGGCGCGCTTCGAAGCGATGTTCGACACGCTGGAATCCCAGTTCGGGGGGCGGTTCACTGTGGTTGACCTCGGTTGCGGTCCGGGCTCCCTCAGCGCCCGCCTCCTCCGGCGGTTCCCGCGAATCCGGGTCGTTGCTGTCGACTACGACCCCGTCTTGCTCTATCTTGGCCGGCAGACCTTGCGCTCTGCCTCGGGACGCCTCCGATGGGTGGAAGCGGACCTCCGTGCGCCTGCATGGAGGGAGCGGCTGCCCAGAGGTCGACCGGACGCCGTCGTCAGCACTACCGCGCTCCATTGGCTCCCGTTCGTGCGTCTACGGAAGCTCTACGCGGAGCTTGCGCGGCTCCTCCCCGCAGGGGGGCTCTTCCTGGATGGGGACCACCGGTTGCTCGACCGGTCGCTCCCCCAGCTCGGGCGCATCGCGCGCGACGCGAGCCGGCTTGCCCGGCGCAGTCCGCGAGGGACCGACCAAGCCCTCGGCTGGACAGAGTGGTGGGAGAAGCTGCGAGCGGAACCACGGCTGACCGCGCTCTTCGAGCTCCGCGCCGCACGGTACCCCGAGAGGGGTCACCACGAGCACTCCGCGACCGTCGGTGCCCAACGCAGCTGGCTGCACCGGGCCGGGTTCCGCGAAGCTGCACCGGTCTGGCAACAGTTCGATGACTTCGTGCTCGCCGCCGTCCGCTAAACAGCCGGCTAGCCGGTCTGTGCGTACGCGAAGTAATAGAACACGACGTACCCGACGAAGACGTTGGCCGCCCAAACGCACCACGTGAATACCATTACGGCACGAAAATTTCGGACTGCGAGCCAACTTGGGAACCGCCTCCATCGCATCCGAAGAAGGAGATAGAGTCCGAACGCGGCCGACACGCTGCCCAGCGCGATGTGCGCCAAGAGTAGGGAGGAGTGCTTCAGCGGGACCCCGGCGAACTCGAAGTACGACTGGTAGCCGCCCTGTCCGTACCCGAGGCCCGACGGCGTGTAGTACCACCCGTAGAGCAGGTTCGGCAGCATCCAGAGGAGCAGGCCGAGCGCCGAAACGAGGACGGCCGCCGTCATGAGCTCCCGATGGAACCGCTCGGAGGGCGCGGGAGCGGCCCCGGAGGCGATCTCGCGATGCGTTCGGAGGGCGAACCATAGCCCCACCCAGAGCAACAGCAGCGCGACAGTCTGAAGGCCCAAGTTAATCTCGGAGCCGAGGGGGATTTGCACGGCCTCGCTCCTCGGGCGGTGAACGGGAACGCCCCTTCATCTGCCCTTGGTTCGACCTCGGCGGGGGTCGAGGGCACATCCCTGCCCTGCGACCAGCGTTCGCCGGGCAGCGTCGCCCTTCCGCTTTTCAGCTCTCGGAGATTCTCCCACCCGTGCCGGGTACCTCCCGCTCGATTTACGGCCGCGAGCGGGAGCCGGTTTTCAGACACCCCCGTCGCTCGAGACTGACCCGGAGAGGCGCATGCCAACAACGGGGGACGATGTGCCGAGGCTGAACCCCAGCGAGGAGATTCGATTCCAAGGTCCCGCCCTATTCGAGCGAACCGCGGGGGTGCTCTCGATCACGACCGAGCGCATCCTCTTCACCCACGCGACGGGAGTGACGCGAAAGCGCGAGCACCTTGACCTCGAGATCCCCCTCGAGACCCTGATGAGCGCCGAGGTCGAGCGACGCCTGGCCGGTCACGTTCTTCGCCTGATCGCGCACGGCCGAGGATACTCCGGCCCCCCGCAACTCGAGATCGATGTGAATCGACCTCCGGACCTCCAACTCCTTCTCGGAAATCTGGTCGCCGACCGACGCCGAGCGCTCCGGGAAGCGAAGGAAGCGGCTCACCCTCCCTCGACCCGAGTTCATGTCACGATTCACCCGCCGAGTGCGAATGCCTCCGACCCCAAGGTCATGCTACGCTGCCCGTACTGCCGGACGGTGTACCCCGAGCTCGCTGGCAAGTGTCCGAGCTGCGGAGCGGCTTTCTAACGACGGTACCAGAACGCAGGTCGTGCGGTGCGAGACACACTCTCGTGTCGGGGGTCGCTCACATCCGGTGGACGTTCAGAAGGTGAGCCGACAGAGCCTCGGGGCTTGGTAGCGAGGCCCCGCACTTCACGCACTTGTGCTCCGCGTGCGCCCGCATCTCGGCGATCTCAGGTTCCGTTGACGCGACGTGCTCGGTGCGAACGTGCTCCGAGATCGCTGCATCGTCAAACGCTTCGTGGCAGATCGGGCACTGGGGCGGCACGGAACCGAACTACCGCGATCGGGCTTACGCCTTTCGAGAGGGTGGAACGGGGCGCGGCGCCGTGCGGGTTGGCTCCCTGGGTGCTCGCGGGACGAGGACGTTTCCGGGCGCGAGCCGAGTACTAGGCCCGGTCTGCGTTCCCTTGGATCCGGGAGGCCGAATGACGGAGCAGCAGAACAGCGGGGACGGCGGGAAGCACGAGGATAGCCCAGATGAGAAGCGGGTTGGCGGAAAGCGCAAGGACCACGCCGCCGAGCAGCGTTGCGACGAGGAACCCCGCCCCTCCCACCGTGTTGAACGCCCCGTTGTAGGAGCCTACCTCGCCGGGGGGTGCGAGGTTGGACGGCAGCGTGGACTGCGGGATCGAGACCAGGTTCTCCCCAACGGTGAGCACGACCACCGCCGCGAGGAAGGCAAGCGAGGGGAGGATCAGCCATAGCCCGGCCGCGCCGAGACCCACGAACGCTCCGACGTAGAGCAGTACCCCGACGATCGCGAGCGTGGTGTGCCTCCGACCGATCACCGCCTCGGTCGTCGGGGCCTGGCCGAGC
>JAKIWH010000020.1:15137-16047 GCA_022750125.1 Thermoplasmata archaeon
GCCCGTTGAGCGCAAGTCCCACTCCGAGAAGTGCGTACGAGATTCCCAAGACATTGTGGACGAACAGGGGAAAGATGACGGCCCACTGCCCCATCACAAGACTTCCGAACAGGAAGGCGAGCGCCACCTCGAGGGATACGCGGTCCTTCCGGAGCACCGCGAAGCTTTCGGCGAGGCTCCTCCCGGTCTTGGGAGACGAGGTAGCGGTCGCTCCCGCTTCGCTACGTCCCCGTCGGAGCTCGAGGTCGAAGGGCGAGGGCTCGAGCCCGACGAGGAGCACGACCGCCGCGACCGTCACGACACTCGCGGCGATCCCTACGGAGGTCGGGAACCCGACCAGGCCAACGAAGATCCCGCCGAGCGCGACACCCGCGGAGAAACCCGCGTTGAACCCAATTCGGTACCAGGTATACGCGCGGGTCCGCTGCGACCCCTCGGCAAGGTCCGCGATGTACGCCGCGTAGGCCGAACCGGCCGAGGTTTGTACTACACCTCCCGCTGCGACCGCGAGAATCGAGAGGAGCAGCGATCGCTGCGAGAACGCATACGCGAGCCCGAATGTGGCGAGAGCCTCAGAAAAGAGCCCGAGGAGGATCATCGGGCGCCGGCCGACCCGATCGGTGATGAGACCGCCCGCGTACCCGAACGGCAGCTGAACGGCCCCCAGGAGCACGACGATGACCCCGATTTCGACGTAGCCCAGATGGAGCGCCGAGTACAGAAACAGGGCGAGAAACGGGAGGTAGAACGCCGCGCCCAGCGTGCGGACGGCTACGCCGAGAGTGAGCAGCCGAAGCTGACGGTCCACCGCCCGTCCACGAGCCCGATTGCCAAGATGCTTGCGCACGAGAAGTGAGCGCTCGAGGTAGGTGAACCAAGGCCGGAGCCTCACGGAATTCGTGGCCGTGAA
>JAKIWH010000020.1:16103-21614 GCA_022750125.1 Thermoplasmata archaeon
GCTCCCGGCGCTTGGGCGGGCATGGCGCCGATGCCCGCTAGCGAGGGGTTCTCCCTCGGAGCCGGACTCCAATCCCGAGTGACCCTCCGCGACGGGGTGAGGATGCCCGTCTTCGGGCTCGGGACCTGGAAACTCGCGGCGGGGCGTAGCACGCGCGACTCGGTCCGAATCGCACTCGAGGCCGGGTACCGACTCTTCGATACGGCGAAACTCTACGCCAACGAGACCGATGTCGGTGCGGCGTTAGCGGCCGCTGGCCTCCCTCGCGAGGAGTACTTCGTCACAACGAAGGTCTGGAACGACGACCAAGGGTACGAGACGACGCTCCGCGCGTTCGAGAAAAGTCGACGTGCGCTCGGGGTCGAGCAGGTCGACCTCTACCTCATCCACTGGCCGGTGCCGGGGAAGCGTCTCGATACGTGGAAGGCGCTCGAGAAGCTCCACGGGGATGGCCTCTGTCGAACGATCGGCGTCAGCAACTTCACTGTCGACCATCTCAAAGAGTTGTTCGCCGCCTGCTCCATTCGCCCCACGGTGAATCAGGTGGAGTTCAACCCGTTCCTCTTCCAGCGTGAGCTGCTCGAGTTCTGCCGTGAGAACGGCGTTCAGCTCGAAGCCTATGCCCCGCTCACCCGTGGTCAGCAACTCGCCCACCCGGTCGTCCAGCACTTCGCGAAGGCGCACGGAAAGACCCCAGCGCAGGTCATGCTACGCTGGGGACTTCAGCACGGCGTCATCGAAATTCCGAAGTCGTCGCGGGTGGAGCGGATTAAAGAGAACGCCGGGGCGCTTACGTTTGAGCTGAGCGCGGAGGAGATGGCGGAGCTCGACCGACTTGGCGAAGGACTCCGGACTACGTGGGACCCTACTGGCCTTGCTTGAAGCCGGCCCTGGTTGGAACAGGCAATCCTAGAGTTCGCTCACCGAACTGAGCAAGCCGTTATCATCCCGGTCGGACCCACCTATCTTGGGCATGGGCCTCCTCGAGCTCCTCCTCCCCTCCGTGATGAGCGGAGCAGCCGCGCTCGGCTCCGGCGTCCCGGTTGCTGCTTGGTACCGGACGAGGGACCCGCGGTTTCTTCTGATCGCCGCGTCGAACCTCGGACTGCTTGCGCTCGGCCTCGTGTGGCTTTGGGCCGAAGCTGCGCCGCTACCCCCCGCGTACGCGGTCGCCTCGCTCCCCGAGCTCTTCCTCGGCAGCTTGGCTACCCTCGCGCTTCTCGCGGCGAGCCTCCTGCCTCGTCGGAGGTGACAGGTGGGGGAGGATCCCCTCGCGCTCGAGACCCGCCGGCGCCTCTACGCCGCGGTCGAGCGGACCCCGGGTCTCAGCGCGCGCGAGATCCAGCGCTCCGCCGGGACCGCCTGGGGGGAGACCGCCTACCATCTCGAACGGCTCGCCGTGAGCGGGCTCCTGCATCGCGAGCGCGGCTCGCACCAGGATTTCTACTTCTGCGCCACCTTGCCGCTCGGGGACCGGACCCTTCTTCGCGTCGCGCGCTCTGCGGCCTCCCGACGCATTCTGGTGACGCTCCTCGAGAGCCCCGACCTCACGCTCGCCGAGATTGCGGCGCGATGCGAGCTGAGCCTCTCCCGCGGCTCGATCCATGTGCGGCGGCTGCTCGCGACCGGGATCGTCTCGTCCGGTCGGCGCGAGCAGCTCCGGACCTTCGTCGTGGCCGACCCGCCGCGGATCGCCCGGATCCTCGTTGCGTATCGGGAAAACTACGCCGACCGCTGGGTGGACCGGTTGATCGCCACCTTCGGGGAGATGTTCCCGCCGTGACCCCCAGGATCGGGCCGGGGTCGCACCAAACCGTTTCGGGTTCGCACCAAAAACGGGGTCGTGCCGCCGCTCCCTCGTTTCGACGGAGGAACGATGCAAGAGGGTAGCCCCGTCGCGCGGCCCAGGACTCTCCCCCTCTGGTCGTGGGCTCCCGCCTTTCTGGCGGCGCTCGTCGTGGCCATCGTGCTCATCGGTACCTCCCCCACCGGCCGCGCGCTGTCTCCCTCGGGCGGCGCGTGGTCGGTGGGCGACCACTGGACGAACGGCGTCGTCACAGCGGAGTTCGTCCCGAACGCTCCCGCGATCACCGTCGCGTCGACGTGGAGCGAGCCTGGATACGGCCTCTACGCCGGGCTTGCCGGGCTCGCCGAGTATCGGGCGAACGGAACCCAGGTGGCGAGCGCGGAGTTCTCCGGTGCGGGCTGGATCGTACGAAACCTCTCCACCTCGGGGGAGCTCGTGCTCGACTACGGTTCGACGCTGCCGGTCCGAGGGGCGACCGGTGGCTCGGTGGCGGTCGAGGTCAACTTCACTTCTGGCGCGGCCGGCGGCCCGGCGGGCGTGAGCTCGAGCGGTGTTTCTTTCACCGTTGCGGCGCAAGGTTGGCCATGGGTGAGCGCCTCCGACTCTCTCGGGCTCCTCTTTCCCCTCTGGCCCAACAATACGTCGCTCGAACACGTGAGCGAGTCACCGAACGGGATGACCCTCGACTGCGTCGCGAACGATTCGGGGCTGGCGCAGGAGTACTTCGGTTGGTCGGGGACGGCCACCGCCCGTGACACCCAGGGTCACCCCGCCGCGCTTACGCCATCGGCCGTCATCTCGGGTAGCCCCGAGTACTTGCCTCTCGTGGTGTTGCTCACCGGCTCGCCTGGCGGGTACAGTTCCCTGACCTACGGGCTCGACCTCGGCATCCTTGGGCTGCAGCACGCCCGAGCTCTGCCAGCTTCGGAAGTGGGGATCGCTTTCGGCGCGGCGGGCGGAGGACTCCTGCTCGCGGCCCTCGTGCTCCGCCGAGTCCAAACGGGATCGTCGGAACTCGAGCAAGTGGAGGGGCAGCCGTGATCCGGGCCGATCCAACTCCCGTTCGAGGCGCAGTTGAGGAGGTACTCATCCTCCCGTGCGGGCACGACGTGACCGTTGGGGGCACCGCGCTCGTGATCGGGCTCTCCCATGCGGTCCTGGAACACCAGCAATCGTGTCGAGGCGTGGCCCAGAACCCAGCTCCGCTGCGGGCTGGCGAGAGCGGTCCGCAGCTCCACGCTCGTTTGTACTGAACGGGGCCTCGGCGCAGTCCAGCGGACCCTATAGTTCCGCCGGAGGCAAGGCTGTTTCCGCCTCGGGGGGAGGCTTCGCTCGAGTGTTGCCGCATGCCTCAAGAGGCAGGCCCTCGTCGCCTACGCGTGCGGGTCGCCGAGTACGCGCTCGACCTCGAGGTCGACTACTCGAACGAACGGTTCTCGGGGGACCTGCGCGTCCTCACCCACGACCCTCCCCCCGAACTCACCCTGGACTGCGAGGGCCTCTCCGTGGCCCGCGTCTGGGCCGGACAGGATCCGGCCTCGTTCGAACACGACCCCTCTCGCCATCAACTCCGCATCCGCCACGCGCGGTCGGGCGAGGTAGAATTCAGGATCCAGTACACGGGGGTGGTGGGCCAGAAAACGCTCTCGGGCCTCTATGCCTCGCGCGACGCCGGGCACACCTACCTCACGACCATGATGGAACCGGTCGGCTGCCGCCGGCTGCTCCCGTGCTTCGACCGCCCCGACCAGAAGGCGGTGTTCCGTCTGTCCGTCACCACCGAGCGCGGCTTGACCGTCATCTCGAACGCCCCGGTGGCTGCGGTTGAAGAAACGAGCGAGCGGACACGGTGGCGTTTCGAGCCGACACCCCGGATGTCGACGTACCTGCTCTACCTCGGGATCGGACCGTTCGAGCTCCGGGCCCGGACCGAGAACGGGTTCGAGGTCGTGGCCGCGACCGGACCAGGGAAGTCCGCGCAGGCGGAGACGAGCCTCGACCTGAGCGTGCCGCTGCTCAAGGGGTACGAGTCCTACTTCGGGCTCCGGTACCCCCTCCCGAAGCTGCACCTCGTGGCCGTCCCCGACCTCGGGGCGGGGGCCATGGAGAACTGGGGCGCGATCGCGTTCTCCGAGATCGGGCTTCTCCTCGACCGGGCCACGAGCCCTTCCATCCGGCGGTGGGCCGTCGAGACGATCGCGCACGAGATCGCGCACCAGTGGTTCGGGAACCTCGTGACGATGCGCTCCTTCACGGACATCTGGCTCAACGAGAGCTTCGCGACGTTCGTCGCGGCGAAGATGTCGGAACGACTTCAGCTGCGGGAGGATCCGTGGAGCGAATTTCTGATCCGGATCCGGACCTCCTACTTCACCGACTCGCTCGCGAGCACCCACCCGATCCAGCTCGAGAGCGCTGCGCCCGACGACATCATGCAAAACGTCGACGAGATCACCTACTTCAAGGGCGCCGCGGTCCTGCGCATGATCGACGCCTACCTCGGGGAGGAGGCGTTCCGCCGCGGCGTCTCGGCGTACCTCGCCCGGTTCCAGTACGGGAACGCGGAAGGACCGGACCTCTGGCGCGCCATGGAGGAGGTGTCGAACGAGCCGATCGGTCGGGTCATGCGGACGTGGGTCGAGCGTCCGGGGCTACCCGTGGTTCGCGCTTCCCTCGAGGGCCGGCGTCTACGCTTGCGCCAGGAGCGATTTCGGCTCACTCCCCTCGACGCGCCCGAGCCGCCGTGGCCCATCCCGCTCACGGCGATCATCGACGGGCGGCTCGAGCGTCACCTGTTCGACGGGCCCGAGCTCGAGCTCGATCTCGAGCACCCCGAGACAGTTCAACTCAATCCGGGCCGCGCCGGGTTCCTCCGCGTCTGGTACGACCCGGCGCTGCGCGCGAGCTACCTCCGACGGCTCCTCGAGGTCGCCTCGTTCGACCGCTGGGCGTACCTCAGCGACGCGTACGCGTTCTTGCTCGCCGGGGAGTACTCCCTCGAGGATTACTTGGGCGCAGTGCGGGCGCTCGAGGGCGTGGGGGACTACCCGAGTATCATGGAGGCGGTGGACACCCTCGAATCGCTGCGCTCGATCCTCGGGAGCGACCCGAGGTTCCTCGAAGTCGCGGATCGGTTCAGTCGCTCCCAGATCGACCGCCTCGGCCTTGCTCCGAGACCCGGCGAACCCGAGCCGGACGCGATGCTTCGGGAGGCGGTGGCCCAGCTGCGGGTGCGCTCCGATCCCGGGTTCGCCCGCGAGCTCGCGGCGCGGTTCCCGGAGATCGACCGGGCGGACGCGGCGTTGCGCCCGGCGATCGCGATAGCCTACGCGCGGGTGGGCGCGCCGGACGCGCTCGACCGGCTCTGCGCCCGAGTCCAGGACACCACAAGCGAGGACGCCGCGACCCAGGCAGCGACCGCGCTCGGCGAGTTCGAAGATGCAGGTCGACTCGCGACCGCCCTCGACCGCGCGCTCGTTCCGGGACGCCGCGTGACCCTTTCGCTCGAGGTGATCGGGAGCGTCGTCGAAAACCCCGTGGGCGCCCAGATCGCCTGGCCTTGGCTCCGCTCGAACCTCGACGAGTTCCGCCGCCGGGCGGAGGGGAGCTGGTATCTTGCAAGGCTTCTTCAGCGGGTGATCCCGCGGGTGGGGCTTGCGAACCCGGCGGAGGTGAGGGCGCACTTCGAGCAGGTGAGCTATCCG
>JAKIWH010000020.1:21664-26041 GCA_022750125.1 Thermoplasmata archaeon
CCCACGCCGGGAGCTCCGCCTAGGCGGTCTTCGACGGGGTCGTGAGCTCCGCCCTGCTCGGCTGCTCCGGGTTCCCGAAGGCGTTCTGGACTCCCGCCGCAGAGGAGGCCCACCGGTTCCTCGTGGCGCCCCGGGGGAGTTGGCGGCGGTGGTATTATTTGGAGTTCGGCGCAAGGAATCGGCATGCACTCCGAGGCGAGGACCCTCCCGGACTACCTCGTGCAAAAGATCCAGGAGGCCCTGGATGCGAACCCGGGGGTGCCGTGGTGCATGCACCGCCTCTACGAGGAGATCGTCACCCCCGAGCTCATCGGGGGCCGGGATAGCCTGCTCGAGCTGACCGAGCGCGCCGCGAATCGGCTCGTGAAGGAGGGCAAGGTGCAGTACGAGGCGGTCTCCACCCTCGCGATCGGCGTCCACTGCCAGGATTCCGTCTACTGGTCGAACCGGTCGGCCAAGACGCGGCTCGAGCAGTTCGGGCCGGAGTACGAGTCTCCCCGTGTCCTCCGCCGGCTCGCTTCCCACATGCTCTGCCACGGGCTCTGACTCCCCTCGCGTGGCCAACGCCTCCCGGTAAAGGCTCCCGGAGCGCCATTTCGGGTGCTGGCCCCGGAGCGATAGGCTTAACTCCGGTCGACCTACCGGGGCCCGCCATGCCAGGAATTGCGACACTGCGAGCGAACTCGAACGCGACCCTCGATGCCACCATCACCGCGATCTCCCCCGTCCGGGACGTCACCACGAGCCGCGGCCCGGCTCAGGTGGCGGACGCGACGCTCCAGGACGACACCGGCACCATCACCCTCACGCTCTGGGGGGCCGACGCGAAGCGGTTCACCGTCGGACAGAAGATCCACGTCGCCGACGGCTGGGTGAAAGAGTACCGCGGTAAGCTCCAGCTCTCGCTCGGCCGCTCGGGATCCATCCAGATCTCGGCGTAGGCGAATACCGGCTCGCCCGATGGGCCGCGGCGCGGGCCTACGGCTCGAGGTACGCCTTGAGGGGAGTCCAGTAGTGCTCTCGCCAGCCGCTCTGGATACCCGCGAAGTCACTCGAGGGAATACCGTACTGTGTGAACACAAGGCGCGTTCCGCCCCGTACCTTGGTGAGCGTGAACTTTGCGATCGAGTACTCTCCCGCGGGCCAGCTGCCGGCCCGCCAGGCGAGCACGATGCGCCGGTCGGGCACGAGCTCCACGACGAAGCCGGAGAGCTGACCGTCGTAGTGCGAGAACGGCGCGCCTGGCTTCCGCGCCATCGTGGCCTTCGCGTGACTGAACGCGGCGTGCCGCTTCGTGTCCACGATGGTCTCGTAGACCTGGTGGGGAGAGGCCCGTAGCGTAACGCTCTGCCGGAGGTTCTTGGGGGCCATCGCCGGGACGGGAGCCCTCCCGGGTAATGAGGGCGTCCTCGAACCCTGGCCCGGGTTCCCTAGGGGCGACTCAACGACGGCTGGCGCCTTTCGGGAGGGTGCGCCGGCACCGCTCGGCCAACCACTCGAAGTTCTCGCCGAGGACGGGGCTCAGCGATTTCCGCTCCCGTTCGAACGTGGGCTTGAGGAAGTCCCAGTAGAGGTAGGAGGGCCAGCGGTGGTGAACCAGTTCCTCGTGGAGGAGCTCGCTCCGCGTGAGCGTCCCGACGAGCTCGAACAGCTCGAGGAGCCGCAGCACATGCGCAAACTCGCTTGCCTCCTTCGGGATGCGCCGTCCGGGATCCTCCATCGGTCCTCGTGCGGTCCCCTCGAACCAGTCGAGCGCCGCGCGGGTCTCCGGGCTCGCCGCGATCTCCTCGATGCGGAGGAGGAGGTCCGCATCCTCCCAGGTCGGCTTTCTCGCCAAACTTCCCTCGTCGACCCGACCATGAAGGGTCCGATGTAAAGAAGCTTCGGGCAGGGCGGGCTGGTGACGCGCCGTGCCCCGCGTCCCAGGCTCAGATTCCCGGCCCCGCCCCGAGGAAGTGCCCGATGAGGAACCCCGCGAACCCCGCGCCCAGCCCGATCACGGCCATGCGGAGTCCGGCCTTCCAGAGCGAGCCGACGGTCGTCCGCGCCTCGTACACACCGATGGCGACAAGGGCGGCGGCGCTCAGCACGACCGACGTCAGGATGGCCACGTGAAGATCGGTCGGGTAGAGCAGGAACGGCAGCAGCGGGACAAAGGATCCTACCGCGGTCGCCCCGAAGACCACGAGGCCGCTCCTCCGGGGCTCTTCGGGGCCCACCGGCGAGAGCTTGAGCTCGAACGCCATCATGAACTCGAGCCACACCCGGGGATTCCGGCAGATACGTTCGACGAGCTCGTCGAGCTCGCTGCCAGCCAATCCCCAGCCCTCGAGCACCTGCACTACCTCGAGCCGCTCGACCGCCGGGACCTCCTTCATCTCGCGCAGCTCGCGGTCCACCTCGCTCAGGTAGAGCAGCCGTCGGGCTCGCGTGGAGGTGTACGCGACCGCCCCCATCGAGATCGACTCCGCACCCAGGGCGGCCAGCGTGGCGACAAGGATGAGGCGGAGCCCCGTGGCGGCGGCCGTTAGGCCGAGCAGGATGCCCAGGATGTTGACGAGCCCGTCCTGACTCCCGAGGATAAAGTCGGAGAGGAACGAGCGGTGAGGGTGCTCCTCCACCGTGGGCATCCCAACGCCGAGGAAGGGAAGGAGAAAACTCCATCGCGGGGCCGGCAACGTGCTTCCCCGACGAACGGGGGCTACGGGGGAGTCCGTACCGTAACCGAAACCTCGTGTTCACGGGCGACGGTCGGCCGCCACGAAGAGCGGTAGCAGAACCGAAGGCGCCCGCGTCCGGGGTCCACCGCCTCGAACCGGAACTGTTGCGTCCCGCCCCCCCCGGGCCGGGCTCCGCCCGGAGCGAACTCGCTCGAGAGCAGGCGAAGCAGTGAGGGGTCGAACTCGGCTTCCCACCGAAAACCGGTGGTTGGATTGGAGTCGAGCTCGAGCAGAAAGCTCTCTCCCGCCCTCACCTCGATCGACCTCGGCGGAGTTCGTTCCATCGCGAGGCCCGTTCACACCGTGCGAAGCCCGTACATCGGGTACCGGGTAAGCATGTTGCACGCGCCAAACGCGATACGGAAGTACCCGTCCTCCCCCCAGCCGATTCCCCAACTGTTCCTGCAGATCCAAGCCCCGGCGGTTCGGTCGAACCCGACAACCGCCACCGCATGCGAGCCCTCGAACGCGATCGAGGTGGGCTCGTACACGCCCCTTGTGTAGTGGAAGAAATCCTCGTAGACGTCGAGAGCGCCGATCACCGGGCCGGTCGAGGCAACCCAGGAAAGTGCAGCGGCTCGCGTGGACAGAAGCTGCTGCCCCTTCAATCTCCGTGTTCGGCTCGCCCAATCGGCGCAGCGTCCGGAGCACGGCACGTCCACTCCGGTACCGTGGTACGGGAAGCACCCCGAGTCGACGACCCCCGGATTCGTCAGGAACTCGAGGGCGAGAGGAATCTCCCAGCCCTCCGAACAGCTCCCACCACCGCAGAAGAAGAGGAAGGCCTCCGACAGGTCGGTGGGTCGCTCGGAGCTTCCTGAGTCGATTGCCAGCTGAGCTTCGAGGGCGGCACACGCACTGAACGCAACGCAGGAACCGCAGGCACCTTGGTCCTTGATCGGCGTGATCCGATTCTTCCCATCCTTGTTCCTCCAGTCGATTTCGTCGGGGAGGAGGTTCTCGTCCGGAGGCGCCTGGGAGGAGGCTCGAGCTAGTTCTTCGGCAGTCGGGCCACGGAACTGCAAGCCGAGTCGCCGAGCGCGCAGCTCACGGGGGAGGGAGGAAACGCTGGTTTCCCCGGCGGTCCATCGCAGCCTGAGCTCCGCAATGCGCGAACGGACCTCTGCGATGCGCGGGCCCGGCTTCGGAAAATCGCCCGACACTCGAGGGCACCTGTGCCAAGGACGGAAGGAACTCCCTCCTTAGCCTGCGCGGTTCTTCTGAGGCGGTGGGGATGCAGGCACGGGAGGCCAACCTTCACCTCGGTACCTCTTCCCTCCGCGAAGGTTCATAAGTTGCAGCGCGTCGCATCGCCCGAGCCGTCATGCAAGGATCGGGATCGCTAGGGTTGGCGCTCGGGGCACTGCCGCTCTCGGCGAACGCGGCCGAGCTAAGATCGGCCGCCCAGGCCATCCTCGACACCGCGACCGCCGACCTCGAGAAGGTGCTCTCCGCCCCCGGCGCGAAGACTGTCCAAAACACCCTCGAACCGATCGACCGCATCCTGCTGCGCGCCCTCGACGTGCAGGACCACGGCAGCACGCTGTTCTCCGTCCACACCTCGGCCGAGGTCCGGACCGCGGCTCGCGAAGCGTCCGAGGCCTCCCACCGATTCTTCAGCGCCTTCTTCGTGAACCGCGCCGCCTACGATGCCCTC
>JAKIWH010000102.1 GCA_022750125.1 Thermoplasmata archaeon
GTCGCGAGATCCAGAGTCTCGCATGATTGGCCACTACACTACGGGGCTACGGTCGGCCGACGGGTGGTCGGACTATAAGTCTTGTTCGCGAGCGAGGAGCCGTTTGCCAAGGTGAGGCGGACCACGGCGGGGGCGGGGGCGGAGGGCGGAGTACGACGCGCGAAGGCCGGGCCCCCGCGTCGAACTTGGTCTTCGATGCTCTCGGCCCACTGTTCTGCCCACATCGAAATATAGAGGCAGGCCGTCGTGGGCAAGACCATGGGGCGGTGCGCGCATGGAGTCCGTCGGTTCGAGACCCGGGATCTCAAGGGGACCGGCCACGACTTCGCGCAACCCTCCGCGTAACCGGAGCGCCCCCCAGGGGCCCTGGTACCTCTCCTACTCGCGCTGGTCGTTGTTCCTCGGCGGGGCCCTACTTTTCGGAGGCCCCTTCGTCGCGGTAAGTCTGCTCCCCGGCGCGCACGCAGTAGGGGCGGAACTTCCGGCCGCCGCGCTCGACCTGGGTGCCTCGTTCCTGCGAATGCTCCTCGCCTACCTCCTTTCGCTCGCGTTCTCGCTCGCCTACGGTTACTACGCCGCCACGCGCCGATCGGCCGAGCGGGTGCTGCTGCCGATCCTCGACATCCTCCAGTCGGTGCCGATCCTCGGATTTTTCCCGGTGGCGATCGTCTTCTTCGTGGGGCTCACCGGTCCCAACAGCATCATCGGGCCCAACTTCGCGTCGATCTTCCTCATCTTCACCTCGATGTCCTGGAACATGACCTTCGGGGTGTACGAGTCGATCAAGACCGTACCCCAGGATCTTCGGGAGGCCTCCGACTCCTTCCAACTCAAAGGGACGGAGCGGCTTCGGCGCGTGCTCCTTCCGGCGACCGCGAATCGGCTCGTCTACAACTCCATCCTCTCCTGGACGGCGGGCTGGTACTTCCTCGTAGCCGCGGAGTTCATCTCCGTGTCGAGCTCGACGACCGTGCTTCCCGGGATAGGGAGCTTCCTCCTGCTCGCCGCGAGTTCCGGAGACACGGCCGCCCTCGTGGCGGGCCTCCTGCTCCTCGTCGCGCTCATCGCCGCCCTCGATGTCTTTCTCTGGAGGCCGCTCAGCCGCTGGGCGGAGCGGTTCCGGTACGACACGGCGCCGAGCGGGGCGGCCGATGGGATGATCACGCGTCGGGGTCCGCCGGTACCGCTCCGGCGGGCCGCGGGCGCCGTGGTCCGGTACGTTCGTACGGGCGTCTCCCGGGTCGGCACGCCGCTCCTCTACCTGGGAGCGCTCGTTCCGAGACCACGGCGCCTCCAGGTCTCCCGATCCAAGCTGGGTTCGACGTTCCGCACCGCGGCGCTCGGGCTCATCCTCGTCCTCGTCTGGCTCCTGCTGATCGCGCTCACCGTCGCGATCTACCACGTCTATTCGGCGCCGATCGTCCCGGCGGTGATGGCCAAGATCTACACGTTGCCGCTCGCCTTCCTGTTCTCCTTCTCGCGGGTGGGCGCGGCGTACCTCCTCTCGCTCGCCATAGCTCTCCCCGTCGCGATCTGGATCGCCTCCCGCCCCCGGACCGCCCGCGTAGCGCTCCCGGTGGTCGAGATCATCGCGAGCGTCCCGGCGACCGCGCTCTTCCCGCTCTTCATTTTCGCGCTGCTCCCGTTCATCGGATTCCAGGGAGCGGCGGTACTGATGATCGTCACGGGCATGATGTGGTACCTGTTCTTCAACATCCTCTCGGGGCTGCGCGGCATCCCGCCGGACCTCGAGGAGGCCGCCCGGTCGCTCGCGCTTCCGAAGAAAGTGTACTACCGGCGCGTTCTGCTTCCCGCCATCTTCCCCGCCTTTGTCACCGGCTCCATCACCGCCTTCGGCGGGGGCTGGAACACCCTGGTCATCGCCGAGTACCTCCACTACAGCGCGAGCCAATCGCTCCAGGTGCTCGGCGTGGGCGAGCTCATCAACGTCGGTCTCTACTTCCCGCACAACGAGGGGCTCCCGCTCATGGTCTCGGCGCTCCTCACCCTCGTGATCGGAGTGGTCGCGCTGAACGAGCTCCTCTGGAAACCGATGTACCGCAAGGCGGTCGAGAAGTATCGGGTGGACTAGGCCCGGTGGTCCCCGTGTCGCTCATCGAAGTGGTGGACGTCGAGAAGAGCTTCCAGTCCCACCACGGCACGATCTCCATCATGGCGGGGATCAGCTTCTCGGTCGCCGCGAACGATTTCCTCGCCATCGTCGGACCATCGGGCTGCGGGAAATCCACGCTCCTCAGGCTCATCCAGGGTCTCGACCGGCCGACCGCGGGACGGATCGAGTTCCGGGGGGCGCCCGTCGAATCGGTGCGAACCGAGATGGCGATGGTGTTCCAGAACTTCGCGCTCTACCCGTGGCTCACGGTGAAGGAGAACGTTGGGCTCGGGCTCGAGGCACTGGGTTGGGAGGAAGAGCGCCGCGAGCAGCAGGTCGACAAGTACCTGAGCGTTACCGGGCTCGTCGGGTTCGAGGAGGCGTACCCCCGCGAGCTCTCGGGAGGTATGCGCCAGCGCGTGGGGCTCGCTCGGGCGCTCGCCGTCGAGCCGTCGGTGCTCCTCATGGACGAACCGTTCTCGTCCCTCGACCCCCTCACCGCGGAGAGCCTCCGGGAAGAGGTGCTGCAACTCTGGCGGGACCCCGCGCTCCCCCCGGACGCCGTGGTCCTCGTGACGCACAACATCGAGGAGGCGCTCATCATGGCCGACCGGATCATCGTACTCTCCCACCGCCCGAGCCGCGTGCTCGCCGGCGTGCCCGTGAATCTCAAGCGCCCACGGGACCGGAAGAGCCCCGAGTTCTACGAGCTCACGGACTACGTGTACACCCTCATCACCGAAAAGGGACCGGGAGCGCCGTCGACAGCGCCGGCCACGGGGACGGTTCCGGAGTCGCCTGGATGAGGCGCCCCGTCGGCCCGCTCCGACCCCCCCGAGGTAACGAGGTTAAGCCCCCATCGCCCTCGAAAATCACAACGCTTAAGGCCCACGAGCCGGGTACTCGGGACCTTCAAGCAGGGGAGTGAAACCGAAGTGCCGACCCCGTACCCCAAGTGCACCCCCACCGAGATGATGGGGCTGCTCGTTCTCCTCGACTCCCACGCGGGGGAGGAGGACCTCGCCCGCCTCGCGGACGACCTGGACCTCGAGATCGACGAGATTCTCCCCGCGGCAGATTTCGCGGAGACCCTCGAGCTCGTCAAGGTGAAGGACGCACGGGTGTCGTTCACCCCGACCGGCCGGAAGCTCATCGGTGCCTCCATACGGGAGCGGAAGGGGATCCTGCGGGAGCAGCTACGCAAGACGACGCTCTTCAAGGCGCTCGTGCGGGCACTCGAGAGTTCCCCCGAGCACCGTCTCACGGACGAGGAAGTCCACCGCCTCATCGCGTTCACGACCGCGCCGGCGGACGACCTGCAGCTCAACGTGATCAATTGGGGTCGATTCACGGAGCTGTTCCGGTACGACGCGGACGAGCACGTACTCCTGCCCGTGCGCGTGCGTCGCCTCCCCCGTCAGGCAACCGGTCGCTCCCCTCCGGGCCCGCTGCCCTCCTCGGGTGACCCGGCGGGCGCCTCGCCGACGGTGGCCAGCTCGAACCAGCCTTCGGTCGGACCTCCCACCGCGACGGCGTGGGACGCGATCCCCCTCAACGCCTCGATCGAGCCCCCTACCTCGGCGCTCCCTCGCCGGCGCACAAATCCTTAAGACCGGTCTCAACTCGGGAGCCCCGCGGGCACGTAGATCAGCGGAAGATCGCTGCTTTCGCAAAGCAGAGGTCGGGGGTTCAAATCCCCCCGTGTCCATCCCCGAAAGGGTTTAGCTAGCCTACTGCAGGAGATCATCGAGGGCCAGGAGACCCTCACGAAGGAGGCCGAATTCTTCGTGATCCGGCAGCGGGAGTTTGCGGACCCCACCAACGCGCGACGCAGGGCACGCCACGATCGGGTGCTGACGTCTGGCCAACTAGCCACGCTGAGACGAGACTTGGGAGTAAAGGACACCTGGCTAACACACCCGAAGAACAAGGCCACTTGGAACATTCCCGTCAAGGAGTGGGCCGGACACCGTGCTCCCGCGCCTGCCATGGCTAACCCGCCTAACCCCGCCGAGGCTGACGGGAAGGTTAGCCAAGTTAGGCAGGTTAGCCGAGCTCCAGCCGTAGGCGGACTCGGTGGTCCAGCAAGGCTGACATACTCGGTTTTGCGCGACGGCCCGGAGCCTGCTCTGCGCGCCCTGTTTGCTCGAGCTGGTGAAGTGCCAGTCGACTGGCTAGGCTGCCGTCCTGAGCTTGCGAGGCGGACAGCGTTCTCCGGGCAGGAGCTCGAGGAAGCGTTCCAAGCCCTCCTCGCAAGCGGTAGAGTCCGCCCCGATCGCGGTGGATTCCGTGCCTGCGCTGGCGGCCCCAATTGACGGAGCGAGGGGGCCAGAAGTGACAGAATCCCCCGAGTCAAGGACGAGACCATCCCTCCATTTCTGTGGCTCAACCGGAGACGAGGACCGGCCTCGCCTGGGACCGGACTCGTGACGACTCCGCATTCCCGTACAAGTCGGACATTCCGCGGGAGGGGATCCACGTCGTTCCAGCGGACCAGGAACCGGGGAAGGACTGGAATGAGCCCTCCGGTGACGGGAGTTCCGGTAACGAAATGAGCGAAGACTCCGAACCCGGGAAAACCCGTTCCTTCTCGGAACTCATTCCCGGGCCCCCGGTGACCGGGACTGGAACGACCCTGGAACCGGTTCCGAGCCTGGGTTGGGTCCGGAACTTTACGGCTCAAGCGGACCCTGATCTCGGCTGCGGGGGCTCCGCGGCGCGTGCACTTCGCACTCGATCGAGCCGCCGGTATCGCGAAGATAGGACTCCTACCGCAACGCCCGAGGCGAGGACCCCAAAGACGCCAAGATCGCGAGCGGCGGAAATGATGGGCGGATTCCCCGCATTCTCGATGATCACTAGAGCGGCGATGACCCCTATCGAGAAACCGACGCCCGCAGCCAGGAGAATCGCGCGCCCCGCTCGCCCAAGCTCGCCCTCGTCGCCCAAGGCACCCAACTGAGACCACGGGGGAATATGTCGGGAACCAAATCGGAGGGGAGGGCTCTTGGGACGGGGAGTCGCTCAGTTGCCCTTTACATGCGCGTTTCGACCGAGGACCAGGACCACGCTGGCCAGGAACCGGACCTGAGACAGTACGCGGCTAGCCGCGGTTGGATAGTGACCGCGGTCTACTCAGAGAAAGCGTCTGCCACGGGGCGGGTGGAGCGGAAGGCGTACGATCGGCTCCAGAAGGACGCC
>JAKIWH010000103.1:0-2786 GCA_022750125.1 Thermoplasmata archaeon
ATCGCGTTCGCCCTCTTCATCCCACTCTATTTTGTCGCGGTCGGGCTGAAGGTCGACATCAGGTTCGTCCTCGACCACTGGCCGCTCCTGCTCGGGTTAATCGCGGCGGCCTCGGCGCTCAAAATGCTCTCGCTCTTCCCGGTCGTCCGCTCCGTCTTTGGGAAGGCAAGGGCCGGCCCGGTGACCGTGCTCATGAACGCGCGCCTCACGAGCGCGACGGTCATCCTTGCGCTGGTCTTGGGACTCGGGCTCATCACCTCGGGATGGTACTCGGTCTTCATCACGGTCGTCGTCGTCCTCGCCCTCGCCTCCTCCGCGGCCCTACGGGTCTTCCCCGGCTTCCGGAGCGTGGCGGCAGCGAGAGCCCTTTTCGGGTCGGCGAACGGGTCGGCGCTAGACCCGTCACCGGGAGGTTCGGTTCCGCTCCCGGGGCCTCTCGACGTCTGAACGTAAGCGAGCTCCGACGCGCAACCCAAGCTGCGGCCGATTCACCCGCCAGTGGAGTGAGCGGTGCGAAGCGGGGCGATAGCCCGTCGGGCAGGATGTGAGATGCACGTAGCGAACCACCGACGCGCCCCGCCTCGGCAGATACATTTAAGCGTCCGACGTCCCATACCCAATCGTCTGACAAGACCTAGGATTCTGTCTGACGGACAATGGCCGAGACCTCTGAGCGCGTCACCGTCCGAATCCCCCAGGAGTTGCTGGAGAAACTCAAGTCGATCCAGCAGACGAAAGGTACCCCGACCATCTCGGACACCATCCGCGAGGGGCTCGAGCGGTACATCGAGATGAACCTCCCCCCTCCGAACATCCGGAAGGTGGTGGTCGACCTCTCGCGCCAGGACAATCGCCAGCTCGAGGAGTTCGTCCGGGAAGGCGGCTCCGTCTCCATCGACGACGCGGTGCGCGCCGCGGTCCGGGAGTACATCCGGACCCGACTCGACCAGATGGGCGGCTCTCGCCTTCGCCGGGATGCGGACTCGGTGACGGCCGAGGGGTCCACACCCCCGTAGGCCGCGGAGGGTGCGACCCTGAGACCCGAGCTCCGCGACGATCTCGCCGGCTTCGCCGCGCGAGCGCGAGGGGACCCGGTCACGGTCGTCGGTCTCGGTGGCGCCGGGTGCGAAGCGGTTCACGATCTGCTGCGTCTCGAGCTCCCGGGCGTCCGGGCGGTCGCGATCAACACCGACGCGACCCACCTCTCGCATGTCGACGTCGACGAGAGGATCCTCATCGGCCAGCGTACCCTCAAGGGACGCGGGAGCGGAGGAGACCGCGAGCAGGTGCGCGCCGGCGCCGAGGAGGCGCGGGAGGAGCTCGTCCGACGGATCGGCTCGAGCGAGATCGTCTTCCTCCTCGCCGGTCTTGGCGGAGGCACCGGAAGCGCCCTCCTCCCCCTGCTCACCCGCGACCTGCGGGCGCGCGGTACGCTCGCTGTCCCCGTAGCCTTCCTCCCGTTCCACATCGAGCTCGAGAGCAATCCCGACCGCCGCTCGAACGCGCTCGGCGCCCTCTCGGAGCTCGAGGAGATGGGCGGACTCCTCCTCGCGCTCTCGAACGAGAAACTGCGACGGTTCGAGTCCCTCCCGATGGCCCGCGTCCTGCAGGCGCGCAACGCCTACCTCCACGGGCTCGTCGAGAGCCTCGTCGACATGGTGGAGCATCCGAGCCAGCTCAACGTGGACCTGGCGAGCCTGAAGAGCCACCTTGCCCAATCGGGGGTCTCGACGCTCCTCCTCAGCGAGGAGCACATCTCGGAGCCCGAACGGCTCGTCCACACCGCGCTCACCGACACCCTGCTCGATTTCGAGCTCTCAGAGAACCCCTCCGCGCTCGTTCACGTCGATGGCGGCTCGAACCTCACCCTCGGTACGGTGGACCGGGTCTGGCGGGCAATGCGCCGGCGCCTCGGCGAGCCACGGCGGATGCTCGTCGGCACCCGCACCCATCCCGAACCCCGCCACGTCGTCCGCCTCACCGCCGTCGTTGGCGGGCTGAGACCCCGTTCGGTGCGGGACGCCCTCGTGCCACTGCGCGCCCCCCCCGCGTAAGCTCGCGGGATCGATCAGGACCGGGTCCCAGCTGGGCGGCTGCCCGGAGAGGTTAATGCGCGCTCGGCGCGTGTCATGCGATATGAACCTGGGGGAGGCCCTCGGCGGACTCCTGCGAGGAAGGTTCTCCCTTCCTCGAACCCCTCCCCCTGCGGTGCGTCGGGTGGGCCCCGCGCACCTCCGGCGCCCGGCTCTGCTCGCTGCCGCCGCAGCGGTGGCGCTCCTACTCCTCTCGCTTCCTATCCCCACCGTTCGCGCTCTCCCGCTCTCGGCTCCCGGGTCCGTGAGTGGGTCTTCCTTTCTCTACTACGCCTCGCACGCGGCGCCCCGCCCTTCAGCGGTGGGCAGCATACCGACCGGAGAGTGGGTGAACGTCACACCGGCGAGTTCGCCCCCGGGACGGCTCGCCGCAGCGATGGCCTACGACGGGGCCGATCACGCCACGCTACTATTCGGAGGCTGCGCCGCCACGATCTGCCCGACGAACGACACCTGGCAGTTCGCGAGCGGCAGCTGGACGAATCATACCGGCGCCGTGGCCCCGCCGGCGCGCTGGAAGGCGATGATGGCGTTCGACCCCGCACTCGGAACGACCGTCCTCTTCGGCGGCTGCTCGAACACGACCTGCCAGTTGAACGACACCTGGGAGTACCGGGCGGGAAACTGGACTAACGTGACCCACGGGGGCGCGCCTCCAGGTCGGAGCGACGGGTCGCTCGTGTACGACTACAA
>JAKIWH010000103.1:2796-5309 GCA_022750125.1 Thermoplasmata archaeon
AGACAATCTTCTCTGGATGTTCCACCCGAACGGAAGCTGGAGCAAGGTGAGCCTCACGACCGGCTCTCCCATCCCCCCGCTCCGGTCGGAGGCTGCCGCGGTGAGCGACCCGTCGGTGGGCGGCTTCCTTTGGCACGGGGGCGAAGTGTACAACGGAGACCTCGGGGTAAACCTGGGGTACTACGACACCTGGGCGTTCTCGAACGGGAGCTGGAGGAATCTCACCGCAGGGACTTCCCCCGTGCCGTGTTGCGCCTTTGCGGGGGGCTGGGATAACGCGACCGGCTCTGCGATCCTGTTCGGCGGGGTTTCCGCCCCGCCGGGACAGGCCGAGTTTGCGGAGACCTGGTCGTTCAGCCAGGGCACCTGGACCAACGTCTCTCCCTCCCTCTCCCCAGTGGCCCGGGAGTTCGGCGCGGCCGCGTACGACCCCTCCCAATCGGCGCTCTTCGTTTTCGGCGGCGAGAACTCAACCGACCCGGCCCTCGCCGACAGTTGGGCCTACAGACTTGCGACGTTCCCGGCTCCGACTGCATTCCCGTCCTCCGGAAGTACCGATGTGGGCCAAGTGTTCGTTCTGTCGGCTCCCTCGGCGGCGGTGCAACCCAACGCGAGCTACCAGTGGCTCCACCTGCCGGGATGTGCTGCGCTCGACGTACCCGTCCTCAACTGCACGGCCGCGAGCGCGGGGACCTTCGCGATCGCGCTCAACGTCTCCGCCCCGAACGGGACCTCGGGTCCGACCGTGCCGATCCTCTACACGGTCTACTCCTCCCCCGGGGTAGGGACCTTCTCCACCTTCCCGCCGGTGGTCGATGCCGGCCAATCGGTCACCTTCGGCGCCTCCGCCGCCGGGGGCACCGGTGTCTACACGTTCAACTGGACCGCGCTACCGGCGGGCTGCGCCTCCACGAACTCCCCGAGCCTCTCCTGCGTGCCGACCTCCGTCGGCAGCTTCCGGCCGCATCTCACCGTGACCGATTCGAACGGAGCGCGCGAGACCGGTGTGCTCCCTCCGCTCACGGTGAACGGGGCGCTCGGTCTCAACATCACCGTAACTCCGACCCCAACGTTCGTCGCGAAACCGTTCGCGATCGTAGCGACCGTGATCGGGGGGACCCCGCCCACGGCGATCGCCTGGAGCGCCTTGCCGGCCGGCTGCCACGAGCCGAGCAGCTTCGTCGTGAATTGCACCGAGAACGCTGTCGGAACGGTCCGGGTCGCCGTGAGCATTCGCGACAGCTCCTCGGAGCAGCTCACGCGGATCATCAACGTGAGCGTCGTGCTTCCGGGCGGCACCAGGACGAACGGAACTCCCGCCGGGTCGAATCCCGGATTCCTGAACCAGTACGGCCTCTACCTGGGCCTGGGGGCTGCGGCCGTGCTCCTCTTGCTCCTCGCCGTGTGGCAACGAGCGAGGGGCCAGAAGCCGCCTTCCACGCCGATCTCCGAGGCCGACTGGAAGCGGCTCCCGCCGGGTCCGGTCGAGGAACCGCGCGGACCGGACGCGCCCCCCTAGGGGTTTCGGCCGGAGCTAGGCCGCAGCTCGTGCGGGAGGTCGCTCCCGCAGGTCGAGCTCGTTCCAGAGCAGGTCCACGACCTGGGAGCTCCTGAGGGACCGTGGACCTACCGAGAGACGGGGGATGCCGCTGCGCTCGAGGAGCTGCCGCTCGAGCGGCGTGGGATCGACCGGGTCGCTCAGGACGGCCGAGAGTTCGCTGAGGGGCTCCTGAGCACGGAGCGGTGCACCCTCCTCGGTGAGCCAGACGGCGCCGGGCCGCTGCACGAACGCCTCGAGTTCCACCCGCGGGTCGGCGCGGGCAACGGTGAGGCCGGGGGAGGATTCCACCGGTCCCTCGGCGAGGACCGACCGGACAAGGGCGTTCTTGAGGAGCGCCGCGGTGGACCTCTCGTCCGGGTTCAGGTAACGGACGCGTGCACCCTCGACGAGGATGCGACGACCTGGACCCTCCCCCTTAGGGTGGAAGAGGATCGTGACCGTCGTGTCCCTTCGAAGTTCGTTCGAAAGGGTGAGCGCGGTCGAGACGACCCTCGCCACCTCGTCCATGCGGCCGCCTCCGCCCGCGAGGTCGTTCAGAGTGAACGCCCCGTCGACGGGTACGGCATGCACGAGGAGTAGGAGGTGGCGCGGCACAGGAGCCCTAGGCTCCCCGCCGCTTAACGCCGGGCGCGTGCCTTAGTCTTCCGAAGGCCGTGCGGCTCGGACCCGGGCCTTCGAGGAGGTCCCCGGGGGCACCATCGGCCCGGCGGGGCGTCGGCGCTCGAGCCAGATCTCGTCCCCGAGCTCGTGGTAAACTGCAGGCGGCTCGCCGGTCGGGAGGAGCTCTCCAGGGCGGCCAAGGAACGCACCCGAGCGGGCTGCCCCGGCCGAGTAGACGACCTCGGGCTCACCGGCCTCGCGCATCGCCTCCGACTCCTGGCGGGCGAGGTCGTAGATGCGGTCCTTGCGGAACATCCAGTAGTGGATGCGCCACTCGCGGCCGTCGTAGAGG
>JAKIWH010000104.1 GCA_022750125.1 Thermoplasmata archaeon
GGTCGCGATCCCCATCCTCATCGGGCTCGTGGGGATCGTCGGGACGCCGTTCCTCATCCAGCGGCTGCGCCCGGGAGCCACGACGTACACGAAGGGCGACTGGGCGGGGGTGCTCGCGGTCGAGATCTTCGTCTGGCTCGCGGTCTGGTTCTTGCTCTCGGGCGCAGTCTAGCCGCGCGACCCGCGGAGCTTCGGCGGTCCTATCCCGCGCGCCACGGCAGTCGCTTCTCGAGGAGCTCCGCGAGAGCGAGCGAGAGCTCGGGGGTCGCGGCGAGGGAGCCGAGCGGCAGGAACCGGTGCTCGGGGCGCAGCTCGCGCACCAGGTCCTTCCCGAGCGGCAACCGTGGCAGCGCATCGGTGAGCAACTCCTCCACTCCCCGCAGCGTTCGCCGCGTCTCGACGCCCACGGAGCCGTCGGGACGGACGTACGGTCCCTGGAGGACCGGAGCGGCGGGTGCCTCCCACTTTTCGAGGAAGGAGCCGACTCTGTCAAGCCCCACCGGTGGCCCACGCTGGGCCCGGACCGAAGGAAGCTCCCCGTGCTCGACCTCGAGGAGGAGGACCAAGCTCTCCTCTTCCGCGGCGCTTGCGGTGCCGAGCGGACGGAACCCGAGCCGTTCCGATTCGTCCGCGATCGCGCGCTCGGCCTTGTAGAGCTGGGGGTACACGATGTCGTCGACAAGTCGGGGGCGCGGAAGCGCGATCCCGCTCACGTGCGTTCCCCGCTGCTTGAGGGAGGCGAGGGCTCGATCGAGCGGCAGCGATCGAGCCGGTCGGAGAGCGAAGAACGCCTCCGAAGGGCGGGCGAGATACTCCTGGGCCGCGAGCTGGAAAAGGGCGAGGTTCCGGACCGAGAGCGCGCTCGCCACGTTGCGGTTCGGGTCTACAGGGTCGTCCACGATGAGGGGGATTCCCTGAGGCACCCTGGGTTCCGAACCCGCCGTGAAATGGACCCGGACCGGAGGTCGCCACTCGCGCACCGTTCGCAGGAGAGGGCGAAACCCGCCGAATTTGAGCACCAGAAGCTCCACGAGGTACCCCGAAAGTCCCTGGGTCTTGGCCTCGGAGCCGTAGACGCCGATCGACCGAAGGAATCGCTTGGTGAGCCGGATCTCGTCCACCAGCTCCGGCGTTTCCCGCGCGAGGAGGTAGGCCTGGTGGAACGGAGTGCGGTCGACGGCGCTCAGCGGCCGCGAAGGGTCGCTCACCTCAAACCCGGGTACCGCGTCGACGGTGAATCCTCCCGACTTCCCCCGCAGGTAGGGGTGCTCGGCGTACCGCACCTCGGGAGACTCCACGAGGCGGCCCGCGAGCGCAAGGCCGTCCCGTTCGAGCGCCTCCCGCGTGTGGTCGGGCGGGAACAGAAGGAAGAGGTCCACATCCACTCGGTCCTCGAGGAAGGTCTCCCGCGCCGCACTCCCCGCGACGAGGGCGCGCCGCAGGGGGACGCCGAGCTGCTTCGCCTCGCTCTGAGCACGGGCGACGAGCTCCTCGCGGACGGCTGCCAGACGCCGGAGGGTCTCGGGCCGGGGGGCGATCTCCCGCCGGATGCGCGCTTCGAGCTCGCCCGCTTCCGACTCGAGGGGAGCGTCGCTCGGGGCTCGGGCCATGGTCGGTGCGAGCAGGCCGGCGGCTTGAGAGTTTGGTCGGACCTGCCCGACGGTCTCCCGAACGGTTATCGCGCGGGGCGGGCTGTACGATGACGGGAGGGAACGTGGCACACGAGGCAGCGCTCTACACGAGAGCGCCCGATAACAAGGTGCGGTGCACCGCGTGCGCCAGGTACTGCGTCATCCCCGAGGGATCGCACGGGTTCTGTTACGTCCGGAAGAACACGTCGGGACGCCTCGACCTGCTTACCTACGGCCTCGCGGCCGCCATCCAGGTGGACCCGATCGAGAAGAAGCCGCTCTCGCACTTCCGCCCGGGTGCGCGCGTGTACTCGATCGGCACGGTGGGGTGCAACTGGCGGTGTCTGTACTGCCAGAACGCGGAGATCTCCCAAGAGCACGAGATCCAGGGCCGCGCGCTCTCTCCGAGGGAGGCGGTGCGGCAGGCCGTCGAGCTCGGGTGCGACGGCGTCACGTTCACCTACAACGAGCCGACGATCTTCGCCGAGTACGCCCTCGATGTGATCCGGGAGGCCCACGCGCACGGCCTCTTCGGGAACTTCGTCACGAACGGCTACATGACCCCGGAAGCGGTCGCGTTCCTCGTCCCCCACCTCGACGCCATCTCGGTCGACTTCAAGGGGAGCGGCGAGGAACGGTTCATGCGGAAGTACATCAGCGCGAAAGGCCCCGCGCCCATCCTCTCCACCTTACAGGGATTGCGGAAGGGCGGCGTGCACATCGAGGTGACGAACCTCATCGTCCCCCAGGTGGGGGACGACCCGGTCGCGCTCCGGACGCTCGCGCGGTTCGTGGCCACCGAGTTGGGACCCGAAACCCCGTTCCACCTCCTTCGTTGGCACCCGGACTACAAGATGATGGAGCTGCCCCAGACCCCGATCCGCACGCTGGAAAAGCTGCACGCGATCGCTCGGGAGGAAGGCCTCGAGTACGTCTATCTCGGGAACGTTTGGGGTCACCGCCTCGAGCACACCTACTGCCCCGGCTGCAAGGCGGTGGTGGTGGAGCGGTACGGTTTCCTCATCCGGAGCTGGAACCTCGACAAGGACAACCGATGCCGCGCTTGCGGCCACCCCATCCCCATCGTGGGCCGGCTCTCCCCCGAGTACGCTCCGCAAGGAATTCTCCCGCTCATCTGACCTCGGTCGCAGCCGCGGGCCCGTAGTTCCGCGGTTTCTTTATCGCAGGGGTCCTGCGGAACTCCGGGAACGAGCATGGGTGGCCTCTCCTCCGCGGAGTCGACGGCGATCCTCGTGCAGCTCGTGATTGTTCTCCTCATCATCCGCCGCTCCTACGCCATGACGCAAGGGGTGGGGTACTCCGCGCTGATCCTCGGGGTGGTTCCCGTTCTCCTCCTCGTTCTCTGGGGCGTGACCGAACTCGAGTCCACCCTCCTCACCCCATGGGCCCTCCCCTACCTCGTAGCCGCGGACCTAGCGATCCTCCTCGTGACGGCCTTCCTGTTCACTCCCGTGGCCGAGCGAATGACCACCGTGACGCGCGATGCGACCGGCGTAGGGAGCTTCCGGATCGGCTTTTCGTTCGCTGCGCTTTTCGTGGGAGTGTTCGTGGTTCGCTTCGCTGTCGCGATTGCCCTTTTCCCGGCCTCCTTCGAGTTCGGCCGCCCTCCTGGGGGGTACCCGCCGGCCGGACAGCAGCTGGTAGTGGCCGCGATCGACGCGCTATTCTCGATGAGCGTGGGGCTCCTCATCGCACGCTCGCTGGGGATACGCCGCAAGTGGGCGTCCTCCCGGGCCCCGCCTGCGGCTCACTCCACGACCTAGACACTTCGCGGTACGCCGGCGGCCCGTTCGGGGCGGAGCCGGCGCGCCGTCGAAGGTGGGCGTCGCGGCGCGGGGAGCACCGATGAACCATTATTCGGGAGGGCCGCATCCGCCCGGAGTAATGGCCCCGGTGAGAGAAACTTGGATTCCCCGGCTCAAGCGTTGGGTGGAAGCTGAGCCGAACATCCGATTGGCCCTCCTCGTTGGCTCGCAGGCGCGCGCTTCGAGACCCGCCGACCCGTTCTCCGACATCGATTTGGCCGTCTTTGTCCGGGAACCGGAACGGCTGCTCGAGGAGAGCGAGTGGATCGGTCGCCTCGGAGTCGCGTGGACCTCCCACCGCGAAACGAACGCGCTCGGGTCGGGGGAGGAGCGGAGGGTGCTCTTCTCCGATGGCCAGGATGTAGACGTCGCGGTGTTCCCGACCGAGGCGCTCGCGGCGCTCCGGACCGAGCCCGCGGCGGCGACCGTGCTGGCCCGCGGCTTCCTGGTCCTCGCCAACAAGGATGCGGTTGAGCTCACCGCGGAGCCGGCGGCGGCCCCGCCGGCGCTCCCGTCCGTAAGCGAATGGTCCAATCTCGCGAACGACTACTGGTTCCACCTCATCTGGGCGGCGAAGAAGCTGCGTCGAGGCGAGCTGCTTCCGGCCCTCGAGGTCACGAACGGTCACCTCCGAGTGCTGCTGGTTCGGGCCGCCCGCTGGCACGCTCTGCTCTGCGGGCCCCGGGACCTCGACGTTTGGCACGGGTCCAGATTCTTCGAGAGCTGGGCCGACCCACGGCTGGTCCGGGGGTTCGCGGAGACCGTCGCGGCCTACGAGAAGCGTTCCATCGCGCGAGCCCTCAGAGCTCACGGCGTCACCTTCGGTTGGATCTCTTCGGAGATCGGCCGCGAGCTCTCTTCCCCCGCGGCCGTGCCTGACGAGGCCTCGCTCTCCCGGTACCTCGAGGAGCTTCTCGAGCTACCTCGAGACGGAGAGAGCGCGGGGACGAGCGGACCATACCCTGCCGCGGAGCCTAGAGGATCGACCACCTAGCGCGAGGTCGGTTTCGACGACGACTTCACCGACGGCAGGTAACTCCGCAAGGTGGGGTCGGACGGGGTACGCGGTCGCTGTCGGTGGCGACGGTACAGCAGGATGCCGGCCGCCGCAGCGACGGCGGCGCCACCTGCGACCAGCAGCGGGAGGAGCTTCGTCAAGCTCAACGACGAGCTAGCGTTCGAGTCCTGACCGCCAGGTACGCTGTGGTAGGCGGCGCTCGCGTTAACGAGGATCGTGCCGGGCCCGAGGACCTGCACGGTACCGTTCCAACCGGCGGTTGCGTTGTAATGGGCCACGGTAAGGAGGAGTCCACCCTCGACGGTGATCGTCAGAAGGGGGTCGGCCGCGCAGCCCTTCACGCTGAGCGTATAGGTAGCGTTGGCTGGGATACCATTCAAAGAGTGGATGTCATGGAGTACATTGATGGCCTCCACCTTGACGACCGTGCCGGTGAAGGGCGACACCCTCCGGCGGCTTAGGGGGTACAAGACAGGCGGCGCTAGCTTCGACGACGTGCTCAACGAGATGATGGATGAGATCCCCCCCGAGTCGTTCATCAAAGAACACCTCCGGCGTTTGCACGAGGAAGAAACCGTCGCGTGGGATTCGGTCAAGTCGCGGCTCAAGCTTTGAACCGTGCTCAAAATCGAAGTTCGTTTCACCAAGAGCGCTGAACGAGAGTTCGAACGACTCGAACGGGAGACCCAGCGGAGGTTCGCCGGGGCCCTCGAGCTGCTTCGCGAGAATCCTGCGAAACCCCGTCCGGGGCTCGACATCCGTCCCTTGAAGGGTCTGAGAGGAATGTGGAGGCT
>JAKIWH010000021.1:0-23619 GCA_022750125.1 Thermoplasmata archaeon
CCACAGGAGACAGTCGGGGCGAAGGACACACGGCCCGCAGACGGCGAGGTCCCGGTGCTTCGGGCAGTCTCCCGATATCCCCGTGTGGCAGAGCACGAAATCGTACTTCACGGGGTCGGCGCGGTCGAAGCTCCGGAGCGCCGCTGTGATCTCCTCGACCGCCGCCCACGAGCGGCTCTTGCGCCGGGTGAGCCCGAGGTGGTAGGCGATCCAGTAGACGTGCTGGTCGAGCGGGATCCGCAGCTCCGAGGGGGAGATGTCGGCCCAGACGCCCAGGTCGGGGTACTCCTGTCGCACCATCCAGCGGACGAACAGCGTGAGCCGCTTGCACGGACTGTGGCTCCCTTCGAGCGGAGAGGGGAACAGGGCACGGTAGCCCCGCGGGGCCGGCTCCCCGGCGGGTCCCCGCAGCGCGGCCGAGAGCGCATCGAGTCCTCCCGCGAACCCCGCGGGACCGCTCCGCCCCGCGGCGAACACCTCCTCGAGGCTCCCCGACTCCTCCTTGATCCGGTGGAGTCGGTAGGCGAGGAAGGCGAGCTGGTCCCCTCGGATCCATCGGTGGCGGAATCCCCGCATGGCGGCCGGCGTACCCGGCCGTCCCCGTCGCTCGATCGCCGCGACGATGTCCCCGTCGCAGCGCGCGAGCCAGTCGCCGAACGCCTGCCGGATCGAGGTGGTGTTGCCGATCGCGAGGGTCGCGGCGAAGATCCCCGCCGCCTCCGCCGAGGCGCGATCCTTCGCAAGCGGGCGGACGCAGGAGAGCGGATCCTGCGCAAGGCTCCGCGCGTAAGGGAACCGGGCCACGAGCGCGTCCAGGTGCTCGGAGAGCCGGCCGGAGCTGCCCAGGACCGCCAGCATCGCCCTCGGACCCCCGGCCGGCATTTACCCTTACGCGCCGTCCCACGTACCCATGCCGCTGCCCCCCCGGCACGAGCCTCACGCGCCTCGGCAGTACCGCGTGATCGAGACGCTTGACCCGGGGTGGATTGCCTCGCAGGCGGCAGCCGCCCCACTCCTCCACGCCTTCGCCGTTTGGGACCGTGAGAGGTTCCCAGAGCGGGTGAGCTTCCGCGTCCTAGAACGCGACGGCACTCCCCTCGGCTACCTCCTCATCTGGAACGGCTCGCCGGGGCACCAGGTCGTGCACTGGGTCGGTCCTACGGAGGAAAGTGGCCCCCTCCTCGATGCCCTCCCGGACCCTCCGTTCGTCGCGGTGGTACCAGACGAGCTCGCCCCGGAGGTACTCGCCCGCCGCGGCCCTGGCCGGGCTCGGGGCCTACAGCTCCGGCGTTGCGAGGTGCCGGTCACCCCCGAGGGCTCCGCCCGTCGGCTCCACTTCGCAGACACGCCGGCCCTCGAGCGGTTCTGCGTTCGATCGACGGAGCCGCGTTTTGCTCACTTGGTCGAGGGATACCGGGGTCTCGACATCGCTCGCGAGGTCGTCGCCGGCAGCTTCGAGGGGCCGGAGCTCGCCGCGGTCGCCCGGGCCCAGGTGCACCTTCCCCAGGTCTGGCTCCTGACGGGGGTCGTCACCTCGCCCGAGTTCCGTGGCCGCGGTCACGCTCGCGCGGTGACCGCGCTCCTTACCCACCTCGCGCAGGAGGAGGGGGCGGTGCCCGGCCTCTACGTCCAAGACGGGAACGCCCCCGCGGAGGCGGTCTACACCCGACTCGGGTACCGGACGATCGCCCACCGGATGTGGATCGAGCTCGGGATACCGACTACCGCGTAGCCCCCGAGCCGTTTTCCGACGGAAGGCCATCCGTCCGAGGAGGCGGAATGCCGGGCTCGAACGACGACGTGATCCGGGTGCTCCAGGAGATCGGGGACCTGCTCGACCTTCTCGGCGAGCAGCGGTTCAAGGTGGAGGCGTACCGACGCGCCGCCCGGACGCTCGAATCGCTCGGCGAACCGCTCGCGCGGGTCGCCGCGCGGAACGAGCTCGACAAGATCCCGGGGATCGGCGACGCTCTCGAGGCGAAGATCCGGGAGTTCCTCGCGACCGGGGAGCTTGCCTACCTTGCGAAACTCCGCCAGCAGGTGCCGCCCGGGATCCGCGAGCTCATGCGACTACCCGGGGTCGGACCGAAGACGGCCCGGCGGTTCTGGGTGGAGCTCGGGGTCGAAGGACCTCTGGAGCTCGCCACCGCCCTCGAGGCGGGGCGGCTCAAGGGGGTCGCCGGTTTTGGGGAACGGAAGATCGAGCAGCTCCGTCAGGGCCTCGCGGCCCTCGGGGCCGGCGCCGACGGCGGCTCGCGCCGTCCGCTCCTCGTGGCGTGGGAGCTCGGACAGGCGCTCGAGCGGGAGCTCCGGGCCACCGGCTCGGTCGAGCAGCTCGTGATCGCGGGAAGCCTCCGGCGTCGGAGGGAGACGGTGGGGGACCTCGACCTGCTCGCCACCTCGAAGGAGCCCGTGAAGGTGCTCGCGAACTTCACGAAGCTCCCGGGGGTCCTCGAGATCCGGTCCCACGGCGACACGAAATCGACGGTCCTTTACACGCCCGGGATCCAGGTGGATCTTCGGGTCGTCGACCCCGCGAGCTTCGGTGCGGCGCTCCAGTACTTCACCGGGTCGAAGGACCACAACGTCCACCTCCGCACTATCGCCCGCGACCGGGGCCTCAAGGTGAACGAGTACGGAGTGTTCCGCGATACCGAGCGGGTCGCCGGGGCGACCGAGGAGGAGGTGTACGCGACGCTCGGCCTCCCCCTCATCCCCCCCGAGATCCGGGAAAACCGAGGGGAGATCGAGGCGGCCGCGGCCGGCAAGCTGCCCGAACTCGTGGAACCGTCGGAGCTCAGGGGGGACCTACACCTCCACCTGCCCGACAAGGGGACCGATGCCGAACTGGGACCGTGGAGCGCGATGGCAACCTCTCTGGGCTACAGCTACCTCGGCGTCGTCGTCGAGGAGTCTCCGGGGGCGGCGGAGCGGGTGACACGCCTACTTGAGGCAAGGAGTGCCCGGGACGAACCTCCCTCGGGGCTCCGATTCCTCGTGGGTCTCGAGCGAAGGATCGATTCGAAGGAGCCGGTCCCGAAAGGGGTCGACTATCTGCTCGAGCGACCGGGAGGCGTCCCCGTCCCCGCCGCCCCAGGGTTCCCCGTGCTCCTCGGCCATCTCGAGGCGGAGGAGGCCGGCGAGGATCGTCCTCTGGCTATCGAGCACGCCCTCAAATCAGGCTGGCCGATCGAAGCTGGCCCCCGCCCCGAACGGAGCTCTCTCGACAGCGGTGCGCTCCGTGGCCTTGCCGCGCGGGGCGCTACCTTCCATGCAACGGCGGGGGCCGAACGCTCGGACGAGCTCCCTCGTGTCGCGGTCTCGGTGGGCCTGCTGCGCCGAGCGGCGGTCGAGAAGGGCCGGCTCCTCCTAGGATTTCCCGAGATCACCGCCCCGGCGCGCTCCAAAGCCGCTCGACACCGACCGTAGCGGTGCGAGTCGAACCGTAGCCTCTTTAGCGCCGGCCCGAGCGGGCGAGCGTGCCCGTCCGGTACGTCTCCCGGTACACCCCTCCGCCCGCCCGCACCGCGAACGCGCCGGCGCAGCTCGCCACACGCCGCTCCCACGCCGCCGCGTACGCCGCGGTCGCCGTCCTCCTCCTCGGGCTCTGGCTTTCGACCTACTCGTTCCTCTTCCCGGCGCTCCTCGCCCTCGTGCTCCTCGGGGCGACGGGGAGCTTCCTTTCGAGCCGGCTCAATCCGTTCTCGACGAGCTTCTACCTCACGACGAAGCCTTCCTGGAGCGCGATCGGGGTGCTGTTCCTGAGCGCCATCGCGCTGGGCGCGCTCGCCTACGCAGGATGGCGAGCCGGACGGGTGCCCGGGATCCCGCACCTCCCGTAGCTTCCCGCTAGGAAGCGATCATCCGCTCGAGGGAGAGGCGCGCCTTCCGGGCCGTCTCGGTCGGGACCTCGATCTGGAAGCGGAGCTGCGCGAGCGAGTCCCGCACGTCCGTGAGGTCGATCTGCTTCATGTACGGGCAGATCGCCCCCTCCTGGATCGGAAGGAAGTTGGTCTCGGGGTTCAGCTTACGCATGCGGTGGAGGATCCCCACCTCCGTCGCGACGAGCACCTCCTTCGCCCGGGTCTCCGAGGCAAACCTCACCATCCCGTCCGTCGAGAGGATGCGGTCGACGTGCGGGAGCGCGGCGGTGCCGCAGCCGCATTCGGGATGGGCGACCACCTCCGCTTCCGGGTGCGCGGCGCGGGCCATCCGAAGCGTCTCGGGCCGGAGCTTTGCGTGGACAGGACAGTCCCCGGTCCACAGGTGCATGTTCTTGCGCCCGGTCTGGGCCCGGACCCACTCCCCGAGGAAGACGTCCGGCAGGAACAGCACCTCCTTCTCGGGAGGGAGCCCGCCCACGATACGGACCGCGTTCGAGCTCGTGCAGCAGTAGTCCGCTTCGGCCTTGACGTCGGCGGAGGTGTTCACGTAGGCCACCACGACCGCCCCGGGATGCTCTCCCTTCCAGGTCCGGAGCTGCTCCGCCGTGATGGCGTCCGCGAGTCCGCATCCGGCCGCAAGATCGGGCAGCAGCACCGTCTTCTCGGGGTTGAGGATCTTCGCGGTCTCCGCCATGAACCGCACTCCCGCGAAGCAGATCACCGGCCGGTCCGTCTCCGCGGCCTTGCGGGAGAGGTAGAGGGAGTCCCCGACGAGGTCCGCGGCGTCCTGGACCTCCGGGAGCTGGTAGTTGTGCGCGAGGAGGAGCGCGTTCCGTTCCTCTTTGAGCGCGAGCACCTCCGCCTCGAGCGACATCTTCTCTCCTCGGGAATACTAGCCCCGCGACGCACTTAAGCCGGGCGACGCCCGGGCTCCACCGTGAGATGGAACGGCAGGGCTTGCGCGGAATGGGTGAGGGAACCGAGACTCGCGGCCTCCGCGCCCGTTCGCGCGAAGGCGCCGATCCGCTCTTCGGTGATGCCGCCCGAGAGCTCTACCGGCACCCGGCGAAGCCCTCGCGCCGACCGCAGCCGGTGCAGGAGCTTTCGCGCCGCCGCCGGGCTCGCGTTGTCGAGAAGAAGGGAATCCGCCCCGGCCCGGATTGCCCGGACGGCGATCGGATAGGTTCGGACCTCGACCTGGATCGGCCCCACCCCTCCGGCGCGCGCCCGCTGGACCGCTTCCTCGACACTGAGGAGGGCAAGGTGGTTGTTCTTCACGAGCACCGCGGACGCGAGGTCGGCCCGGTGAGGTTCCCCCCCGCCGGCCTCGATCGCGGCCTTCTCGAGTTCACGAAGGCCGGGCGTCGTCTTCCGCGTCCCCCGCACGCGGAACCCCCTGCGCGCCGTCCGCGCCCGCGCGACCGCCCGGGCCGTGGCGGTGGCGACCCCTGAGAGGTGCATCAGGAAGTTCAGGAGCGTCCGCTCCGCGGAGAGCATCGCCCGTGCCCTCCCCTCGAGCTCGAGGACCTCCGTCCCCGAGCGCAGGCGGCTCCCCTCGCGCAGGAGGACGCGGTACGAGAGCCCCAGCTGGCGGGCGGTCTCCGCGGCCGGCCCAAGCCCGGCGAGCACCCCCGTCGCCTGAGCGCTCACGGTGGCTCGGACCCGGAGCGAGGACGGAAGGAGGAGCCGGGAGGTGAGATCCTCCCGGGCGCGGTCCTCCTCGAGTGCGCGGCGGACCAGGGCGCGGGTGGCGGAGGAAGGGAGCGGAGCGCGAGCGCTACGCGACCCCGATGGCATCCGTGTGCTCCTCCCCCGTAAGCCGCCGGCTCAGCTTCTCCACGTCCCGCACGAGATCCGGCCGGAGCCGGCCGATCTCCCGGCGTGTAAGCTCGTCGAGCCGCTGGCGCGCCGTGACGGACTCCCCACGTCCTAGGGCCACCTCGGCGAGCCGGAGGAGCACTTCGAGCTCGTCCGCCTCGGTGCGGAGCTCCCGGACGAGCCGGAATGCCTCGAGGAGCTCCGCCTCGGCGCGGGCCATCTCGCCGTTCGCAAGCTCGATCTTGCCGGCGATGATGAACGTCTGGGCGAGGCCGAACCGGTCGCCGATCTGCTCGAGGGTCGCCCGGGACCGTTCGTTCTCTTCCCGCGCGGCGAGCAGGGAGCCCTGCTCGCGCAGCATGTCGGCCCGATTGAACCGGACCCAGGCGATCCGACGCGGGTCCGCAGCCGACTCGGCAAGCGGGAGCGCCCGGTCGAGCTCCTCGAGCGCTTCGGTCGTGCGGCCCAGCTGGTCGAGAGCGATCGCGAGGAAGAGCCGCGCGAACGCGGACTCTCCCGTGTCCCCGAGCTCGTGGAGCCGTGCGGCTGCCTCGCGGTAGGCGGGGATCGACTCCTCGAGGCAGTCGGGGAGCATCGCGAGCGTGTTGGCCCGCCGTACCGCCTCGAGCGCCACTTCCCGCTCGTTGCCGGAGGCGCGCGCGATCTCGAGCGCCAGGTCGTGGAACCGGAGCGATTCCGCATACTCCCCGCGGTAGTAGTCGATCTCCCCGCGGAGCCGGTACAGCTCAAGCCGCGCCGAAGCGCGTACCGTGTCCACCGTTTCGAGGAGCTCGTCGGTCAGATGCCGTGCCTCGTCCCATCGACCCTCGTCCGCGAGGATCCGGGCGAGGTAGATGGGCAGGAGCTCCTCGGCCGAGCTTCCGGAAGCGGCTGCGCTGACGGTCCGGCGGGCCTCGATGAGCAACCGCTCGGCTCGGGCGAGCTCGCCCACGTGGTCGAGCTGCACCGCGAGCTCGAGCGTGAGCTCGAGCTCCACCGCCGGGTTCGGCTGGTGGGTCCGACGGAGCGATTCGAGCGCCCGGTCGAGGTGCTCGACCGCGATGGAGGCGGCGAACGAGTGCACCGCGATCTCCGCGGCGCGCCAGTTCACCTCCACGGCCCGGGCGTCGAGCCGGCCCAGGTAGGCGTGGCGCGCGAGCGCGAAGACGGTGTCGGTGTCCTCAGCACCGATCGCATCGAGGGCGCGCGCGATCCGCTCGTGGACGAGCCGGCGCTGCGGCTCGGGCATCGAATCGTAGACCGCGTGGCGGAGGTCGTCGCGGGCGAACTCGAGCCCGACCCCCGGAGTCTCGCGGAGCATGCCGTACCCCACGAGCCGCTCCACGAGCTCGGCGAGCCGCTCCTCTTCGACGCCGGTGACGGTCCCGAGGAGCGGGAACGGGAACTCCCGTCCGAGCGCCGAGGCGACGTGGAGCACGCGCCGCTCGTCCTCCGGGAGCTCGCCGAGCCGGCGGGTGAGATACTCGCGGAACGGCAGATGCGCGCGGTTCGCCTCCTCCCAGAGCGGCGTCTCCCCGCGCGCCTGCGCTTGGAGCAGCTGTTCGAGGAAGAGCGGATTCCCGGCGGTCTGGGAGTACCAGTGGCTCACTTCCGAGGCGAGCACGTCGCGCCCCGGGATGACCCACCGGGCGAACTCCGGGATCTCGGCGGGAAGCAGCGGCCGGAGGACCCAGCGATCGAGACGGCCGGTGCGGGCGAGCCGCTCGAGGCTCGTCCGGTTGGGTTCCGCCACCTCCGCTAGCGGAGGGGTCGTCAAGAGGAGCCAGAGCGGGACCCGCTCGAGCGAGGGCGCGAGGAAGGCGACGAAATCGAGGGAGAGGGCGTCCGCATGGCCGGCGTTCTCGATCGCGAGGAGCGTAGGTTGCTCGCGAGCGAGCTCGACGAGACGGTCCGTGAGCGTCACGAAGGCGCTCTGGGGTGCCGTGTTCCCCTCCTCGGTCGTTCGTCGGAGCGCCTCCATGAGCCGGGTCTCGGAGGTGGAACCGCTCCCGGGCTCGGGGGCCTCGAGCTCGGGAAGCAGGGGAAGCTTCGCGGCGCGGAACGCGTCGCGGAGCACCCGGAAGGGGGGCGGGTCGTCCGAGAAGGCGGCGCGGGCGTCGATCACGCGAAACCCCTCCGTGCGCGCTGCGCGGAGCAGCTCGGCGAGGAGGACGCTCTTGCCGACCCCGGCGTCCCCCTCGAGGAGGGAGACCCCGCCTCGGCCCGCGCGGGCCTCCGCCCGGCGCGCGTGGAGGGAGTGCAGTAGCTCCGGCCGGCCGATGAACGGAGTCCCGGAGTCTACCGGCACGCCGGTCGGATGGCGTTGCGCCCTTAAGTGCCTCCCGACGGCCGGGCCGCCGGGTAGAACGGGAGCGAGTTCACGGTCGCCGGGACGCGACGGCCGCGCAGCTCGAGCTCGAGCGCCGTGCCGGGGGTGGCGAGTGCGCTCGGAAGGTAGGCCAAGCCGATGCCGTGGCCCAGGCTCGGCGAGAGGCCTCCGCTCGTCGCGTGCGTGACGAGCGTTCCCCCGGAGAGGATGGGGGTGCCGTGCCGGGGGATCGCCCCTTCGGCCTCGGTCGCGAATCCCGCGATGCGCTGCGTGGGTCCCGAGCTCAGCTCGAGGCGCAGCGCCTCCCGACCCACGAACGGATGCACCATGTCGAGGAAGCGCTCCTGCCCCGCCTCGACGGGAGAGCGGTCCGCATCGAAGTCGAGCCCGGAGAGGAGGTAGCCCTTCTCGAGGCGCAACGTGTCCCGCGCGCCGAGGCCGCACGGCGGGATGCCCGCCGCCGTGAGTCGCTCCACGAACGGGATCGCCGCTGCGGCCGGGAGCAGCAGCTCGTAGCCGAGCTCCCCCGTGTAGCCCGTGCGGCTCACGAGCCCCCAACCGAGCGGTCCCTCCTCGCCCGGGGCGAGCGGTCGACCGAGCGGGCGGGCGGTGTAGAAGCGCATCCCCCCGAGGGTGAGCCCGAAACTCTCCTCGAGGAGCTCGCGCGAGCGCGGCCCCTGGACCGCGATGAAGGCGGTGCCGCCGTTCAGGCGGGCGATCCGCGTGTCGGGCTTGCGGTGCTGCTGAAGGAGCTCGATGATCCGGTCGGTGCGGGCGGCGTTCGGGACCAAGAGGAATCGCGGGGGCGAGGCGGGGGCCGTCGGCAGCCGAGTGAGCAAGAGATCGTCGAGGATCTTCCCGTCCGTTCCGAGCCAGAAGCCGTACTTGCACTGGAGCTCGGGGAGGCGGGTCGCGTCGATCGTCGTGCGGCGGGCGAGGAGCTCGGGGGCGTGCTCCCCTTCGACGGTGAGAATCCCCATGTGCGAGACATCGAACCACCCGGACGCTTCGCGGACCGCGCGGTGCTCCTCGAGGATGCCCGTGTAGTAGAGGGGCATCTCCCATCCGGCGAACGGCACCATGTGGGCCTTTCGGCCCAGGTGGAACGGGTAGAGGGGAGTCCGGAGGAGCGGCGGTGCCGGCGCGGGGGTCCCGTTCACGTGAGCAGCTCCGCGAGGCGGCCTTCCGCGAGCGCGCGCGAGATCTCCCGGGCGAGCCGACGACCGGTGCTCATCGGCTCGCGCCACAGGGCGTTCCCATACGGGTGGCCCGCCGCCAGGTGGATGTTCGTCCCGCCGCCGATGCGGACCGCCACGTCGAAGATCGTGGGAGAGCCGTCCGCGTCGAGGCAGGTCTGGAGGCAGAACGGCCCAAGGATGCCGGGCGGGTACCGCTCCCGGGCCACAGCGACAAACCGCTCCCCGAGGCGGAACACCTCCTCGAGGATCGACTCCCGCACCGTGAGCGAGCCGTGCCCTACCACGGTGTAGCGGGGAAGCTGGCTCGACTCAGGGAGCGAGAGCTGCTGCGAGGCCGGGAGCCGGACGAGCCCGTCGAGCGAGCTCTCCCGGCGCTCGTCCACCCCGAGAAGTTCGAGGCCGTTCGGGCGCGGAGCGAGCGGGGAGAAGAAGAAATTGAAGTTGAAGACGGGACCGAGGACGTACCTCTCGATCCGGGCCCTCGCGAGGTCCTCCGGCCGGATCACGCCGTCTTTGATTAGGCGGGCGCTCCGCTCGGCGTACTCCTGAGGGGAGGCGCAGGTGAAGAACCCCCGCTCGAGCCTCCGCGCGGCGTGCGGGAGCTTCACCATGACGAGACCATCGATCGACTTCGGGTCCGGGATCGCTTCCGGGATCGGTAGCCCTCCTGCGGAGAGGAGCGTGTAGTAGTTCTCCCGCTCCGTCCGCTCCTCAAGGCGCAGCAGGCTGCGCGAACCGACGAGCGGCACGCGCAGCTCTTCCTCGATAGCGTCGAGGGAGAGGTACGAGCTCAGGGCGCGGTTCGGTACAAGGAGCGCGCCGTGCGCTCGCAGCCTCGCCTGCGCCTCCTGGGCGCCGGCGTCGGCGAACTTCGGAAAGCTCCAGACCTCGTCGACGCACCCGCGTTCGGCACGGCCCGAAGCGTCACGAACGCAGCGGAAGTACCGCTCGTAGGTGAGCTCCCGTCCCTTCTGGCACAGGAGGAGCGTGCGGAACCCCTCCGCCACGGCACCGTCCGCGATGTCGAGCGCCGAGTGGGAACCGATCGCCGCCACGATGGGCCGGGCGGGGTACGCGCTCGCGATCCGCTCGATCTCGGCCCGCGCGATCGGCATGGGCCCCGCCGAGGGTCAAAGGAGCTTAAGCGCTCGCGCCACGCGCTCGGGGGTGAGCGGCAACTCGCGGACCCGGGCCCCCGACGCGTCCGCCACGGCGTTCGCCACGGCCGCCGGGACCGGGATGATGGGCGGCTCCCCTCCGCCTTTCGTCCCGCCCGGACCCGCGCCGGGAAACCCTTCGATGACCTCAACCTCGATCGGCGGGATCTCGAGGAGGGTCGGAACGCGGTAGTCGAGGAGGCCGGGGTTCATCAACTCGGCCTCCGCGCTCCAGAGCGTCTCCTCGGTGAGCGCCTCTCCAAGGCCCATCGCCACCCCTCCCTCGACCTGCGCGCGGTAGGTGGGGGCGTCAACGACATGACCGGCATCGGCGATCGCAGCGTACCGAACGACCCGCACCTGACCGGTCTCCGCGTCGACGGCGACCGCGGCGAGATGGACCGCGGCCGTGAAATCCGTGTAGCCGAAGAAGCCGCCCGTGATGACCCGCTCCGCCAGGATCTCCCCACCCCTTCCGTAGTGCCTTCCCCGGGCGAGCATCCCGCTAGTGGCCCGTTCGGTATCGGTGAAAAGCGACTCCACTCCGGTTCGCGCTTCGCCTCGGGAGGCAACGCACTTTCCGTCAAGCAGTTCGAGCCGCACCTCCCCCCGACCGGGAAGCCGGCGACCGAGCTCCTCGAGGAGCTTGGTGACGGCAACCCTGACGGCGTGCCCGAGAGCGCCGAGCGTGCGGCTTCCGTACACTCCCGAATCGTAGGGGCCTCGGGCGGTGTCGGTCCGCTCGATACGGATCGCCTCCCGAGGGAGTCCCGAGATCTCCTCGGCGACCGCGACGAGCCCCCGGATGACGCTACCGCTCCCGATCTCCGCCTCGACGGTCTCGATGACGAGCTCCGTCGGCCCGAGCCGCACGAGCACCTCGCCTCCGGCGCCCGTGCCCGTCGACCAGAACCCGACGGCGAGCCCGATCCCCGTCCCCTGAGGAAGCTCCTTTCGCCACCGTTCCCGGATCGCGCGCGCTCTCGCTATACCCTCCTCGAGCCCGAACGGCCCCACCTTCTGTCCGAGCGGGGTCTCGTCTCCCACCCGCCAGGCCGTCCGTTCCCGGAACTCGAGCGGGTCCCACCCCGCCTCCCGGGCGATCTCGTCGGTGTGGGACTCACCCGCGAACACGCATTGCGGTGCGAACGGCGCCCGATGCGGTCCGAACGGTGGCTTGTTCGTCTTCACGGCGTACCCCTCGAGCTCCACCGCCCCGATGCGATACGGTCCCGCGATGAATCCGATGGCGTAGCCGGTCGCGAAGTCGCGACCGGGAAGCGAGGCCCCGGTGTCGAGGAGGAGCCGTACCCTTCTCCCTAGGATTGCGTCCCCGGACATGGCGCTCTCGATCCAGATGGTGGACGGCAGCGTGGATCGGGAGAGCTCGAACTCCTCCGCGTAGCTCAACTGCAGCTTGACCGGGCGATGCGAGGCAGCGGCCAGGAGGAGCGCGTACGGCTCGAGGAGCGCCGCCCCCTTGCCCCCGAAGCCGCCTCCGACCCAGCTCGCCTCCACGACCACCTGCTCCTCCGGTAACCCAAGGATGGCGCTCGTGTCCTCCCGGACACCGAAGGGGCTCTGCGTCGAGCTCTGGACACGCCAGCTCTCCTCCTCGACCCGAGCGAGACAGGCGTGCGGTTCGAGCGGCATCTGTACGATCCCGGCGGTGCGGTACTTCCCACGGACCACCCGGTCGGCGCGAGCGAACACCCGCTCCGTGTCGCCCTGACGGGCGAGCACGTGGGCGTTCACGTGTTCGCTCTCCCCCTCGCCCGAACCGGGCCACTCCGGGAACACATCCTCGATCTGGGCGACGATCGGAAGCGGGTCCACCTCGATCCTCGCGCGCAGCGCGGCGGCGCGCGCTTCTCCGAGGGTTCGCGCCGCCACCGCGGCGACCGGTTCCCCACGGTAGCGGAGCTCCTCGGAAGGAAACGCCGGACGGGACGGATCACCGCGACGGGAGGGGAGGAGCTCCGCGAGCTCCGCGGCGCCGATCGCTGCGACGACCCCTGGGGAGGAACGGACCCGTTCCAGGTCGAGCGTGCGCAACCGCCCGTGGGCGACGGGAGAGCGGATCAGGACGGCGTGAAGCGCCCCCGGTGCGTCCAGGTCGACGCCGTACTCGAGCGCGCCCCTGACCTTGCGGGGAGAGTCCGAGCGGATCATGGCGCGGGTTCCGCAAGCCGGGTCACCGCACGCCGGATGGAGGAGTACCCAGTGCAGCGGCAGAGATTCCCTTGAAGTCCCTCGAGGAGCGACGATTCGGAGGCGCCGGGGTGCTCCTTGAGGAGGCCCGTCAGGGCGACCACGAACCCGGGCGTGCAGTACCCGCACTGGAGCGCCGCCTCGGCGACGAACACGTCCATCACCGCGCGCCCAACCGGGTCCGACTCGAGACCCTCGACCGTGAGGATGGGCTCCTCGCCCACCTGGTGCGAGAGGGTGAGGCAGCTCAGGCGAGGATGGCCTCCGATGAGCACAGTGCAGGCTCCGCAGGCCCCGGTCCGGCACCCCTCCTTCGTGCCCCGGAGGCCGAGCCTCCACCGGAGGGTGTCGAGCAGCCGCTCGCTCGGCGGGACCGGCGTCTCAACCGGCACGCCGTTCACGAGGAGCCGAAGGGGGGAGGTCATCCGGCATCCCCGGTCGGTCCCACCGGAACCGCCCGAATGGCTCGAAGAACGAGCGTCCGGAGGAGCTGACGCCGGTAGGTGTCCGTCGCGCGTTTGTCCGCGCGGACTCCCGCTTCCTCCGCGGCGCCCGCGGCCGCTGACACCATGAGTTCCTCGGGGGGCGAGCGGCCTCGGAGGAGCGCCTCGGCCGTCCTCGCGCGACGCGCGAGCGGAGCGACGCCCGCGGTCGCGATGCGCCAGTGCTCCCCGTCCGGCGTGCGGGCCACGGCGACGCTGATCTGCGAGACGTCGTTCGCCGGCCGGACGCGTTGCCACCGGAACGCGGAGGGCAGCGTCGGGATCACCACCCGGCGCACGAGCTCCCCGCGCGCGAGCACGGTCCGGCGCGGCCCGAGCAAGAATTTTTCGAGCGGGATGGTCCGCTCGCCCGTGCTCCCAAGGATTCCGACCTCGCACTCGAGGGCGAGAAGGATGGGAATCAGGTCCGAGACCGGGGAAGCGCGGACGAGATTGCCTCCGAGGGTGGCTTGGTTGCGAAGGGCGAAACCGCCCACGGCACCCACCGCCTCCAAGAGTCCCGGGATGCGCCGGGCAAGCTCCGGATCCCGTTCGAGCTCGGCGAGGGGGAGTGTCGCTCCGACCTCGAGGTGCTCGCGGCCCCAGCGGAGCTCCCGCCACGGCAGGCGGTGCAGGGAGAGGAGCACCTCGGGGGCGCCCTTGCCCTCCTCGAGGTCGAGGAGTAGGTCCGTTCCGCCCGCGAGAACGGCCACGCGACCTTCGGGGCCGTCGAGGAGTTCGGCGATTGCTTCCTCTGCGCGCGTCGGCGCGAGGAGCGCCATCTCCCCCACGGCGGCTCGAGCCGGACGGGAGAGATTACCGTTGTGCGCGACGAACGCTCACGGCCCGCGGCCGTGGCTTTATTCCCCGAAGGTGCTGCGGAGTCCGTCCCATGGGCTTCGAGCTCACACTTCGCTACTCGACACCGCTCTCCCCCATCGACGACGTGGAGGAGGTGCTCACCGAATTCCTCCGGATGGTCGGGTACCTGCCCCCCGTCGACGACGGCCGGGCCGGGGACGGTCCCGTGCGGGAGAGCGTCGCCTACCGGCTCGTCCACGATTGCCTCCTCAAGGACCCGGCCCGGCCGTGGTTCGCGGAGGAGCTCGTGGCCGTCCTGCGTACGACGAAGCCGACCGTCTACCGGCACCTGAACAAACTGAAGTCGCTCGACCTTCTCGAAGGGGTGAGCGGAACCCCCGACGGTGCGGGCCGGAAGGGGTACCGGCTCCGTTACGGGAGCCTCTCGCAGGCGTGGGATTTCACGGAGGCGAACGCCCAGAACTCGCTGCGGAGGTACCGGGAAACGGTAAACCACCTCCAGCATCTGCTCGAGCGTCCGGTCCCCGCCGCCCCCGCGGCGCGACCGACCGGCCGGGAGAAACGCGGAGGATGAGCGCCACTGAAACGAGCACGAAGCGTCCCACGATCTCGCTGACCCAGGGTTCCCGCGTCCGGGTTCACTCCGCGGGAAGCCGCGACGAGCCGCTCGTGAGCGTCGGCACCTTCCGTGGCCTCGTGTCGGTCGGCGGCGAGAATTCGCTCGCCCTCGAGCTCGAGGCGGAGAAGGGGGAGAAGGAACAGGTGCGCCTCCTCCCGCTCACCGCCATCTTCGCGATCGACATCCTCCACGCCGCCAAGGCGGAGGAGGAGAAGCGGGTGGACCCTGGCACCGCCTCCGGCTACTTCCGGTAGCTCCGGAGCGGGCTTGCTGGGAGTTTCGCCGCTCCGCGGAACGGATTCGAACCCAGGTCTTTGGCTTCGAAGGCCAAAAGGATAGCCAGACTACCCTACAAGCCCGCGGCGTTCCCGACGTGTCGCGTGGTATAAGTGGGTGGCGCGGTGGAGCTCACTCCGCCGTCGGTGGGGCAGCGCTCGCGGCCTCCTCCTCGGAGAGGAGCCCGTCGAGCGTCGTCTGGGTGGGCGTGCCGGGGAAGAGCGTGGCAATCGAGCTCTCGAGGAGGTCGATCCGCTGGCGCAGGTAGGGGGTCACTCCCGTGGTACGGGCGAGCCGTTGGGAAAGGCCTAGGTACTTGCGCACGGCGCCCTCGAACACCGTCGGGCTGAGCTCGCCGTTGCACGCCTCCCGCCCGCGGGCGGAGGTGCAGCGGCCCGTGAGCGGGGGTCGGCGGTAGCTCTCCCCGCAGCTCTTGCACCGGAACTTCTGCGTCGCGAAACTCTTGAGATTCCCCATGAGGTCCGGCAGGAAATGGGCGTTGAGGACGAGCGTCACCGCGTCTGCGACATCCACCGCGCGTAGCTGCGCCGTGAGGACGAACGACTGCTCCACGATCCCGGCCATCGATCCCGCCTCGCGGTAGGCGGAACGGACGGGACCTCCCGCGATGTCGCTCGTATCGTGCGTGAAGCGGTACTCGTCCACCCTCCCTTCGGGGTCGATCCGCTGGCCGACCGTGGGCACGAGCGGCTCGAACTCCTTCGCGGAGGCGGAGCGGGTTCCCCCGGCGTACACGGCGAGGGGGTAGCTCTCCCCGATGTCGAGGTTGTGCGCTTCCTTGTCCACCTCCCGGGGGTCGACGTGCGTCGTGAGCACGAGCGGCTTGTCCATGAGCGCACCCCGGCTCTGCGGGAGGAACGCGCGCGAAAAGTTGAGGAGTGCATCGAGGAGGAGCGTGATCGAATCCTCGTCGCCGTCGCAGTTGCGGCGCTTCGCCGCGTGGAAGATCGGGTGCGCGAAACACGCCTCGGCGTCCGTGAAGCCGAGGAGACGACCCGCGACACCCCCCGACGTGTGCGGGGCGAGCGCCACGACGATCGCCCCAACGAGGTCCGCCGGCACGTTCGCGCTGTAGAACGGAGCACCGTTGTACAGCCGGACGAGTTCGTCGTCGACAAACTGGGCCAGATGGACGAGGTACCGACCGCAGGAGCGCGAAAGCAGGAGGTCCTGGGGCCGGAGCTCGAGGAGCTGCTCCTCCTCGAGGAGAGGTTCCCCGAGGATGTCGGTTCGGTAGCCGAGCCGCTGGAGCGTCGCGACCGAGGTGCCGATCTCGCGGGGCCGGAAGTGGGTGAGCGGCAGGTCGGTAAGGTCGTACCGCGCGGTCCCGTCCTGGTAGACGGAGATGCCGTGGGAGGCGCGGAGGATACCCTTCTCGAGTCGCTCGGGAACCTTCCCCTTCGAGATGAGCCCCTTCACCCCCTTCACCTCCGGAACGCGGCGAAGGTGGAGACGGTCAAGCGCCTGGGCCCAGAGCGGGGCGATGGGGAGCGACTGGAGGGCCACTTCGCCCGTTGCCACGGTGAGCCCGCCGCAGCTGCAGCTCCCCCACACGGTCGTGCGACCGCAGTCGTTGCAGCGCCGGATGCCGAGCGAGGTGGAGACGCCCCCTCCGAGGGTGCGGCGTGCGGCCTCGGGTACCGAGCGAGGAGGACCGCCCGACTCTCCCACGGGGAAGAGGGTGTGCACGTTCGGGCTCATCTTCCGTTGACGGGCCTTCTCGGGACGCCCCACCCGCCCTCCGATCCTGGACGGGCCTTTCGCCCGGACCTCCGCGCCCGCGAGCCGGCTCACGAGCTCGAGCGGAGGCTCCTCCCCTCCGTCGAGCGATTCGCCGCTGCGCCGGGAGAGTCGCGCTCCGTCGGTCGCGAGGCCAAGTCCCCCCAGGAGCCCCTCGCCGGCGATCGTCTCCATCCGGACCGTACCCTCCCCTGCCGGAGCGTGCGCGGCCCCGAGCCGGAGCAGGAGCTCCCTCCATTCGGCATCGGCGGAGATCTCCAAGGAACCGTCGCGCCACCGGCCCGATGCCTCGACCTGGCGGGAAAGCCGGACGATCTCGGGGCTCGTGAGGTCGTGCCAGAAGAGGAGGAACCGCGGGTGGAGTGGGACGCCCCACCGCTCGGCGTCGTCGAGCGCCTCGGAGTACGTCGGCCGGAGCGCACGTTCTTCGATGGGCGCGCCGCGACTCCGCAGCTCCTCGATGTGCCAGTCGAGCGAGTACGCGCCCCGCTCGAGAGCACGGTTGTTCTCGAGGAACTCCCCGAACGGGACGAGGAGCTCTCCCAAGTCGACGATGCGCCGGACCCGGGGGAGGAGCGTCTCCGCCGACGGGACATCGTGGAGTCCCACGACCGTGCCGTCCTCAAGCTCGACGAGCGGTCCCTCGACCGTGTCGCAGAGGGCGACCGCCGTTGCCTTGCCCGGGTACTCGAGCTTCACCTGGGTCCCGACCGCAACGAAGTGGCGAAGAATGACCATCGTGGCGGGATTCATCGCGAGCGAGGCGAGTCCGGTCGTCCTCGCCCGGCCGTAAACCAGCCGGAAACCCCCGGGTCGGTTCGGGTACGCGAGCACGGGCCGGCCGCCGAGCGCCTCGCGCAAGTACTTGGGCTCGTTCGGATGCTCCTCCTCCCCGGCCCCGTGCCGGCCGAGCTTCTCGAGGAACTCCCAGCCGGTGAGCCCGAGCTTCTCGACGATCTTCCGGAGCTTCGCCGATTTCTGGCAGAGCCCCTCGGCGATGACGAGGCAGGCGCCGCCCCGGATCCCGTTGGTCCCGACCCGGGGGAGGTCGCGGAAGCCGCTCACCTCCGCCTCCCCTTCGGTCGACTCTCCCGAGATCGCAACCGGGACCCCGCGGACGACGGTCTCGATCTCCTCGGGGGTAGGAACGTACTGGAGATGCTGGAGATGTTTGTAGAGCGGGATCTCCTCCTTGTACCGCTCCACCTCGGCGGGCATCGGCCGGTACGGCCCGAGCCCCGCCTCGCGTCGGACGAGGTCCGCAAGAAGGACCGAAAGCGCCTGCGCGGTACCGCCGGCCGCGCGGATCGGGCCCGCGTAATAGAGTTCGAGGTACGACGCGTCCGTCCCCTCGCCCCGGACGTGCACCTCGGCGAGCCCCTCGAGCGGCGCGACAAGGATCCCCTCGGTGAGGATGGCGAGGCCCACGCGCAGCGCGCGATCGAGCCGCGCCTCGAGGCTCAACCCCCGCCCGTCCTCGCGGGCGAGGCGCCGGGTCATCTCGACCGCCGTCTCCTCGCGGGGCATTCGTTCGCCGAGCTCGCGGATCTCCGAGGAGATCCCGTCAAGATGGAGGTGGCCGAGCAGCTTCTCGACCCGCATCGCCATGTCCTGGGCGCGGGGAATCTCGACGTCCGGTGCCGGATCGAGCCCGAGTCGCCGGGCCGCGGAGGCCACGTCGTACGCGCGGCTCACCTCGGCGTCGAGGGAGGCATCGTACTCCTCCACGCGCCCCCGAGGAGGGGGGCCGATTAAGGTGTTGGGGCCCGGCTCAGGAGCAAACGGCCGTGACGTTCAACGCGTAGCTGCCGGCGACGCCCGGTGCCTCGACCGTGATGGTGATCATGCCGTCCTCGAAGGAGTCGAAGAGGACGGGCGTGACGGGGCTGCTCGAGAGGACCTTGAACGGGGAGTTTGCGGTCAGATCGACCACGCGATGCGAGACCGTATCCTGGTTTGCGAGCGGGAGCGAGATGGTGAAGGTCTCGCTCACGCCGGAGTCGAGAGGAAAACCGGTGCTGTAATTGACCGACGCCACTCCGAACCAGTCGAGGCCCTGACCGGTCTTGCCCTGCTCGAGGTAGACCACCGCGCTCGACACCGTCACCTTCGCGGAGGGGCTACGGTTGTAGAGGAACGACGCGGCGACGAGGACCACCGTAACGATGACGACGACAGCGACGAGCACCCCCAAGCGCCGGTGTCCTTCCCGCCCCGCGAACAGTCCTCGTATGGCGCTCACAGATGGTCTACCAATTCAGGCGAGGAACCACGCTATTATTCCTTCGGCCGGCGGCGCGTACTGGTACTGTCCGCCGCGGGGCGATAGGAACCACGCCACTCGGCGATGCGGCGGCGTACGGTCGGTAGAGGGCTGAGCCCACCGATCCGAGGAACGCGCGGGGTCGTGGGGGGCTCCGCAGAACGACGGTCGAACCAGACCGCGGGGAGACCGGCCGACGCCGCGCCGACGATGTCGGACTCCCAGCTGTCGCCGACCATCCTCGCTTGCGCTGGGGTCACCCGCGCGCGGCGTAGGCCCACCCGAAAGATCCGAGGGTCGGGCTTGGCAACCCCGGCCGCCTCGGAGGTGATGAGGAGCTCCACGAACGGAGCAAGACCGAGGTACTCGAGCTTCTCGACCTGCTCTTGCTCCCGATTGTTCGTGATGACACCGACTTGGATGCCCTCCTTGCGGTAGGACGCCAGCAGGGCGCTCGCTCCCGGCACTTCTCGACGCGAGCGCTGGTAGGTATCGCGGTAGAAGGCAGCCAGCTCGGTCGCCTCCGTCCCGCTCGCGCGCCCTCCCGCCTCTTCGAGAAGCCGGCGGAACCGCTCGTTCCGTGCATCGACCGCGGACAGCCGGCCGGCGAGTTCCCGAGGATACAAGTCCCCCAGGTGCCCTAGATACCGAGCAACGAGACGCCCCAGCGGGACGCGGCCCAGCACCGGGGAACGGGCGCGAACGGCGCGCAGCGCACGGCAAACGGTCCCCGAGTGGTCGAACAGCGTATCGTCGAGGTCGAAGAAGACGGCCGCAGGCGGTCCGGGAGCCGCACGGTACCTCTGGAGCGTTGCTCTCACCGCGCCTCGGGGAGACGATCGACCTCCTGACCCCTCGACTCCTCGCTCCGCGGGCCTCCCACGATCGAGAGAGCTGCCCCGTAGAGGGCCGCAGCCACCAGGAAGGCGCCCGCCATCAGGTAGGAGAACGAGGCACTCGAGTAGGAGGAGTAGACGAAACCAAGCCCACCGACCGATGCGAGGAGCAGGGAGAGGAACCCGCCGGTCGTCTGAAGTCGGAGCCTTCGAGGTGGGAGGGACCAGGAGTAGGCCAGCGCCACGAGCCCCAGGAACAGCAACGCCACGGCGAGGAGGATGTGTGCCACGAGGGGTGCGTCGTTGACGTCGACGAGCGCGTTGCCGAGCGAAGCCGGGCCCGTAGGGAAGCTGCCGAAGAGATTGACCCAAGACCCGAGGAGATACTGGAGCCCGAGCAGGCCGAGAACCCCGAGCAGCGCCGAACGGAGCGCGCGCCGCGTCGAAGCGATCTCGTTCGCTTCGTCCGCCGAGGCAGGAACCACCGTTCGCTCCGCCCGCCAGGAAAGCGGGGGCTACATCCGTCTTTCGCGGGGCGGCGGGGTTCGGGTCCTGCGCCCCCGGGGGTGGGCCTCCTTCGCCGGCGCGTCCGGGGAGCTCGCTCCCCATCCCGTCTCGAGCAGCCCCGAGAGGAGCGCGTCGTGCTTGCGTTCGTCGGCTTCGATGCTCTCGATGAGGAGCGCGAGCGTGCCTTCGAGCTTGCGGGCCAGCGCCGGCTCGGGACCCGTTTCGGCCCGACGCTCGGAACGGATCAGCGCCTCCACATCCTGGCGCGAGATACCGGAGGCGCGGGTCCCGGTGACTCCCCGGGTGAGATAGGGTCCAAGCGAAGCAACGATCTCGGCGTGGCGCAGGCTATCCGAGGCGATCTGACGAAACACCGCGCGCGTGAGCTCGTCCCTCGCCTTCTGGGCCAAGCGCATCGACTGAGTTACCGCCCTCTGCTCGGCGCGTACCCGCGCGCGGGTCCACTGGATCATCTCGCGGATATGCTCGGCCCGGGGGATCGCACCGAGGCGACCCACCGCTCCCGAGGCGATCTCACCGCCCTCCTCCTGCTCGACAAGGGACCGCGCCCCTTCGAGCAGGAGCCGCATCCGCTCCTCGGTGCGGGGCACGGGAATTGAGGACAAGCGCGTGGCGATACTTCGAGCAACCCGACGCGCCTCCTCCTCGCGCGCGAACGGCAGGAACGCTCCGCCACGTCGCTTCCCGGAGAGATACTGCGACACGGCGGAAGGCGCGAGGCCAAGGAGCTCAGCCGTCCGGACGGAGGAGACACCGAGCCCTTCCACGAGCTCCAGCGCGACCATGACCTGAAGTGCTTGCAGATAGCGCACCGGGGAACTCGACCTTTTCATCGCGCCTCCCCCTGGGTCCCGTGCTCCGGCCCCGAACCTCCGAGGCCGTGATGGGCCGCGTGCCGGGACCGGTCGACGAGGCGCGGCGTGCAGAGGCGAGGCGAAAGTAGCACCTTCACAACGTGAACCATCGGAGACAACTACACAGTAACATCTTAAGAGCCCCACGTCCCCGACGCGTCGATCCGGATGTCGGGCCTGCTCGAGCTCACGCTTCTCTCGCTCGTCATGGGCCTCTCGATCCTCCTTTCGCTGCCGCTCGTCCTCAGCCGACGCCTCAGAGGCTCGGCGATCACGGTCGTGAACGCGATAGCGATCGGACTCCTTGTCTTCATTCTCGCGGACATCTTCGCGAACGTGGCGGGACAGAACACGGGCTCGTCGCTCTTCCTCACGGTCCCCGTCGACGACCTTCTCTTCGTGCTTGCGGTTGGTGGCGCCTTCGTCCTGCTCGACTTCTCGGAGCACCGAGGGGGCCGCCCCTCGGGGATCTCGGCCACGAGGACCGCCGTGGTGATTGCCCTCGCGATCGGCTTTCAGAACCTGACGGAGGGGCTCGTCTTCGGGTCCGCTTGGCAGGCCGACAAGATCGGGCTCCTCACGGTGATCTTCGTGGGGTTCCTGCTCCAGAACATCACCGAGGGGTTCCCGATCAGCTCGCCGTTCCTCGGTGAGCCGGACCGGCGGCCGGGTCTCCTCGTTCTCCTGTTCCTGATCGGAGGCATGCCCACGCTCCTCGGGGGGGTCACGGGCTACTTCTTCAACTCCAATCTTCTCGACATCCTGTTCGAGGGACTCGCGATCGGGGCGATCCTGTACGCGGTTCTCCCGATGATCCGCGTCGCGTTCCGGCCCGGAGCGACCCCGGAGAGCGCCGCGCTCAAACTGCGTCTCACCTACCTAGGAGTCTTGCTGGGCTTCCTCATCGGTTTCGGCGTGAACGCCTTCTAGCGTTCGCACGCTCAGCGCGACGAAGCGCCTCACGGCCCTCCCGAAAAGGAGTATCTCTCCCATCCGGTTCGGGCGAATCCGGACGGGCGGCTCCGATTCGTGGAAGTTGGGTGGGATCGCAACGGCGCTTCGGATGAAGCCAGTGTGCGAACGGTGCGAAGCACCGCTGCCTCCCACGGCGGAGGCCTACATCTGTACGTTCGAATGCACCTTCTGTCGAAGCTGCTACCGGGAGCTCGAAGGGCGTTGCGCCAACTGTTCGGGCGAGCTCGTGCGGCGCCCGAGGCCGGCCCCGCTAGCCCAGTCGGGCTGAGATCGCTCGGGCGAATCTCTCGGGCGCGCCCGGATCAAAACCGAGGAAAACCGCCGGCTCTACGAGTTCGAGCTCCATGAGCACCGGCGTTCCCGACCGCAGCGGAACTAGGTCGACCCGCGCGTAGAGCGGGGTCGGCGACAGCGGCCGAATGAGCCGCTCCGCGAGCGCGCGCTCCACGTGGGGGGGGTCTAGGGCCGTCGCGGCGGGTGCGCCGGCCTCCCGAGCCAGCAGTCCCGGAGGACGCCGAACGGCGTGCGAGTAGGCGCCGTCGAAGTAGACGAGCGAGTGCTCCCCCGCCTCGTCAATCTCACTCACGTACGGCTGAACGAGCTGCTCGCCGGTCGAGAGCGCGTTGCGGTACATCACCTCGGCCGCGTCCAGTTCGTCCGCCTTTACACGAAAAGTCGATTGGGCGCCGGCCGAGACCGCCGGCTTGACCACGACGTCCGACCAGCCCAACCGCGCACCGAGTTCGCGGAGCGTCTCCCCCTCCCGTCCTGTGGCCGTCGGGACGATTGGGATCCCTCGCTCCCCGAGCTCGGCGAGGTACGACTTGTGAGTGTTCGGACGCAACAGTTCTAGCGGATTCCAAAGCGGTACGACTGAGGAGGAACGCTCTGCCCACGCGAGGAACTCCGTTCGCCTGCGGTGATAGTCCCAGGTCGAGCGGACCACCGCTGCGTCGAGCGAACCCCAATCCACTTGAGGATCGTCCCACACACACGCACGGGCCGCCACCCCGAGCCGCTCCAGCGCCGGGACCAAGAGCCGATCGTCTTCGGTGAGGGTCGGCAGCGCGGACCAGGTTACGAGCCCAACCTCAGTCGACACTGCCTCCTCTATCGGACGAACGTTGGCTTGACTACTGCGGGACACTGGGAGCATCCTCCGCGCTCCCGCCGGGTAGCGCGGCGGTTCAACGACGTTGGCTCGAGCGGCGCCGCGGTCTCTTCTTCTTGGGGCGGAGTTCGCTCGGCGTTGGGCGTCGGAAGATCTCGACCCAGTTTCCGTCGGGGTCCTTGACGCACGCCATCCAGCCTCCCGTGTCCGCAGGCGAGATCCCGGTGGGGCGAGCCCCGGCCGCCAGCAGGCGACTATACTCCTTCTCGAGACGCCGCTGCGACACGTTTCCCACGAGGAATCCCACGTGATCGAGAGCTTCCCCCGGCGTGAATCGCGTGGCGAACTTGGACCCCGGGGGGTACCAATTGAGCTCGAGCATGTGCCCCGTTCGGGGGTCGGTAAGGCCTACCCAAATGCCTCCTCCTTCCTTGCGGATATCCCCACGCTTTCGAACGCGCAGCCCCATCCCCCGGGTGTAGAACCTGAGCGAG
>JAKIWH010000021.1:23677-24192 GCA_022750125.1 Thermoplasmata archaeon
CCGTGCGGGCTTAACAACCCTTCGAATTGCCCCGGTGGGCGGAGAAGCCCCTCTCGTCGACGCACTCCGCCCACGCGGTGAGTCAGACCGTCCCCCCGTCGACGGAGAGCGTCCCTTCCGAGCCTCGGAGCCTCGACGAGAGATTTTCGTCGAGATAGCCCCACTAGCTCGAGGCTTCCTTCGCCTTCTGCAGGTACGCCTCGGAACTTTCCGCCAACCACCTGGAGTTCGGGTAGGCGGGAACTCCCCAGGATCGTTCGAGCTGGAGCACGGCGGGCTCGATGGCGTGCCAGTCCGAAACGACCGAGTAGCCGAGCGCTTTCTGCAGTGTGCCCTCGTCGATCATGCCAATCCGGGCCATGGTCGCGCTCGCCTCGTACGTGGCCGCGAAGGCCCGGATCTCGAACGCGTCGCTCGAGTCCGCGAAACCGGCCCACTCCGTCGCCGCAAACTTGGCCACCAGGTCGCGGACCAGTTTCCGACGGAGAACGTACTCACGGTCACTCAGCCTCTGG
>JAKIWH010000021.1:24202-24965 GCA_022750125.1 Thermoplasmata archaeon
GGCGATGTTGAGAAACACCTGCGATCGGGTCTGATGGATCATCATTTCGACCTGCCGATTGGACGCCTCTAGGATTCATGCGTTCTGGCGCAGCTGAAGGAGAATGAACGGGACGCCAAGGATGACTGCGATGGTGCTCGCGGCGCTCAGGAGCTGAATGAGGCTCGCGATGTCAACCATGTCCGACGGAGCGAGTCGCGGACGGATGACCCCCCTTCTATCTCGCGTCTCGCTGCCGGACCGCACGATGCGGTCGCGGAGCTTCTTCTCTCCGCGAGCGGGCGCAGAATCGACGACTCCAGGCTCCAGCGCTCGAATCGCTGGGAAACTTGCGCCTCTCGAAGCTAATCCTTAAGTAGGAAACCCCGAGATGGTGCGCGCAGGGCGTATGACGCTCGTCCGACAAACAGGGGAAGGAGTCGTGCAATGAAGTCCATCATCCAGGAAGCGATCGCGAAGCATCAGGAGAACCAAAGCCTCACCACAACGGAGGAAAAGAAGCCGGCCGCGGCCCCCGGCGCCTACACGAGTGTAGACGACGAGGAGCTAGCGAAGCTTGCGGAGGCGCTCAAGGTCAACATCCGGATCGTTGGCTGCGGAGGCGGCGGGTCCAACACGATCAACCGCTGCGTCGAGGAAGGGATCCAGGGCGCCGAGATGTGCGCCATCAACACCGACGCGAAGCACCTGCTCCAAATCCACGCCCCGCGCAAGATCCTCATCGGCCGCCGGGCCACGAAGGGCCTCGGCGCCGGCGCCCGCC
>JAKIWH010000105.1:0-2645 GCA_022750125.1 Thermoplasmata archaeon
CCTGCGGGACGAAGCCGGGACCTCCAGAAAGTCCAGTTCATCCTGGCGCCAAATCGTCCTGTCGAGGCCGCCGTTTCCCGCGAGGCCGTGGTCGCCATCATGGATCGTGCTCGGACCTCCGGACTTGTCGTCACCGGTTGGGTCGAGAATCCCGGAGTCTCGGGCCGCTAGCACGTAATTCACGTCGTCCACGGGGTCGGACCTCGAGCCGGGCGTTGAGTCGTGCGGCCCTTGGCGAACGGACACCTTTCGAACGAGTTGCGCGTCGCTTCCCGCATGGGTGGCCGCCTGCCGACGGTTCGGGCCGAAGGCCGATTGCTTTCAAGCCCTGCCTTATCGGAGGGTGCCGGTTATCGGGCCACCGACCGGTCGGCGATAGGTGATCCTGACCGCGGTTCCTTTCTGCCCGAAGGGCAGCCGAAATGTGGTCGCTTCCTCCGACAAGTGGTGCATCCGGACGGCCTCCCGAATAGCCTCGGTGGGCGCGGCCTCTATCGGGACGCTGGAGTAGCCCCCGAGATCCAAACTGAACGTTGGTCGGGTGGAATGACCATGGGGCCATGTCCAGAGGGACAATTGGAAGCTTGAGTCGTCCCACGCTACTCTCGTCGGGGGTCCACCTCTGACCTCAAGCATCACTCCCTCATCGTCTATGACAAGGCGACTCGGCGCCCGCCTTGTCCTCCAACTCGGCCGAAGAGGGGTCCACACAAGGGCAAGAATGAACACTGCCCCGCCGACGAACAGCAGGGCGACCTGGACACGGAAGTCCCACGTTTGACGTGAGTTGGCGAGCACCAGCACTGCGCCGAGCAGGAACAGGGATGCGCCTAAGGAGCTGACGGCGATTCCGTATCCTTCGAGTCGACGCCAGAAAAGGCGAGCCGCCGGGAGGTCGAAAACCCGAGGGTCCACCGCGATCTGAGACGAGAGGTCGATTTTAGAGCTTCTGAAAAGGCACACCTTCCCAAGGGGCAGTCCGTCTAGCAACAGACACCTTCCCAACAGGCAGTCCGGTTCGCTCCGAGCGAGCAGCAATCCCCCACCGTCCGGCTAACCCCAGCGCCTGGCCCCTCGGAATGCGAGTGCTAGGAGCGTCACCGGGGGACCGAGCCAGAGGACGGCCAGGAAGGCCTCTCCGACCAGCCCGTCGGAACCAGGGAAGGTGTAGCAGGCGGCTCCTCGACCGCATAGACTAACGCGTCCGCCCGAATAGAGGGGAGACGCCGCCTCCGCGATCCAGATCGCGACAAAGACGACCCCTCCCACAATGAGGCCTTGCGCCCTAGTGTTTAGGCTGGACCATTTTCCCTGAGTTTGGTCATACCACGGCCTGCCTTCGATTTCTGGTAGCTGCTCAGCTTTCTGATCGTCCACAGTAGCCCGTTTCCTCTCGACCGGAATCTCTTTCCGGTGGTCCGCGCCCTCGCTTGGCGAGGGCGGCGTGCGACTCCTGCTCGTCGAGGAGGTCCTCGACCCGGACCGCGAGGACGACGTTCCCCTCTCCCAGGCCGAGCGCAAGGCACTGCTCGAGAGAATCCGACGGGGCGACAAGGCGATCGACGAGAATCGCGAACTCAAGGACAAGCTCCGCCGGGCTCAGGAAGAGCTGCGCCGCTACAAGGCCTGTGCGCCGATGCTCGCCGCCTCCGACCGAACCGCCGAGGCCGGGAGCATCCCGTCGAGCCGAGTGTTCTATCGCCGCCCGGTTCGGAGTGACCCCCGGCCTACGGGGGCTCAGCTCGGTCACACGGGTCGAGCTCGCGAGCGCCCCGTCCCCAACGCTCCTCCGCTACGGCTCTCCCTCGAGCACTGCACCGACTGCGGCACTCGCTTCGGAGAGTCGTTCGAGGTCCGGCGACGGACGATCACCGACCTTCCGCCGCCGACCCCGCTCGTCTTCGATGTCGAGATCCCGCGCTACAACTGCCCGGGATGTCATCGGCGAGTGGAACCGGAGAGCCGGTATCCGAAGCACCAGCAGTACGGATTCTCGCTGGTCGCGCGAGTGGTCCAGCTCCGTCTCCTCGGCCTCTCCACCTCGAAGATCGCCGACTACCTCGAGGGAGCGCACGGGATCCACCTCTCGACCGCCGCCGTCCTGAAGATGGAGCGGTGGGCCGCCGACTCAGTCGCTCCGCTGTACGAAGCGCTGAAAGCACAGGTCGCCGACCAGCCTGTGGTCCACGCCGACGAGACGAAGTTCCGGATCGGCGGCGAGAACGGGTGGCTGTGGGTGTTCTCGCACCCCGGGGCGGTCGTCTATCGGATCGCTCCGAGTCGCGGCCAGGACGTCGTGCTCGAGGTTCTCGACGGGGCTCGAGGGACGATCGTCCACGATGGCTGGGTGCCGTACGACGTCGTTCGGACCGCCAAGCACCAGTTCGACCTGCTCCACGCGAACCGGTGGCTCGAGCGCGAGGAGATCCTCCATCGGCTCGAGCCTCGGCCCCTGCTTCGGGACGTCGCTCCGAAGCTGACGGCGGCGGGTCCGCCGCCGAGGGAGTTCCTCGACTTCGCGGACGGGGTTCGAGGGCTGCTGGGCCGCTCCATCGAGTGGTCAGAGCAGAACCCGGACGCCTCCGATGGGGAGCGCCGCCAGTTCTACACCACGATGCGGTGGAGGACGGTCGACCACCTTCGGA
>JAKIWH010000105.1:2703-5168 GCA_022750125.1 Thermoplasmata archaeon
GGGTGGCCTGGCACAACAACGAGGCCGAGACCCAGATCCGCCAGGGCGTGCTGTACCGGAAGATCAGCGGAGGCCGGAGGTCGTGGACGGGGGCACGGGTTCTCGAGCGACTGCTCACGATCTACCGGACGTGCCGGAAACGAGGCGGGTCGTTTGTGACAGTGCTCAAGGACGCGCTGTCAGGATCGGGCTACCCAGAGTTCGGGGCTCCGTCAGCCCGGCCACAAAGCTGACCAGCTACCCCGTTCTACCTCAAAGCCTATGCGCCTGAATACTCTTCCTCGACGCTGGTCGCGGGGTTAGTGACCGTGGGGATCGATGGGGCTGGATTCGCCGCTGAATATGCTGCGATGTGATTTCGGTCGGTGTGAGCATGGCTTCGGAAGTGCGGCCGCCCTTTGAATTCGACCTATCTGCGAACGCCCGTGCGTGGTCAAAGGAAGGCTCCGCGTTTATCTGGGTGGCGGCGGGGGTAGCCGTGTTCTTCGATGTCGCAACGGTTGCCAAGTCCATGTCGACTCCTGGTCTCGGGTGGGCGAGCTGGTTTGTGGAGCTGTGCGCCGCCTCGGTCACCATCTGGGTGGCGTGGATCGGCTACATGTTCCTTGGGTCCCCCTATACGTCGGCGACCGTCGGTGATTCGGGAATCGGGTTCCGAAATCGCTCCCATCCCCGCAAGAACAGGACCTACTCCTGGTCAGATCCCCGGCTCTACGTCCGGCTGATGGACGGCCGGAAGCTCTCGCGATCCGGACACTCACGAGTATGGCCGTTGATACAGATCCGCGGGTGTGTGACGAAGCGGCCTTGGTTGGCCGACCCGCCCAAACTCGTGCTGAGCCCCGAGGCGTGCGATGTTCTCGTGGAAGTGGCCCGGCGAAATGGCGCTCGGGTCCAAATCGCCACGTACACCGGCGGTAACGGCGGCACCGTGGACGGGATCATCATCGAAGGTGGGCCCGGAAGCTTCGGACCCGCAACCCCAACCTGAACGCCGATCCACGCCGCCGCACTCCTCGCGACCCCGAAATCGACCGCGCGCTCCTTTCTTCCAGCTCTCGCAGAGGCGCCCGTGTCCGGCGCGGGCAGGAAGTGGGCCCGGCCACCCCCCTCGCCTGCGTGGCTCCTCGGGGACCTCCGCTTGCTGCGCATCGTTTTGACCGAAGGTGGGCATGGGTAACTTGCAGCGTCATCCTGCCGTGTTCTACCTCAAGGCCTATGCGCCTGAATGCTCTTCTTCGACGCTGGTCGCGGGGCTAGTGGCGCGGCTACTAAGGATGCCGGGGACCACGAAGCTCGCTTCACTACAAGGAGTTTGGACTTTCTCCGTCGAATCCCACCCTACCGTGTCTCGGAATCGCTTCCCCCGCGCTATTCGCTCCGTGTTCCCATGGGCTACACACTTGTGGAGAGCCGCGCCCACCTCCTCCACCGAGGTGAACGTCTCCCACGGCAGCGCCAGTCGCTGTAGATCCCCCGCGCGCCATTCCCCCAGGCTCAGTCAGCTCGCCTTCCTGGTACTCGGGATGGCGTTCACTCGGTTCGATGACGTCCCCGCTCTCATCGACGGCGCCCGAGCGTGCTCGCGTTGTGGAGGACCAACGAGACCAAATCGTTGGGGGGGGGTCGAGCCGATTCACCGGCGCGCCGGGCGCGGATCTGGGTCCCCAGATTAGGGTGGGTCGCCTAGGCCGGTAGACCGACGCACTGGACCCCCGACCCTCGATTGCCCCCACGGGCAACCTTTACTCGTCCCCGTCCCTGAGACCCCCCAAGCCTCCCAGTCCGACGAAGTCGCGTCGCGAACCTCGTGGGGTCCAGCAGTGGATTCTTTCCGAACTCCGGGGCCTCCCCCTAGGAGCCAAACTCTCCACCGCGAAGATTGCCAAGCGAATCGCGAAGACGAGCGGCAAAAGGTTCCACAAGAATTCGGTCTACACCCCACTGCGACTTTTGGTCCAGCGAGGCGAGATCAGCGTGGTTCGAGCCGGAGTCCAGAAGGCTTACCAAATAGCGAGCCCCAGCGCCCCGCGCACGACGAGCTCGTCCGCCTTGGGCAAGACCCGACCGTCGCGAAACCTGCCGGACGCGGTGGCATCCCGACCCAAACCGCTCGTCGCCGCGCCCCTTGCCCAGGCTCTCCCACTCCCGCACAAACTGGCTGTGGGAGAGATCCTCGCGCTGACCATCGGTAACGCTGAGGTGCTCAGGGCCACTAACCTGCACGGGCGGCTCGTCCTCGAATGGCATCTCGTGCCAACGTAGCCGGGGTCCACTTCGCGCCCCTAACCTACGGGGCGGAGTCCGCCTGGCGGCCGCCATCGTCCGGGTATGATGGATTCGGGGGAGGTCGGGTTCAGGTCCTACCGGCCCGGATTTGTACGTATTGGCCCAACGCACAAGGTCCAACCTAAGCCATGGGCCCATGCTAGGCGGTCACAAATTCTGGGCGGAGTAACCGGCTC
>JAKIWH010000106.1 GCA_022750125.1 Thermoplasmata archaeon
CCTCGCCCTCCCGCCCGAAGGCGTAGTTCGCCATCACGATCCCGTCGTTGATCCAGTTCTTGGGAGTCCCACCGCCGATGTAGATGACCCCCGTCCGGGGCGAGTGGACCAGCAACTGGACGAGCTCGTAGTTGTCCCGGACCGCGTCGAGGATGAACCGCTCCTTGCCCCGGTGCTCCTGGTAATGGAGGGTGAGCCCGATCCCGATCGAGCTGTCGATGAGCGCGGGAGAGAACACGGGCACGCCGAGACGGGCCGCGGTTCCGAGGATCGACCCACGGTCCCCGAACCGCTTTCCGAGGAACTCGAGGTACTCTCGGGAGGAGGCGGGGCGGGCGGGGAACTCCGCCGTCGCAGCGCCGATCGCCCGGTCGGTCTCCTCGAACTTGAGCTCGTCCACGTACGTGTCGTAGATCCGGTCGATCGCGAGCGAGCGGAGCTCGACGTCGTCCGCCGTCGGGGTTCCTCGGAAATGTTTCCCGCCGATCGCTTGGTAAAGGTCCTGATAGAGCACCGCCCCGGTGGAGACGACCACGTCGACCACCCCCCAGGCGACGAGGTCCCGGAGCACCTTCCGGAGCCCGGCAGCGATGAGAGGTCCGGCGAGGCCCAAGAAGATCGTAGGCCGCTTCGGGTCGGTGAGGGCGTTCTCCCACACCTCGAGGCAGCGAGCCAGGTTGCGCGCCTGGATCGACGTGTCGGCGAACTGCTCGAGCAGCGCTCCCGCGCTCCGGAGACGAGTCACATCGACTGGGGCGATCGGGCGGCGGAGATGCACTCGGCGGGCTCGCTCGAACGCCTTCGTCACGGGCGAGCCACCCCGAGCACCGATAAAAGCGGATGGACAAGCACGCGCGCCGCAGGGCGCATTTATCTTCTCGCGCATCCGTTTCTGCCGCTGTAGCTGTGGAGACTTCCGGGGCGGTGATCCTCCGCGCGCTCGCTGGGCTCAGCGAGGGGTGCGGGCGGACGATTGTGATCGCGGGCCCACCCGAGTCCGGGAAGTCGGAGCTGCTCACCTTGCTCCGCGACCGGTTCGCCGAGGCGGGGACGAGGATTATCGAGGTGGCCGGAAGCTACCGTGAACGTACCGTCTCTTCGGCTGTCTCCGCCCGGATCCTTTCCGAGTACGAGCGTGTCGCGGCCTCCGAGCCGAGCGCCTCTTCCGACTCCGACAGCCGCGAGGTGACCCCGTGGGCGATGAGCTACGCTCCGCTCGTCCCGCTCGCCTCCTCGAGCGTCTCCCGGCATCACGCCGCCGGACGGGGGCTCGAGAGCGTGCCTGTGGACGCGTTCTGGGCTCGGTTCACCGAGGACCAACGCGCCTCTACCCGTCCCGCGCTCGCCGTGGTTGTCGATGACGGAAGCCTCGTGGACACCGAGAGCCGCGAGTTCCTGAGCGGGCTCTCCGGTCGCACACGTTTCGGCCCCCTGCTTCTGCTCATCGCGCTCGACAGCTCGAACCCCGCGCACAGCCTCTGGGAGGAGGCGTTCACGGGGCACCCCGAGGTCGATTGGATACGCACCGTTCACACACCGACCGACCTGCGGGACACCCAGCGGGTACGGAACCTCCTCAAGGGGCTCCCGCCCGCGAGCACCGCGCTCGTGCGGTACACGGCGCTCCTCGGAGGTTCAGCGTCGCAGGTGACGCTGGGCCGTATCGGTCGGATGGGGCTCACCCAGGTCGCGGAGGCTCTCGTCGCTCCCGCGGAAGCCGGACTCCTCAGGACCCGCGGCGACCGCGTGGCGCTCATCGGGGAGGCGGGGCCGAGGATGATCCTCGGGACCGTCACGGAGGAGGAGCGGCGCGAGCTCCACGGACGGGTCTCCGACGCCCTCCTTGCGCTCCACCCGGAGCCGACGCTCGAGCAGCGGCTAGAGATCTCCGAGCACATCGCAGAGAGGGACAAGGGACCAACGACGGTCCGGTTCCTCGCGGAAGTAGCGCAGGAGCTCGAGCGTCTCCAGCGGTACGACCTCGCGGAGCTCCACATCTCCCGCGCCATCGCCTGCGCGTCGGGGCTCGCCTCCGACGCGCGGATCCTGCTCGAAGCTCCGCTCCGGGTTGCCCGGACGAGGGTCCTCGTCTTCGCGGGGCGGCTGGCCGAGGCCGAGCGGGAGCTCCGTGAGAGCATCGGTCTCGCGGTGCTCGCGCAGCTCCCGGCGGAGCAGCTCGAGGAGCTCGCAGAGTCCCTGTTCCCCGCGCTGAGGGTCGCGGGTCCGAGGCCGGCGCTCGTGACGGAACTCACCGAGCTCGCAGACCGGCTCCACCAGCGGGAGGCGTACGCCGCCGAAATGTACCTGCTCGCGGCCCTCACCGAGGCGCACCTCGCTCGAACCCGCTCCGACAAGGCTCGGGAGGAAGGGGCGAGGGTGAGTCGGCTCGCCCGGCTCGTCCCGGGCACCCCGGTCCAGGCGCTCGCGCTCCTCACGGTAGCGGCCCCGCTCCTCGAAGGGACGGAGGACGAGCGGCGGATTGCCACGAAATGCCTCCGCTCGGCCCGGGCCATCCTGGCAGCCTCTCGCCGGCCCGTCCTGCAGCTCTACGCCGACGAAGTGCACGCGCGCCGGCTCCTCCTCCGGGGCGAGAGGGCGGCCGCCCTCACGCTGCACGAGCGCGCGGCACCGGTCGGTCAGCGTGCCCACCTTCCCGCTCTCGAGCTGTTCCACCAGCTTGGGATCGCCTCGACCCTGATCGAGGGACCTGCCGATCCTAGGACGGCCAAAGCGCTCCACGCCTCCCGTCAGCTCGCCGAGCAGCTCCACCTGATTCCGCCCTCCCCCGCTCTGCTCCGCCTCGCACTCGTCGAAGGGATCGGGTTCACCCACGCCGACAACGCCTCCGAAGCGCGCCTTCGGTGGGGCTTCGTGGCGGACCTATCCGCCACGGTGCCGGTACCGTACCGGGCAGAGGCGTGGCTCCGTCTTGCCGACCTCGAGCTTCGAGAGGGGAACCACGAGCGCGCCCACGCCTACCTCGAACGGCTCGAGCAGCCGGCGACGCTCCGGGAGCTTCGGCTCGACTGGGCTCCCTGGCTCGCGGAGCTCCGAACCCGTGTCGACCGGGAACTGGGCCAGGCGGAGTCGAGCTAGGCCCCCCCTCGCGCGCTCCCTAGAGGAACGTCGGGAACAGTTGAGGCTCGAGCGCGAAGAGGACCGTAAGGACACCCACCACGACAAGGATCATGGCGAGGAGTCGCTCGAGCCGCTCCGCCGGAACCCGGGTTCGCAGGAACTCGCCGCTCCGCGCGCCGATGGCGGCAACCGAGATGAGCGCGAGGGCGGCCGCGACGAACACGAGGAGCGGATTCCGTGTTGAGGCGACGAAAAGGATGGTGAGCACCTGGGTGTTGTCCCCCATCTCAAGAAAGAGGATGAGACTGAACGCGAGGAGCCGGACCTGCGTCGGGCCGAGCGGCTGGTCCGAGCGATCCTCCGTCTCCGGGCTGTCACCTTTCCGAGCTAGGAGAAGGCCACGCACTCCGAAGCCAAGGAGGACGAGTCCCCCCGCCACCTTCACCCAGACGAGGTAGGGGGCGAGGTAGCTGATGGCGACGATCCCGATCCCGACCGAGATGGCGGTGGAGGCAACGAACGCTAGGGCCGCCCCCATCCAGACATCGCTCGGGGAGTGCTTCGCCGAGAGCGCGACGACCCCGAAGTTCGTCCGGTCCACGAGCTCGAAGCCGAAGATGATGGCGAAGACGCCGCCCGCCTGGAGGAGGAGCGCGCCGATCACCGTGCGGGCTCTCCCTCCCGAAGCCGGACCGGCGGCGACGGCCTGGCGGTCTGCAAGTCGGGCCCCCTAGCGCAGGAGCTTTAGGAACTCGTCGACGAGTCGCTCGCAGTAGATGCAGCGAAGCGTCACCGGGCGGCGCCGGTAGACATCGAACTCGCTCTCGACCGGCTCGCCGTGGTTCGTGATGCAGTTCGGGTTCGGGCAGCGGAGCACCCCCGCGATCCGGTCGGGGAGGCTCACGCTCCGCTTCTCGCGGACCTTGGAGTCCCGGATGATGGAGATCGTCGCGGTCGGGGCGATGAGCGCGATCGCGTTCACCTTCCTCGGCGAGAGCTCCATGTTCTCGACCTTGACGATGTCCTTCCATCCGAGCTTCGAGCTCCGGACATGGAGCGCGACCGAGACCGTCGAATCCTTGTCGAGCTCGTGCACCTCGAGGATGCGGAGCACCTCGAGCGCGAGGCCGTTCCCGATGTGGTCGATGACGGTGCCGTTCTTGATCGGCGTGACCTTGAGCTCGCGCATCGAACGCCTCTAGGGAGCCTTCCCGGTGAGAATGAGGGAGAGGAGCGCCATCCGGACGGGGACCGCGAGCGACGCCTGGCGGAAGTAGGCCGCGTGCGGAGTGCCGTCGACCTCGGGGGCGATCTCGACGGTCCTCGGGAGCGGGTGCAGAACGATGAGGCGGCTCTTCGCGGCGGCGAGGACGTTGGTGTCGACCCGGTACGAGTCGGCGATACGCGCAAACTCCAGGTCATCGCCGAACCGCTCCCGCTGCATCCGTGTGACGTAGAGCACGTCCGCATCGCGGAGCGCCCGGTGGAGCTGCTCCTCCTCCTCCACCTTCGCCCCTACGTGATCGAGCTGTTCCCGAACCTCCTCGGGGAGCCGGAGTTGGGGCGGGCTCACGAGCACCATCTGGCTACCGAACAGCGCGAGCGCGTGCGCGAGCGAGTGCACGGTCCTTCCGAATCTAAGGTCGCCGAGCAGCACGACCTTGAGCCCGCTCAGTGTTCCAAACGCCTCCTGCATCGTGGCAAGGTCGAGCAGCGTCTGGGTCGGGTGCTGACCCGCCCCGTCCCCTGCGTTGATCACGGGCCGATCCGAGACGGTCGCTGCGAGCCGCGCCGCGCCCTCGTTCGGGTGGCGGAGGACAATCGCATCCCCATACGCCGAGAGCATCCTCACCGTGTCGGACAGCGACTCGCCCTTCCGGATCGAGCTCGAGGCCGGGTCGGCGATCGTTACGCACCGTCCGCCGAGCCTCTGCATTGCTGCGTCGAAGGAGAGCCGTGTGCGTGTGGAAGGCTCGAAGAAGGCGAGTACGAGAATCTGGTTCTCGAGCGAGCGACCCGACTTGCGACCCTCTGCGTAGGGGATCATCCGCCGAGCGGCGGCGAGGAGCTCCTCGATCTCCTCCCTC
>JAKIWH010000107.1 GCA_022750125.1 Thermoplasmata archaeon
GGGCGGGAGAAGTAGACCCATTCGAACATGCAGTGGGCGGTCTCGCCCGTCGCCCCCATGCTCGCGGCGTGCATCTCGCCGTCCTTGTCGAAGATGAGGATCTCCCCGGGCGCCACCTCGCGGAGCGTCTCGCCGCCCATGAGCTCGATCGCGACGCTCTCGCTCGCGACGCAGTAGCCCCCATTCAGCGTGCCGAGCGAGAGCGGCCGGATCCCGAGCGGGTCGCGGAAGGCGACCATGCGCGTGCCGACGAGCATCACGCACGCGTAGCCGCCGATGAGCTCCCACCGGGCGCGTCGGATCGCTGCCTCGAGGTCGCGGCTACGGGAGTACTCGAGAGCGATCATCTGCCCCATCGTCTCGGTGTCGGCGTTGCCGAGCAGCTCTACGCCCTGCGCCTGGAGCCGTCGGCGGGTCCGCTCGAAGTTGACGAGATCACCGTTCACCGCGATCGCGGCCTCCTCGCCGCGAAGCCGGAGCGCAAGCGGCTGGGCGTTCTCGAGGTCGGTCGAGCCGGTCGTCGGGTAGCGAACGTGGCCGATCCCGGTCGAGCCGCGGAGCGCGTCGAGCGTCTCCTGGACGAACACCTCGTGGACGAGCCCCATCCCTTTGCGGATCGAGAGCTTTCCGTGCGAGGTGGTGGCGATCCCGGCGGACTCCTGGCCGCGGTGCTGCAGGGCGCGAAGACCCCGATAGAGGAAGGGAGCCGCGCCCTTCCCGGGCACGGCGACACCGACGACGCCGCAGTGATCCCGGGCGGGCATCGGACTCGTTACCTCGCCTGTACTGAGTTCGTAGCGGGACGGGCTTCTTAAGCGGAGCGCCGCCCGGCGAAGCGCCGGGCGGACACCAGGCAGGAAAAGGTTCGTCGAGCGCGAACGGTCGAGGGGCGACTAGCCGAAGAGGGCGGAGAGACCCTCGGCGGCTTCCTCCTCGGAAACCCCCTTCTCCTCCTTCTTCTCCTCTTCCTTCTTCTCGCCCTTTCCTTCCTTCTTCTCGCTGGGCGCAGCGGCGGCCGGAGCGGCGACGCTCAGGGTCTCGGCCTTCGCGATGAGGTCTTTCAGGTCGACTCCCTCGAGGGAAGCGATCAGCGACTTCACGCGCGCGGCGTCCGGGGAAATCCCCGCCGCCGTCAGCACCTTGCCGAGCCCTGTTTCGTCGACCGGCTTACCTGCTGCGTTGAGCAGCAGCGCACCATACACGTACTCCATCTTGCTCCCTCCTCGTCCTCCGTTTCGAATGGACCGTCAACTGCCCCCGAGGTCGGCGACCGCCTTAGCCTGTCGCACGGCGCGGCCGACCAGATGGGGGAGCGTCACTTTGGAGATGTCGCCGATCTCGAGGGCGACCGCGAGCGCGATCCGGTGCGCGCGGCTCACGAGGAGCGGCGTCGTCGTGCGGCTTGTCCACGCGAGCTCGAGCGCCACGCCGAGCGCGAGCCGGTGAGCCGCCCCGACGCTCGCCCGCTGGGCGTCGAGGTCGACCCGGAGCACCGCGGGGGCGTAGAACGTATCGCCGTCGACGAGGGCGCGCAGGTCGAGCCCGACTTCGAGGGGGAGGATATCGAGCCGTGTGAGCAGCGTCGCGACGTTGCGGGGGATCGGCTGTCCCGCCCGGACGATCGTGGTGTCCTTCTTGAGCACGACCTTCCCCTTCTCGATGGCCGCAGGAAAGCCCGCCTGCTGAAGTTCGCCCACAATCGGGCCCGGCTTGAAGCTCGTCGTTCCGCCGGGGACGAAGATGTCCTTGGGAGCGAGCTCTCCGCCCCGGGCGGGGGTGGGAGAGCGGGTTTCGTCGAGCTCCTTCGAGAGCCCGAACGGATTCCCTCTGGCGACCAGGATCGCCGTCTGGTCGGTGACGTGCTCGAGGAGCGGACGGAGCGCGGGACGCTCCCTGGCGGCCGCCTCCAACGCGTGGCGGATGGCGCTGTTGGGCGCCACGACGATCGGGTGGCCCCGCCCGCGGAGCTCCTTGCGCATCTTTTGCATCGCGGCCGCGGGAACTCCTCGGAACCCGACGAGGGCCGCCACGGGTGCCTCCTGGATGGACTTGGCGAGCGACGCAACCCGCTGGGTCTTTTCCGGACGGATGGAGGTTCGGCCCGGCATCGATCGACCAACTACCAGAGACGGACCGAGGGTCCCATCGAGGTCTTCACGTAGACCGACTCGATGTTCGAGCGGCCCCGCTCGAGCTTCGCGAGGACGCGGCCGAGGACGGCATCGACGTTGGCGGCGATCTCAGCGGCCGGCATGCGGCGGTTCCCGACCGCCGCGTGGAACGTCCGGTTCCCCTTGGACCGGACTCGGATGGATCGCTTGAGGGCGTTCACGAGGTTCGAGGGGTCGGTCCCAGGAGGAACGGGGCGAGGCATCTTTCCGCGCGGTCCGAGGACCACGCCGAGCCGCTTTCCGATGGTGGGCATGAGGGGCGCCTCAGCGAGGAAGAAGTCGACCGTTTCGGCGAGCCGCTTCGCCTGCTTCTTGTCCTTCACCACATCGTCGAGCTCGGCCGAGGAGATCGTGACGTCCGCGACGCCCTTGATCTTCTGGCAGAGCTCGGGGGTTCCGAAGACCGCGACCTTGATGGGTCGGCCCCTCCCGTGGGGGAGAGCGATCTCGTCCTCGATCCGGTTCTTGGGCACCGTGAGGTCGAGCTCCTTCAGGTTGATCGCGAGCTCCACGCTCTCCGAGAATTTCCGCTCCGGCGCCTTGGCGAGCGCTTCGGTGACGGCGTCGATTGTAGTTCGGTCGGCCACCAATTCACCTCGGAGCGCGGGCGCGAAAAGGCATCGCTATTTAATGCTTGGCGCGGAGCGTACCGTCGGAGCGCCAGGGAAGTCACCGACGGAAGGGAAACGCTCCGAGAGTACGGGCTTCCCGCCGTAACCCTTTATAGTCTATTCGATTGGCGGCGCCCCGATGCACTATCCGAAGATCGTTTCCTCCTACTGCCCGAGGTGCAAAGTGCACACGCCGCACGACGTGGAGCGCAACCGAAAGCGCCCGGCCTCGGAGCTCAAGTGGGGTCAGCGCCGATTCCGCCGCGCGACGCGCGGCTACGGAGGGTTTCCCCGCCCGAAGCCCGAGGGCCGAGCGAAGGCGGTCCGGCGTGTGAATCTCAAATACAAGTGCCAGAAGTGCAAGTATACGGTCCAGCCCGCGAGCTGGCGAGCGAGCCAGCTTGAGCTCGTGGAGCAGCACAAGTAACGTGCCGGCCAGCGCTCCCGCGGCCTTCTGGGTCGTGAAGTGTCCGGACTGCTCGGGGGAGCAGACGGTGTTCAGCCGGCCCTCGACGACGGTGAGCTGCTCGGTGTGCGGCGCGACCCTTGCGACGCCGACGGGCGGCCAGGCGGCGCTCCGGGCCGAAAAGGTCCGGGACGCCACCGCGTGATCTGAGGCGAAATCGTGCCACTTCGCGGAGAGCTCCCCGAGGAAGGCGAGCTCGTTGTCGCTACGGTAACCTCCATCCGAAACTTCGGGGCGTTCGTCACCCTCGACGAGTACAACAAGCGGGAGGCGTTCATCCACCTCTCCGAGGTCGCGACGGGCTGGGTCAAGTACATCCGCGACCACATTCGCGAAGGCCAGAAGATCGTCGCGCGCGTCCTCCGGATCGACCCCGCGAAGGCGCAGATCGACCTCTCGCTCAAGCGGATCAACGACCACCAGCGTCGCGAGCGGATCCAATCCTGGAAGAACGAGCAGCGCGCGATGCGGCTCCTCGCCGTCGTCGCGACCGCGTTGAAGCTCGAAGAGCAGGCGACGCACGAACTGTTCGCCGAAGGACTCGTCGAGAAGTACGGTTCCCTGTTCCACGCCTTCGAGCTCGCGGCCGCCGACACGAAGAAGTTCCAGAAGGAGAACGGGAAAGAGCCCTGGGTCGGCGCGTTCCTTGCGACCGCCCAAGAGAGCCTCACCCCTCCGCATGTGACGATCACCGGGATCCTCGAGGTTCGCTCGACCGGCCCGGACGGCCTCGAAAATGTGCGTGCCGCCCTCCTCTCGGCCGAGAAGGTGGATCCGGAGGCGGTGCTCGTCCAGTACGTGGGCGCGCCCCGCTACCGCGTTCAGGTGGAGGGGTCGCAGTACAAGCAGGTCGAGGAGACGCTCCGGCGGGCGACCGAAGCCGCGATCGAGAAGATCAAGGCGAGCGGCGGCGAAGGGAGCTTTGTTAGGGCATGAGCGATGGATCGCTCCACGTCTGCCGCGCTTGCCACCGGTACACCCTGCGTGAGCGCTGTCCCGGCTGCCGGGAGCCCGCGCTCACTCCGCACCCCGCGCGTTTCTCTCCCGAGGACCGGTACGGTCGCTACCGCCGGGCCCTCTTCGCCGCCGCTGCTGCGCCTCGGAAGGAGTAGAAGGTGTCCGCTGTAATCCACCGCATCAAAGTAGTGAACGAGATCTCGGAGCTCGTGCCCATCCTCCGAGCGGTCGATACCCCCGTGAAACTCCGCCTTCTCCAGTCGTTGAGCGACACCTGGCTCACCTTCGACGACGTCGAGCGGGAGTTTGGGAAGGAGGGGGCGAAGGCGCTCACCCTCTTCGAGAAGCTGAAGCTCGTCGACACCCGCTGGGTCGCCCGCGAAGGACGCCGGACCCCGGACAAGAGCTACCACTCCTACTACTCGACGATCAACATCAACACGACGGCCCCGCTCAACGAGATCTCGGAGATCCTCGCGATCGCGAACATGCCCGACAAGGCGTACGCGAAGCTCGAGGCGCAGATCTTCACCGCCGCGGGGGATGCGGGACGGTTCTTCTCGGACATCGCCGAGGAGCTCGGCATGTCCGGCACCCGCCTCAAGGGGCTCGTCAAGCGCTCCGACAAGCTCGAGTACCGCGGACACCGGATCGAACGGCTCCATGATCCGACCTCGCCGTAAGGCGCGGGGCCCGACGGTCTCCGTACTCCGCATCGGGCACCGTCCCGGGCGGGACCCGCGGCTCACCACCCACCTGGCGCTCGCCGCGCGCGCCTGGGGAGCGGAGAAGATGTTCCTGAACCCTCCCGACGCCGAGCTCGCGGGCCGGATCGATGCCGTGGGGAGGGAGTGGGGGGGCGCCTTCCGCGTCGAACCCGCCGCCGACTGGCGGTCGGTCGTGCGCGCGCATGCGGGAGGAGTTGCCCACCTCACGAGGTACGGGGAGCCGC
>JAKIWH010000108.1 GCA_022750125.1 Thermoplasmata archaeon
GCTCCGGGCGAACCCCCGACTCACCGTAGTTCACGTTTCCGGGTACGGCCAGACGGGAGACCCCGACCGAATCGGCCGCCCCTCGTACGATCTCGTTGCCCAGGCGTACTCGGGCTACCTTGCCCTCCAGGGGGAAGCGCCACCTGCACCTCCGCAACGAGCCGGGACGGCGCTCAACGACACGGTCACCGGGCTAGCGGCGGCCGGCGCCGCGCTCATGGGGCACCTCTGCGCGAATCGGACGGGGCGGGGCCAAGTTGTCGACGTGGCGCAGTACGAGGTGTTCTTCACGCTGCTCGAGAACCTCGCGCTTGATTATTTCGCCCGGGGCGTCGTCCGGGCCCGTCAGGGAACCGGGCATCCGCGCCTCCACCCGTACGATGTCTATCCGGCCAAGGACGGTTGGATCGTCGTCGCGGCTCCGACCGTGGACGCCTGGCTCCGGCTCCGGGAGCTCATCGGACTTACCCCCGGCCCCTGGGACGACATGGCCTGGCGGACGAGCCATCGGGCCGAGATCGACGCGCGGATCCGGCCGTACTTCGCCGTGCGAACGATGGCGGAGCTCGAAGAAGCAGGACGCGCCGCGGACCTTGCGTTTGCACGAGCCTCCACAATCGACGAGCTCGCCACGGACCCTCACTACGCTGCGCGGGGGATGTTCCTCAGCTGGGAGGATCCCGTCGCGGGACGCGTCCGAGGGGCGGGCATCGCCCCGAAGTTCCGCGCTTCTCCCGGTCGCGTCTGGCGCGGCGCTCCCTGGCTGGGACAGGACAACGACGCAATCCTCGGCCGGCTCCTCGGCGTGGCCCCTGCCCGGCGTCGTCGGCTCGAAACGTCGAAGGTGATCGGCGCCGACCCCCCCGTCTCTGCCCGAGCGCAGAGCTCCCGCGGTCCCCGGTCCACGAAGAGCCGACCGTGATCCCACCGCCCCCCGTCCCTGGGGATCCGCTCGACCGGGAGGTAGAGGAGTTCTGCGCCCGGCACAGGCTTTCGGAGCTCAACCGAGAGGTCGATGCTCGGCCTCGCTTCCCGAGAGAGCTGTTCCAGGCGTTGGGTACGGCGCGGCTGCTAGGCCTCACCGTAGCTTCCTCCCGAGGCGGCCGCGAGCTACCTCCGACCCGCGCCGTGCGTGTGCTGTTCCGGCTCGCTTTCCACGGTGGAACGATGGCGGCGAAACTTTCGCTCCAACCCGAGTTCTGCTCCATCCTGTCGACTCTCGGCGCTTCCGACGAGCAACGGGCCACGTACACGAGAGTGGTGCGAGGCGAGAACCTGGTAGGGAACCAGATCACGGAGCCCGAGGCAGGTTCCGATCTGGGTTCGCTCGCGACCCTCGCGAACCCCGTCGAAGGGGGCTACACGATCGGTGGCACGAAGAGCCAGGCCGCGTTCGCAACCGAAGCGGAGTCCGCGATCGTCCTTGCGCGAACTCCCGGTAGCGGCCGCCATGCGCTCACCGCGTTTCTAGTTCCCCAGAAGTTGGCGGGCATCGCACGCTCCACCGTGCAGGACCACGGGGAGCGGTGGATGGGCCGCGGCACCGTGGTCTACTCGTCGGTCAAACTTCCGGTCGAATCGCGGATCGGCCCTGAGGGCGGGGCGCTCCCCGCGCTCCGGGACGAACTCCGCCGAGAGCGGGCGTTTCTTGCGGCCATCTACCTCGGCGTAGCGTGGTCGAGCTGGCACGAGGCGGTCGAGTACGTCGGGAGCCGCGAGACGTTCGGCAACCGCCTCGCCGACCGGCAGGCTGTGAGTTTTCCCCTCGTCGAGGACCGGGTTCGCCTCGAGTCCGCCTGGCGACAAACGGAAGTGGTCGCGGCCGCCCTCGACGACGGCCGTGCGACGGATGCGGACACGGCGATGCTCAAGTGGTTCGCAGGCGAAGTGACGATCACGGCCGTCGAGCACGCGATGCAGTTCCACGGGGGAGCGGGCTACAGCAACGAGCTTCCTCACGAGCGGAGGCTCCGCGACCTTCGGAGCGCACGCCTCGCGCACGGGACCGCGGAGATCGCCCACGTGATCGCGGCACGGGCGCTCTGGCCAGCCCCCGGCGAGGGGAAGCGACATCTAGGGGCGCCCCGCTCGGCCGAGCCGTGAAGGTCGAACGGTACGCGCTCAGCCTCGACTTTCCTCGAGAGGCGGCGACCTTCTCGGGCGAGGTTGAAATCGAAGTTCACGACACGGGGCTAGAAATCGTCCTCAACTGCCAGGCGCTCGGGTTCCGTTCGGTCGAAGTGGACGGGAAGGAATGCCCGTTCCACGAGGATCCCGCGCTCGAGGAGGTACGGATCGGCCCGGTCGGGCCGGGTCGTCACGCGGTCCGGATCCGCTACACGGGTACCGTCCTCGAGCAGGGGCTCGTCGGCCTCTACCGCTCCGTGTACGGAAGCTCCTCGATCGTCACGTCGATGATGTACCCGACCGGGGCGCGGCGTGTCCTTCCCTGCGTGGACCACCCGGCCCACAAGGCGGTGTTCGAGCTGCGTGTGACCTGCGCACCGGAGTCGGTCGTGATCTTCAACACCCCGCCGGCGGCATCGGAGCTCCACGACGGGAGCCGGACGACGCGGTTCGCGCCCACGCCTCCGATGTCGACCTACCTGCTCTACTTCGGTATTGGTCCGTTCTCGGAGGTGAAGGCCCACGCCGGTCCGACGGAGGTGATCGTTGCCCTTCCGGCTGGGCGGGAGCGTTCCGCGGAGTTCGCTCTCGAGCACGCGCAACGCGCGGTGAGTTCGTTCGGAGAGTACTACGGTCTCGCGTACCAGCTCCCCAAACTCCACCTTGTCTCCGTGCCGGCGTTCTGGGCAGGCGCGATGGAGAACTGGGGCGCCATCGCCTTCCGGGAGACCCAGCTCCTCGTGGACGCCACGACGAGTGCCCGGAGCCGGCGCCTCACGCGGGAGACGATTTCGCACGAGATCGCTCACCAATGGTTCGGCAATCTCGTCACCATGCGCTGGTGGAACGACTTCTGGCTCAACGAGGCGTTCGCCACGCTCATGCAGGCGACGCTCGACAGCACCCTCTATCCGGAGCTCGAACTTTGGAGCGATTTCCAGATGAGGTTCAGCCGCTGGGGGCTCGATGGGGACGCGTTCACGGTCACGCATCCGATCCGGGTCGAGGTCCAAGAGCCGAGCGAACTCGGCCAGATCGCGGACGAGGTAACCTACGGCAAAGGGGCGACCGTCCTGCGCATGATCGAATCGTACCTCGGTCCGGCGGAGTTCCGCGCGGGCGTGAACCGCTACCTACGAAAGCACGCCTACGGCAACACCGACGCGGCCGACCTTTGGGCCGCCCTCGAGGACGGGGGAAACCGGCCCATCACCAAGATCATGCAGGCGTGGCTCGACCGCCCCGGCTACCCGATCGTCTCGGTCGCCGTTCAAGGGAAGCGGCTCCGACTAACGCAGCACCGGTTCCTCTACCTAACGCGACCGGAGGAGGGACACTGGCCGGTGCCCATCACGCTCCAGATCGGCAAGGAGCGCCAGAGCGTGCTGCTCGATGCCCCCGCGATGGAGCTCTCGATTCCGGAGGGCGCCCCCGTCCTGCTCAATCCGGACCGGACGGGGTTCTTCCGCGCCGCCTACGATGCCGATCTCACGTCACGCCTAGACTCGATCTACGGTAACCTCCCCGAGATCGACCGGTGGGGCCTCCTCTCGGACGCGTCGGCCCGGGTGTTCGCGGGCGAGCTCGCCCCCGACGCATTGGTCAAGGAGCTGGGTCGTGCGAGCGAGCGCCCTGGCTTTCTCCTTGTGGACGAGGCGTACCAGCTGTACGCCTCGGCGGCGCGGCTCGTCGCGGGCGACGCCCAACTTTCGGGAGCGTTCCGGGAGTTCTTCGAACGCGCCGTGGAATCGGTCGGGCTCGAGGAGCTGCCGGGGGAAGGGGAGCTCGTGGGCCGACTTCGTGGGCGCGCCCTGCTCGGGAGGATCCGGACGGACGAGGAGTTCGCCCGGCAGCTCGCCCGCAGGTTCGAGGAGTACACGAACCTGCCCGTCGACCTGCGACTCCCCGTCGCGCTCGCCTACGGGAGCACCTCGGACGAGAGAGCGGTGGCGCCGCTCGAGGCCCGGATGAACGCCGCGGGCTCCGAAGCCGAGGCCTCGCAGATGGGAGCCGCGCTCGCGTCGATCCCGGACCCGGCCGCCCTCGCGCACACGTTGGACCTCGTACTATCGCCGAAGATTCCCCCGAACCGGGGCACGCAGATGCTCGGCGGAGCCGCGGCGAACCTCGCCGGGGGTGACCTGGTATGGCACTGGTGCGTGCAGCACCTAGCCGAGCTGGACCGCATCCTCACCGGTACGCCGCTTCTCTCCATCCTGTTCGTTAGCCTCCTTCCCGAGGTTGGGTTCGGCCGGCAGGAGGAGCTCCGCGCCTACTTCTCCCGGACCCAGTTTCCCGAGGCGGCCCTCGGGGTAGCGAAAGGACTCGAATGGCTCGAGGTGCTGGAGCAGCTTCGCCGAAGCTGGGGGAAATGACGGATGCCGCGATTCCGGAGCTCGAGCGCTGGGAGTCTACCTCGCCGCACTGCCCGAGCTCTGTGCGGAGGCAAGATTACATCCCCCGCAGGCGCTAGAGAACCTCCGTGAGCGCGTCGAGAGCGTCCCGTGGTGTCGGCCGTCTGCTGGTCGTTGCGGTGGTTCTTGTGGCCCTGGGCGCGCTTGCTCCGAGCGCGGGTTTCTTAGGCGCAGCCAATCTCGGGCATGGAGCGCCGGTCGCTCCGCTCCCTGCCCATTCGCTCGGCGGAGGGCTCGGTCCCTCCGAGCGAGCGCTCGCGAGCATCTCGGCGGCCCATGTTCCGAGCCGCGACGTCTATCTCCCCAACTTTCACGGCGGGGGCAAGCTCGCCAAAGGGACGGTGGCCCCGCTCTTCTCGACCGCCCCGGCTCCGATGGGGGTCGCCGATTTCGGCCTGATCCGGAACGGCACGGGCGTCACGGTCGGGA
>JAKIWH010000109.1 GCA_022750125.1 Thermoplasmata archaeon
CCCCTGCACCGAGCTCGACGAACTTGAATCGTGCGGGCCGGTCCAACTCTCTCCAGGAGTCGAGCAGTCGGTCGGCGAGGGTCGCGCCGAAGAGGGCGGAGACCGCGGGAGCCGTGTAGTAGTCGCCCCCCGGCCCGAGCGGAGAGGAGGGGCGCGCAAAGTAGCCCGTTCCGTCGGTGAATTGTACGATCTCCCAGTACCGGTCGAACGGGAGGAAACCGTCCGGGTCGGAAAGCCTCCGGAGCCGGTCGAGGAGTTCTGCCGCCGGCTCCCGAATCCCGGGCGCCGGCTCGGGCACGGACGGCTACCCGATGTAGCCGAGGTCTTCGCGGGTCCGCTCGGCGGAGGGGGCGCTGCGGCCCGCCTCGGCGTCGTGGATCTTGAGGGCGATGCGGTCGATCTCCGCGGCCTTCGCCTTGAGCTCCGAGAGGTCGATCTCGAGGTGGAGCGCCGCCGAGAGCACGCGCAGCACCGCCTCCGCACCCCGAGGGTCGACGAAGTATCCGGAGGTCTCGCCCATCAAGCAGACGCCCTCCATCCCGAACAGCTTGCCGAGGCCGAGGAACAGTCCGCTCGCGCCGATGAGGCCGCCGCCCGGATCGTTCCGGGAGAAGACGACTCCGTGCTTCTTCATCGCCTCGACGCCGTCGAGCGAAGTGGCCGCCCCGAGGACCCGCGGCGTCTCCACGAGATGACCTTGGGCGAATCCTGCGAGCGTGAACACCTCCTTCACGCCGAGCTTCACCACGAACTTGAGCACCTGCTCCGTGAGCTCGTACTGTCCTTCGGGAGAGATCCCTTGGTAGTCTCCTCCGAGGAGAATGACGTCCCGCTGCTCGGCCTTCTTCGCCTTCCAGTAGCTCAGCTCGTTCGAGACGAGCCGGATGATCCCCTGCTCGTTGACGTACACTTGCGGGGGGAAGTACTTCGAGTGGATGGTCGCGAGCGGTGTTGCAGGGAGCTTGTCGCGCAGGTAATCCGCGGCGAGCTTGCCGACGTTCCCCACACCGGGGAGCCCCTCGATGAGCACCGGGTTCGTGAGCGTGACCTTTTCGCTCACCCGGATGAGCACATCCTCCACGCGGATCCCTTCCGCCCTTCGAACCGGGGCGAGCCCACTTAACGGTTCGCTGGCGGGTGGGTGAGGGAGTCCACCTCGCGAAAGCCGCCCGGCGTCGGCTCGACCGGGAAGACCCCGCACCGCTCGGGGTGGTTGCGGAGCTTCTGAAGGAGGAGCCGCCGGGTGGTGGCGGCAAGCTGCTCCGGACTCTCCAAACGAAGCACGACGTCCGCGATCCCCTCGAGGAGGGAGAGGTGGCGCCGGTCCACGACCTCGGGGTTCAGGAGCACGAGAGCCTCCCCGGAGAGCTCGAGCGCGCGATTACGCACCTGCCGGACGAGCGTGGAGCCCTCGAGCGGTTCGAGCACCTCGAACAGGAAGTCGCTAGAATCGAGGATGAGCCGGAATGGGCCGTCGAGCTGCGCAAGGTCGGAGAGGAGCTTCTGGCTCAATCCTCCGGGCGTCGGGGTATCGGTAGGGTGGTCCACGGGAGCGAGCTCGGCGAGGGAGAGCCCCCGCTCCCGAGCCTGCGCCGTCTCGAGCTCGCGCCGGTGCATCCGTGCGAAGTAGACCCGGTCGAGGTCGGTGAAGTGGATCCCGGCAGGGTCCCAACCAAAGCCGCGGAACACCTCCGGAAGGTCGGTCGTCGGCTCCGTGGTCGAATAGAAGAGGGTGTTCCGGCCCCTGGGGGCCGCGTGCGCGAACTGCTTTGCGAGAAGCTGCGCTCCGGTGCCGGGCCGGTCGAGGAGGAGCGCGAGCCAGCCGCCCCGCACGCCGCCGCGGATCGCCTCATCGACGCCGGGGAGCCCGAAGAGCTGCGCGGGCTCGCTCACAGCTCCTCTGGCTCGACCCGCACGTCGATCGTCTCGTCCACCACGAGCGAGAGGATCTGGTCGATGGTCGTGGTGGTCTCGTCCGCGGTGGCGAGCAGCACCGTGAGCACCCGTCGCGCCTTGAGATTGTTGATGAGGATGTGGAAGAACTCGGAAAGGAGGGCGGGGGGGTTGTGGATCGCGAGCGAGTTCACGCTGTCGAGGATGACGATGTTCCGCCGCTCGGAGTGTTTCCGAAGCAGGTACTCGACCCGGAGCATCAGGTTCTCGAGCATGCGGGGGCTCTCGAGGTAGGTGGCGTTCGGGAGCGGGTTCCGGAACTCCATCATGATGTGCGAGATGGCGTCCACGAAGGAGATCCGGTCGGGCGAGATGTCGAGCGCCTGCGCGATCGTCCAGACGAGCGAGGCGGGGTTCGTCACCGAGACGTAGATCGTGTGGGCATTCGGGTCGGCCCCGACGTCGCGGATCGTCGCGTTGAGCGCGAGCAGGTAATTGTCGGCGTAGTTCTGCGGGTCCAGGCGCAGCGCGATCGCTGCGCCGGCGGAGAGGCTCCGCAGCCGCTCCCCGAGGTCCGTCTCGCGCACCACGCTAGTCGTCCTCGGCGCGGGCGCCCTTCAGGTGGGGGGCGAGCAGGAGGCCGATCGGGGTCATCTCGACCACGTACTGCGCGCGGGAGTGGGAGGTGCCCCGCATCTTGATCACCTGGAGCACCCGGAGGATGTCCCCCTGCCGGCGGACGTTGCCGAGGAGCACCACCCCGTCGACGACCACCTCCTCAACACCGTGCAGCGAGTACCGGCCAGGGAGCGGTCCGATCTCCGAGACGAGAAGTGTCGTGCAGCCGTGCTGCGAGAGCATCTGGGAGAGGCGGAGCATGAAGTCGCGGATCCGCTCCTCCCGCTTGATCCGGTAGCCGAGGCTCGTGATCGAGTCGATCACGACACGCTGCGCCCGGGTCTCGACGAGGAGCCGGCTGATCGTCTGGAGGAGCGCATCGATCTCGTCGATGCCGAGCTCCTCGTGGGTGAGCCCGAGCTTCGCGTAGACGACGGGAACGTCGATGAGGGTGAGCTGGCCCGAGGCAAGGAGCCCCGGCTGGAAGAACTCGAAGCTCCGCATGTTCTCGAGGAGCTTCTCGCTCGCTTCGGTCACCGAGAGGAACAGCGACCGCTCCCCCACCTCGGCGCCCCGGATCAAGAATTCGAGGGTCAGCGTGGTCTTGCCGGTCCCGACGCTCCCTGCGACGAGCACCGTGTTTCCCTTCGGGATGCCCCCTTCGAGGATGTTGTCGAGGCCCTCGATCCCGGTACGGCACCGGGCGCGGATGGTCGAGGCGGGAGGGGAGGAAACGGCGGAGCTCTCCGGCATACGGGGAGCCGAGCGAGCCCTACCTAATGTCCGTTGTGTTCCGTTGGGGGGATCCTCGGTAAACGCTACGGAGGCTCGTCGTCGTACGCCGATGGCCCCTCCGCGTCCGCCGCGCTCCCTGGAGGGGCTCGCGGATGCTCGCCGGCCTCCGGAGTTCCCCGGTTCCGACGGCCGAACCCCCATCCGAGAACGAGGGCGGCGACTGCCACTCCCGCGAGGAGATACTCGAGGAGCGGAGTGGTGGCCGGCGGCGGTGGTGGTGGAGGCGGCGCAGGGGGGAGCCCGAACGCGATCTGAAGCGCCACGGCCCGCCCCGCAACCGTGAGGGTGCCGTTCTTGCTGAGGAGGAGGTAGCCCGCGACCCGGTTCACGCCGAACGGGTAGCTTCCGTTCGGGAGCTGGAAGTAGGCGTCGCGGGAGGTTTGGGTGAAGGTGTTGCCGAGGAGCGTGAGGGTCCACGGGGTGCCGTTCGCGAGGCCGTACTCGAGGAACGTGACCTCGAAGTCGAACGTCGAGAAGTTTAGGAGGACCGATACGGTCGATCCGGTCACGACTACGATCCCGGGCAAGATCGTGTTGTACCCACCGACGGCAGGGATCGCGTACGCGTAGCTGCCGTTCGCGAGGGAGAGGTTGACCCACGCAGTCGTCGAAGTGAACTGGCGCCCATCGGCCGTGACCGACCAGGTCGTTCCCGCGGCGAGCCCCCCTTCGTGAAAGCGGACGGGAGCGAGGAACGGCGCGAAATTGATCGTCACCACGAGGAGTGCGGGGCTCGTGTTCCCCAGTGCCGCCCGCGGTGTCGGGACATACCCCGCGACGGCTCCCACTCTGAAGTCGAACGGGATCCGCGCGCCGTACGGCACCGAGAGGTTGAGGACTCCCGCGCCGCCGGAAAGATTCGAGGTGCCGGACCCGGCTCCGAGGAAGGTCACGGAGATCGACCAATTGAACGAGGCGGGGAGGCCATGCGCGAGGAACTGCACGACCGGGAACGACCACGGGCTGGCGAGCGGGTACGCGTCGTCGACCCCTCCCCTCGCGAGGAACGGTTGGTCCACGATGTTGTCCGGACCCGGGTCCTTCTGGACCGGGTCGGACCGGGTGTCCGCGGAAGTGTAGTTCGACCAGAAGTTCCCCCCGACCGGATACGCCGCGTTGAAGCTCAATCCGGCGGATGCGGCGATAGTGTAGCCCCGGTCCGCCTCGAAATTGTTGTGGTAGAGGAGGACGCCGCCATCGGCAAGGAGGGTGAACGAAGAGTTGTCCGCCCCGAGGGTGTTCCCGACAGCCGAAATCCGGGTGGAGTTGTCGATCTCGAGCCCGACGGAGCAGTTCGAGAGGGTGCTGTTCGTGACCGACAGCGCGCTCGAGCTCGAGAGCTCTATACCGAACGCACCAGGATAGCCGCCGCTCGCGAGATTCCCGTCGACCTTGCCTCCCGTGATGCCCGAGAGCCTGAACCCACCCACCACGGAGTCGGTGTACCGGTTTCCCTCGAGGCTGATGTTCGTACCGCCGTCGACCTCAATCCCCGTGAGGCCCATGGCGCCCACGTTCCGGGCGAAGCTCAAGTTGTACGCTTCTCCGAGCAGCGCAAGGAATCCCGTGGCGTACCCCGTGTTGTCGTTGATCGTCAGGTTGCCGACCAAGCTCCCCCCGATCCCGACATTGGTGCCGGAGAGGTTGTTCGAGTCGACGGT
>JAKIWH010000022.1 GCA_022750125.1 Thermoplasmata archaeon
CTTCGGAAGCCCGAGACGGTCGGTCCGATCCAATCCGGGAGCCGGGCCCGCTGGGTTCCGCACCTAAGGACGCGAATCGCCGGGTGCTCAACCAGGCGCGGCGCCGAGGACGTCCCGCAGCGCAGACTCGCGATCTGATCGCGTTGGTCGCTGAGGAGACGCAAGGGGCTCCCGTCGAGGACCTCCACGGCATGGAGGAGGTGCTCGTAGCATGACCGTCTCCGAGCAGCTGGTCGAAATCCCCCTCAAGGAACTCCGCACGGACGCCGAGCTGAACGTACGGACGGTGAACTCGCACGACGAGTCCGTCCGCGAGCTGGCAGCCTCGATCAAGACCCAGGGCGTGCTCGAGCCCGTCGTCGTCACTAAGGAGAAGGGGACCAAGGGCTACCGCCTGGTCTTTGGCTTCCGGCGGGCGGCGGCGGCGCGCCTCGCCGGATTGATCACGGTCCCCGCGGTAGTCCGCGAGTTCACCGACACCGAGATACTAGAGGCCCAGCTGGTCGAGAATCTACAACGCGAGGACCTCTCACCGTTGGAGGAGGCGCGTGCGCTCCAGAAGGTCCTCGGCGGCGAGGGGGCCCCCTCCCAAGGGGAGCTCGCCAAGCGGATCGGGAAGTCACAGCCATGGCTGTCGAACCGCATCCGCCTGCTCGGACTCCCCGAGCCCGCACTGAAGGCGATCGAGAGCGAGGACCTGTCGGCTACCCACGGCGAGATCTTCCTCTCGCTCCCCAAGGAGGCAACCCCGAACGAGGTCAGGGCCCTCCTCGACCAGCAGAAGCGCAGCGAGCTCAACACGCACCAGTTCAAGGCAGAGGTTCAGCAGGCCTCCGCCCGCATCAACCGACGGACTCGAGCAAAGCAGCAGCGGCGCGGCGCGATCTCCCGGGCCAAGTTCCCGGACTGCACAGTGAAGGGATGCGGCAAGCACGGGGCGCCGGAGGTGACCTACGAGGGGTACTCTAAGGACTTCCGGTGCAGCAACGGGCACCGCTGGAACTCCCTCACGGGGAAGGTCGTCAAGAGCGAGAGCCCGAGGACTCCCGAGTCGTCCCGTCCACGGGCGCCCCCCGTACCGAAGCTCCCACTCGTCTCGAGGGATATCGCAGAGCACCCGGGCGTCGAGGCGATTGGCAAGAAGCTGCTCTCCGATCTCGGCCCTATCTCCGGCGTCAGCGTCTCGGCTGGGAACCAGAGGGGAACCGTCCACATCGAACTCGATGTCGAATCGATCGACGTCGGCGTCAAGGAGCCGCGGATCGCCGCTTTCAGCGTTGGGATGAGGGAATACCCTCCGACGAAGGCGCTGAGGATCATGCAGGACTGGGAGTGGTCGAACCTGCAAGCGACCGACAAGGGGCGCAAGGTGGCGGCCGATCTCCGCGAGGGGATGTTGGACTGGCTGGGAGGGATCCGCGGCGTCGGACGGCCCAAGAAAGCGGCCGACGAACCGACGGAGAAAGCCCCCACGGCGTCCGCCCAGGTGAAGCCGGCGCGGTCCCCGGGCACCAAACAGAGCAAGAAGCCGAAGGCGCCCCGAACGCTCGATGCCGCGACGGAGGAGGGCGCGTCTGCGTCCTCCCCTCCAGCGGACGGCGCGGCGCCGACGCCGAGCGAGGCGCTCCCGGTTCCCTCCGAGTGATGTCGGGCAATTCCTCGCCGAATACCCTCGCCCTGGAGCCGACCACGCACGTCCGGGTCGTCAACGAGCGCGGGGAGGTGGTGCTCGCGGCCGACCTCCCGGTCCTTTACCGGGCCCAGCGCCGCGGCAAGGTCGAGATCATCCTCGGCGCGGGCCGCGCCCGCGCCTCCCTGACGCTCCCGGTCGCTATGCTGGTCGACATCCCCGACGACGAGACGCCCCCTACCGCGGCGGTCCTCCAGGAGAGCGCTCGGAAGGCCGAAGACCACGTGCTCTCCCGGCTGGAGCTCTAGCCGATGTCGCCCAAGTGCGACACATGCTCGGTCGAGCTCCCGATCGTCCGGTACGCCTCGCTGACGCACACCCTGCCGGTCGCCGATACGCCCGCGTGGGGCCAACTGCGAGAGATCCTCCTCGGATCGGACGAGCGGAAGGAGAAGGGGGGACCGCTGTGGTCCCCTGCCGTCTACGTGGGCGGCGTCCGCTTGAACTCGAACGTCAAGGAGCTCAGCGCGTTCGTCGCTGACGTCGACGATGGGACACCGGCAGCGGTCCTGGAGGCGAACCTCCGGAAACTCGGGGTGGAGTTCGTCCTCCACTCGACCCATTCCTCGACGCCCGAGCACCCCAAGCACCGCATCGTCGTACCCCTCGCCGCCGCCGTGCCGGTGGCCGACTGGCCCTCCATCTGGCCCGCGCTCAACGATATCCTCGTCCTCGGCCACTCGGACCCGGCCTGCAAGGATCCGGCGCGCGCCTACTACCTCCCCACCCATGCTCCCGGGGCCACGCCGTTCGCCGTCTCGGCCCACGGGAAGCGCGCGACCGTCCCCGCGCGAAAGCCGGGACCCCTCCCTCCAGTGGGTGCGCCCGCTCGGCCCGACTTCCAGCTGGTGGGGGGCGCGGCCGAACTCTTGACCCGAGTGGAAGGCGGAGGGGCGGACGGACCGATCTTTCGGCGTCTCCTGGAGACCACCCGAGGCGAGCCCCGCGCCCACTCGACGAACCTCGCGCTATGCGGTCTCCTATTCAAGGCGGGTGCCACGGTGCCCCAGATCGCCGGGTTCCTCGACTGGCCGGAGTCCAACGTCAGCTCGACGCTCAAGCGGTTCTCCACCAAGGGGATCTACAGCATCCAGCTCCGGAAGCTCGCCGAGCAGGACCCGCTCGTGGCCGCGATCGTCGTCGAGTCGAATCGCGAGCTCCCCGAGCCACCAAGAAACCCGTGGGAGGGACGACTCGGCTGGGACGAGGAGCCACTGCTCCCGATCCTCTTCAAGGACGACTCGAAGAACGAGGACACAGCCGCCGACGACGACGACGACGCACCGACCGAAGGCGGGCAGCCCGTCGAGCGTGGGTACGTCCTCTACAACCAGCTGGTCGCGGAGCTCCACTTCCGGCCCTTCCGAACGATCGGTCTCGAACCACGCGTCGCCATCCCGACCGAGCGGGGGCTGGAGGTACTCTCGCCGGCCTCCGACGACTTCGTCGATCGCATGGGCTACCAGCTGTTCTCGATTCGCGGCCGAGTGATCCCCTTCAAGTCCTTGAAGATGGCCGCGCGGACGCTCACCAGCCGCGCTCTGGCCCGAGCCCTTCCGCGGGCCCGGGTCGTCGACCTCTCGCTGCGCGTGGCGCCCGACGGACCGCTCCGCTCGCGGATCGACATGGTCGACGAGGCGCGCCGCTGCATCGTCGTCAGCGCCGAGGGCTGGAAACTGGAGGAGGTGGGCCACCCGATCTTCGACGCCCGTGCCCACATGCTCCCGTTGCCGGTCCCCACACGCGCCGACCCGGCCGACGACAAGAGCTGGCAACGAGTCAACCGCCTCTGGAAGTTCGTCCCGCTACCGGACGTCCAGGGCGGCCGCAACCAACGGATCCTCGCGCTCGCCGACCTCGTCCAGGCGATCCTCTGCCCCCGGACCCCGAAGACGGTCAAGGTGCTCGCTGGCGACGAGGGGACGGGGAAGTCCTCGATGATGGCCCGCTACCAGGCGGTGTGGGACCCGTCGACGGTGCCGCACATGAAGCCCCCGGCGCCGAAGGACGACGACGAGGCGATGAACATCGCCGTGAACCACGCGGTGGTGAACTTCGACAACGTCAGCGCGATCTCCATGGAGCTCTCGGACTACATCTGCCGGATCTCCAGCGGCACGGGCCTCGTCAAGCGGACCGCCTACACCGTCCAGGAGGAGACCGTCGTCACCGTCTGGCGCTCGGTCCAGATCAACGGGATCACAGCCATCCCCCGCCTCGCGGACCTTCTCCGACGGTGCCTGTTCCTGACCCCCGCGCGGATCCGCTCGCCCCTCCCCAAGGAGTTCCTCGACGCGGAGTGGGAGAAGGACCACCCCGAGGTCCTCGGGGGCCTCCTGGACCTCTGCGTCGCCACCGCGCGCGTGCTCCGCGATACCCAGCTGCGCCCGCACTCCTCTGCGATGGCCGACTTCGTCAGGGTCGGCCGGGCGATGTCGATCGCCATGGGGGTCGGGGAGGAGGCGTTCCTGATGGCCTGGGAGTCGAACGTGGAGCTGCAGACCGATGCATCGGCCGCGGACCGCTGGGTGGCCGCCCTCTACGACTACTTCGCGCCCAAGCAGCCGGGCGACCATCCGGTCCGCGCCGAGGACGTCGCCGCCTGGATCATGGGGACGCGCCCCATGAGCTTCCCGAAGGGTGCCAGCGCCCAGACGGTCGGCAACGCGATCGGGAGGTCCCGGGCAGTCCTGGCGCGCCTCGGGGTCCGCCTCGGGCGCCAGAAGGACCACGGGCAGCCCGTTTACTACCGCTTGGCGGCTGACGAGGTAGACCCAGACGCCCCGGATGCGGATTCGTCAGTTTGGGGTTCCCCAGGTTCCCCAGGTTCCCCCGGGGTCCAGTTGTCGCTAGACCGGCCACAGGAGACCCGGACCCCATCGGGGGTTTCTGAACCGGACAGGGGGAACCTCGCAGATCGGCAGGTTCCCCCAGGTTCCCCCGCGGGGGAACCACCCCTTTCGGGTTCCCCCCAGGTTCCCCCGAGGTTCCCCCGCTCCCGGTCGGGGAGCGGCAGCAGCCCGGGGGAACCCGGGCAACCTCTTTCCTTGAAAAGTAGGATTGTAAGGGAGAGCGCCGCCGAAGGGGTCCGAGAGGAGTCGGAGCTCGGCGCCACCAGGGGCGACCGGGCGCGGGCGGCCTGGGCCGCCACCCACCCGGAGGAACGCGTAGCCGCTGGGGACTGGGCCAACGCGGCGTGCTCGAGCTGCCCAGCGTGCCAGGACAACGATCACAAGGCCGAGGAGTGCGGGTGCGGGCGCTGCTCGCCTTGGGGACACAGCTCGACCACCGTGGCGACGAAGCACTACTGCGGGATCGTCAAGGGAGGGGCACCGTGACGATCTGTCCGGTCTGCGACGAGCCGCTCGCCCTGGGGTCTCCGACCGACGCGGGAACCGGGCACCCGGCCTGCCTCCTGTTCATGGCGACGCATCGTCTGGTGAACGGGACCTGGCACGCGAAGGGCTGCCACTGCCCGGCGTGCGGGGGGCTCTGATGGCCCTCGGCCGGCCCCGTCGCTGGGCGCGAGAGGATCTGCTCCGGGCGCTCTCGCTCCGCGTCCAGGGACTCAGCTGGCGCCAGACGGGGGCGGCGCTCGGAACCTCGGGCAGCCGCGTCTTCGAGCTCTCCAAAGGGCCGAGGCCGGAGCCCCGCGATGCGCTCACTTGGGAGCTGCTGGGCGGCGAACGTGCGCTGGAAAGGCTGTTCCGAAAGTCTGCAGCCGATCGGTTGGGATCCCGAGCTCGAGCAGCTGGTCTACGTCGCGCTGCTGCGCGAGCCGCTTCTACTCGCGGCACGTCAGTAAATCCGGGGCCGCGGACGAAGACACGCAAACAAGTCGCGTCGGACGTCCGGGACTAGTGGCGTTCCGAAAGGCGGGGCGTCGACTAACATGGGGTATGCGGAACGGGCCCTGTCGTGGTTCCGGGCTAGGGGGTACCTACGGGAGAGCCGCGTAGTACCGCTCGAAACCTCTCGCTGTTTGAACTCCACCCAGGACGATTTTGTCGCCTATCACGAGCGACTGGAGGAAGAGATCGAAGAAGATGAGCCCGGAAAGCCGCAGTGTCTCCGCGAACTCCGTGTTGCCGCCGACCTGAGCCGTCGATTTGTGTCCAATCGCTTTCGCGATTTCCTCGGCGGTGAACGCCTCGCCCTTGTGCTGTGTCAAGAATTTGGTGACCTTTTCCTCATCGGAGTCAATCGTTCGACCGCGGATGAAGTCAGCTCTGGAAACCGGCATATCTATCATCAGCCGCGGAGGGGTATAACGTGAGTTCTACGTCCCCCCGGGTCGGAGGTTGCGAGTACCGCTACCCGACGAACCACCGGCGCTGCGGAAGGTTGGAGATCGTTCACTCCGGTTTTCCGGGCGCTCCCGACGGGAATGTGACTGCCGACGGGCACGCCTTCGTGGAGCATGCTCCGAGTGGCGCGCATACAGGTCTCGAGCCTCGGACGTCCGAATCCTCCGTCGAGAACCAAGACGTCTTGAATGATCCACCTGTATGCGGTCGCTGCCGCCAGCGGAACCACCGCCGATGCACGGGGAGCGCCTCGAAGATCCCCGGTGCCCCATCGAGTGGCTACGCGGCGGTTCCGTGCGCGTGCGACCATCCCTCGCACGGGACCGAGACGCGTACGGAACGCCACGCGAGATCGGCTGCAATCCTTTACCGGGGATAGCGCCGATGATCGACGCCCTCTACGCGCGCGTCTCCACCGAGAAACAGACGGTCACCCAGCAGCTCGATCGACTCCGCGGCGCCGCGCCAGGGGCCCGTGAGTTCGTCGACGAGGCGGTCTCCGGCCGCACCGAGGACCGCCCCGCCTTCGCGCGGCGATCGCTCGCGGGGAGATCTCCGCCGTCTACGCCGCGAAGCTCGACCGGCTCGGGCGGTCGGCACGCACCATACTGGAGTTCTTCGAGCTGGCCCGCGCACACGATGTCCGCGTCGTCCTGGTCGACCAGCAGCTCGACACGTCTACACCCACGGGCCGGGCGGTCCGGACGGTGCTGGCGGGGATGGCTGAGCTGGAGGCCGACCTCGCCCGGGAGCGGACGCAGGAGACGATGGACGCGATCCGCTCCGGCGTCCGGCCCACAAGGAGCGGGAAACCGATCGGACGGCCGCGGAAGGTGCAGCCGCGCCACGTCCGGCAGATCCAGGAACTCCGCGAGACTCCGAAACCTAACGGAGAGAAGCGGACATGGAACGAGGTCGCCCGATCGGTCCAGCTCCCCTCCAGCACCTGCCGCAAGGTCTATGCGACCCTGCTGGCCGAAAGGGCCCGTGTGGTAAACCCCTCTCCGGACTTATCGCCACCGAGAGGCGACCAATCGGTCGCCTGACCGGCCGAAAGGGAACCGTTTACCGCATTCTTCGGCGGGGGTTCTTGGCGCGGTGCTTGCGGACCCGGTAGGACCGCCCGGTCGGGGACCTCGCACCATGGTCCTGAACGTCGTGAGTCCCGCTCCCGCTTCTTGGATGGTCCTCCTCCTCGGGAACGACGACCGCCTCGTGTTCCCGCACCTCGAATGGACGTCCTGTGGAGCTCGTCGACCTATGGCGCCGAACCCGCTCGACCTTCCGACCGCCCCGCTGGGCCGCCTGCTCCCGGGCGACCTTGCCGACCGTGGCGCCGTAGGCTTCCGATCCTCTCTCGCCGTAACGTCGATCGAACTCACGTTCCTCCGCCGGCGCGGCTCCATCCCGGTAGAGGTGCTTCCCTCGCTTCCTCATGCTCCGAATGCCTCCCAGACTGGGGAGCGGGTCCGACGATCGACGAGTGCGCGGCGTGTCGCCCGCCAGCGGTGCTCCAGATAGAGCACCACGAACAGCCCCACTACCGCGAGCCCGAACAGGGGCAGCGCGACGCCCTCAGGGGCTTCTGCAAGGACCAGGGTCAACGCATTCCAGCTCGCGTGGAGGAGGATCCCCGCGGGGAACGCGGCCGCTGGGCCCCTCCAGGAGCTCACCGTAAGCGTCGTCGCCGCGGTGTGCACCAGGGGGTCTGTGATCGACCGAATCACCACGAGAGTCAGGAGGGTGGTCGTGGATCCTCCCCACGCGGCGAGGTAGTAGATTCCGTTCTCCGACGCGGCGAAGCCCAGGGCCGCGCCGGCGGCGGTCTGGTAGGTGGCCCCTGTCGGGACCGCGACTCCGAACTTGAGCAGCTCCTCCGTGACCGGCGCGACCAGCAGGAGCACGACGGTCGGCCCGAGTAGGAGTCCCATGGCGCTCTGAGCCTCGAGCTCGATCAGCAGCGCTAGGACCGGCACGACCGTCGCCCCCGCCAAGAACGCGAGCGGTCGGGGCTTCAGCGCGAACACCCAGGGAGCAATCGCCGCGAAACTGATCACGAAAGGGAGGACCAGGTCCGTGAGACCCACCGAAGAGATCTGAGCGACCAAGAGCAGCGCCGCGGCCGGACCCGCGGAGAGCGCCGCCCGACCGGCCGGGCCGGCGCGACCGCGCCCCCAGAACGCTCCTGCGCGCGTACTATCGATCGTCCACATGGTCCTGCTCGTTGCTCCCTGGTCGGCCGGGCAGCTTGGCGTCCTCGGGTATTCCGCGCCGAATGAGCTGCTCCCGCGCGGCCTCGCGCGTCTCCACCGCGAACCGTCGACTGGTGGTGAACTTCCGACAGCACTCGGCGGTCTCGGCGTTCAGGTTATCGAGCCACCACGCGACGATTCGCTCGCGTCGTCGAGTGCCCGCGCCCTTGACTTTGTCCCGGGACTCCCGCTCCTCGGCGACGAGTTCCCGGTTCAGCCGGCCCGCACGGGTGGCGTGATCCTCGGCGGCGCGGTGCCGACCAAGATAGTCGAGTCCCTGCCGGCAGAGTTCGGCCAGCGTCCCGCCGGTGAGCTCCTCCTCGAGTTCGCCCATGTCGACGTCGATCTTGAACCCGCGGAGGCCCAGGCTGGCGAAGGGGAGGTTCGTCTCGTCGACCGAGAACCACTGGCTGGGATCCTCCTGGCGCACCATCCGGTGCTCCTTGCCGACAAGGACCAACCGGAAGTAGCTGCCACGGAGATCTCCCGATCGACGGAGCGGCTGGGGGACGTGCTCATAGACGTGGTAGGCGAGCAGGGGACCGCGGACCCGAAAGTGCCGCTCGACGTACAGGAACCGCGTCCAGGACTCACCCTCGTCCTTGTACCAGTCATGGCCGGACGCGAACTGATCCGACTCGTCGACGGCGAGCGCGGGGATCCGACCAGAGGGCAGGGTGCGGGCCCACATCCCCTCGAGGAACTCGCTCATTCGACGGACCGGGTAGAGGCGTGGGGGCCGGGGGGCACCAGGAACGGTCTCCCAGAGGAACGGCAGGTTGGTGTAGACATCCCAGCTCGGGCGGTGGGCGAGGGCGAGCTCGATCTGGCGGCTGAACGTGTTGGTCTTCCCTTTCCCCTGAGGAGCGACGACGACGGTGACCTGGCCGGTGTGAAAGCCGAGGTCGCCCGGCCAGTGTCGGATCTCCGGCTCCAGCCAGCAACTCCCCGAGTCGTGATCTGTGGAGAGCTCGCGAATCCACCGGGCGTATCGGCCCGCGCGGGCCCGCGCCTCGTCGAAGGTGATCCCCTTGTCCTCCCGATCGAGGAGGATGGCCCGGGCGAGGTCGATCTCCCAGCTCTCGGTCAAACGCCCTTCAACTCCTTGTCGTGGAGGTAGCGGACCGGGGCGCTGCGCTCGGCTTCTCGGAGGCTCAGGAGTCCGCTCTGGTAGAGGTAATTCCGGACCGCGTCGAACCGACGTGCGGCCTCATAGCTCGTGACCAGCCAACGGCGTTCGAGGGGCTCTCCGAACTCGCCGTCCAAGGTATGCACGTCGCCCAAGAACTCGGAGGCGGGACGAGGAGGATCCTCCTGGTCGCGGCACTGGGCCGCGGCCGCGATCTTTGCGAACGACCAGAGGGTCCCCAAGCACGGATGCGGCAGCTCCGAGTCATAGGAGTCCCAACGGCACCAGCCTTCGCTCGTCGTAGCCTCGATCAGTTCGGTCAGGATCTTCGCGCTCGGGAGATGCGCGAAGTCCTCGCCCGTCGTAGCCTCCTCGTCGCGACCGTCAGGGCGCATTCGCGGGGAGCTCCTCCAAGTTGGCCGGCGGGGACGGAGTCGAACGAGTAGACGGCCGATTGGGGCGTCGCATGAACTCTCCGCTCGAGACCGTCGCCACGCGGAGTGCCTGGACGTCCAGGAACGCATTGATCGTCGCGTTGATGCCGGGATAGACTGGTGCGACGGACTTTCGTGTCCACGACCGGACCTGGAGATCGGCGTCCTGAGAGTGGCGCCGCGCGATGCGCCAGCGGGACGCCTCGGCCCGAGCCTGCTCGACGAATGTCCGTAGCTCTGCGAGCGCCCCTGGGAGGCTCAGTCGCGCCCGCCGCCCGGCGTCTCGGGCCAGCGTGTCGATCGCATAGAGCTCGTCCCAGCGTCCCTGGAGCATCGCCCGGGCCTCCTGGGCGGCCAACTCCGCCCGGTCGAGGTGCTTCTTCACCATGGAGCGACGGGCCTGCTCGCGTCGGAGCCAGGTCAGGACGTACGTGAACTCTGATCGGCCCCGTGGGTCGTCAGGGAGCCGGAAAAGGACATTGGCGGGCTTCGACTTGGCAGTTCCCTTCACGACCTCCCGGCCCACCTGGACGTAGACCTCCCGATCGGGATCCTCGTCGATCCAGCCCGTGATTTGGAGGAGCGGCGTCGGGATCGGTTGGGAGTGCTGGCGCCAGAACGCCAGTCGGGTGCTCTCGCTATTGTCGGCGATGGGGAAGACGACCCCGCTCTGCTGCCGCCCGTTCCAGCTCATTCGCTCGTTCCTCGGCTCTCGGACGAGCCGCTCCGCCGAGCCATCGAGACCGCCCCGGCGATTACGAACCAGGCGATCGTGAGCCCCGCGGGGATGGCGGCGAGGAGCTCGACCGACTGGATCGCGTAGAGATAGCCGACGAGGAATGCTCCACCGCTGAAGGTCAGGAGCTCGATCACCAGGAACGTCGCAGGGGTCAGATCGAAGACCGTCGACCATAGGACCTTCGCGGCGACGTAGACTAAGATCACCGCGGCGACGACGACGGCGAAGAGGAGCAGGAGGGTGATCGTCATGTCGCGCTTCCCCCTGGACGAATCTCTCGCTTCCCGCTAATGGCGCGCCGTGCCTGTTTGTGGGCGGCGAGGACGTAGGTAATTACGGCCACCAGGGTGACCAAGGCGTACATCGCCCGGCCCGCGGTGGAGTCGCCGAACCAGGCGAGGTCCGCGATTATCTCACCGACTGTCGTGGGATCGTCGGAGGGGGGCGGGGTCTGGATCCCGAAGATCGTCGACCACCACCCTGAGGGCTCGGTCTCGTTGGTGAAGGAGCTCGGCCCGATCACTCCGCCCGCCAGATTTGTGAACGTCCCAATCGTGACGGGAGCCGAGAGAGTGACGACGCTGCTCCCGTTGGCGATTTGGTCAGCCTCGGAGCTCGAGAGGTTGACGGTGAGGGTGAAGGACCCCGCTCCCAAGTTCGACGTCTCCCAGGTCGGAGTCGTGAGGGTGCCGGTCCCGGCGACATAGGCGACCTCCAGCCCCGAAGCCGCTCGGCTCGTGACGGTCGCATTGGCGAGGCCCCCGCTCATCAGTCCGACGAAAATCGGGAGCTCGTAGACGAGTCCAGCGCGGATCACCGTGCCCGGCGTAAGTCGGTAGGTGTAGGTGCCGTTCTCCTCTTCGAGGGCCAGCGCGGTCAGTTTCTCCGCCGCCTCGATGCGCGCACCGAGGGAGGCATTGTCCAGCTCCAGCTGGGCCGTGAGCACCGTCACCTCGGCGACCAGCGACGCGTAGAGCGGCTCCTCGGGAAGTGGAGCGAGGAGTTGGACCGAGAACAGGTCGCCCCCGTCGGTCGGGGTGGAGTTGAAGGAGTCGAAGACCAGCGACTCGGCGCCAGGCGTGAAGGTGATCGCACCGGGCCCCGCGTCCTCGAGCAGCCAGGTAGGAGGGATCCCGACGACACCGACAGCAGTGCTTCCGCCGGGCACCGAGAACTGGTAACTCAGGACGCCAGACTCTGGGTCCGTCCAGTAGATCGAGAGCGGGAAGTACGGCTGGGTGTAGGTAACGCTCGAGAAGGTATACACGAGGATCAGGCTCGGGATCGAGGGCGGGGCGAACTCGGGAGTCACTGCTGCAGCTCGGGCCGGCGGCGCGGTCCCGAGCGAACTCACCAACACGAGGACGCCGGCCACGAGCGCCCAATTCCGCGCCGAATACCGAGCTCGCACCGCAAACTCCCGGTCACCCCATCGTGGCGTAGACGGCGACGCCCGCGACGACGGCGACCACGACGATCACCAGGACAAGCGTCGCCCAGCCCATCCCGCCGACGCCGGGGGAGCGTCCCCCGTGGAGGATCTCGAGGTCGAGGCGCTGGTTGTCGCGTTCGATGCCCAGATCCTTCGACGCGTCCAGCTGGCCCCGTAGGCCCTGGCGATCCTCCATAAGGTTGAAGATCGTGTCCGACTGGAAGCGGACGATCTCCTCAGTGAGCTCTCGGACCGCGACGTCCTCGAGGTGAAACAGGCGCACGAGGTACGTCACCGCCGGCGTCTTCTCGCTGTTCACGAGGTAGACGGCCTCCGTGTGGGTGTCGCTCAGGTTCTCGATGCACGGCTGGATGTAGATGTCCCGAACCAGGGTTCGACGATTCATCCACACATAGAGCGCCAACATCGCCGTCGGGAACGAGACGAGCTCGCCGAACTGGAGCAGCGTTCCGCTGACGGCCCCTGGGGTGACCGCCCCGGCTTGGCTCTGGGACGTGAGGGCGAGCATGAGCACGAGGAAAATCACGTCGAGAATCACCATGCCCGACATCATCGCCCACTGTTGCCGCCGAGCGCCCTTCTCGGTCTGGCTGTAGGGGATCGACGGGGCCTCGGCGAGGAGATCCTGATCGATCGTCACCAGGACACGCTCCTCCTCCTTGGCGAGCTCCTCCATGCCGTAGATCCGGAGGACGTGCTCCTTGTCCGCGGTTTCCAGCGCGCGCGCGACCTCACGAACTACCGGAGTTGGGAGGGTGAGTCCACGGGCCACGCCCTCCACGGTGGCGCCCTTCTGCCCGAGACTGTCGACGATGATGCGGTTGCGGGGATCTGCCAGTACGGGGTTGAACTGACGCTCGCGGATCGGTCGGGTATCGGCGACCCAGAGCCTCCCCGCATGCCACCACTTCTCGCTCCCCGAGGAGTAGTGGATCTCGACCGGAGCCTCGAAGCTCCGTCCGAGCTTGACGGAGTCCGGCTTCGGTTTCGCAGCGAAGAGGTTCATCGTGGCCTCCGGGAGCTACCCCTGCCTAGCTGGCGGCCGCTCGGTCCAGAACGGGCCGCGCTGACCACAGCATACGAGACCCCCAGGATGAACACGATGTCGATGACGACGAATGGAAGGATCAGCTGCTGCGCGAGGTTCGCCGCGGCTTCGGCCTGTGGGTTCGACACCTGGGTGGTGGAACATCCGATCACCCAGAACCAGCAGCTCTGGTTGGAGGACGTTTGGGTGGCTTCCTCGCCGAGGATCGCCTCGACGGAGACCTGGGCCACGATGGTAACGCCGAGGATCAGCACCATGATCACAATCGCCGACCGCCTCGCGCCCGGCGGCCGGGCCGACCGATTCGCGCCGCCACGCCGCGACGGCGCCATGTTGCCACTTGCGCCCTGCATCCTAGCGCCCCCGTCGGCGTCCGGAACGCCCGTGTTTGGGGCGGCCCATGATCGCGACCATGACGAAGATCACCGAGAGCGTCACGAGACCGATCGCGCTGAGGAGCTCCACCGCTGCGGGCGAAATCGTCGAGTTGATCGGTGGCGCCGCGGCAGGCTGCCCGATCGGGTTCGGCGTCGACGCGCTGACGTTGCCGAAGTTCACCAACAGCACCTCCATGGGCGCCAGCGTCACGAGGCGATCGAAGCTCGAGTCTGGGTAGACCGTCACCGTCGGCGTCGCCATCCCCGACGTGAAGGCGTAGACGCGAGGTTGAACCCCGGGGTAGAAGTTCGAGGTATCGACGATGAAGCTCACCGTCGAGTTGTCGTTGACCAGGAGGAGCGACGTCCCGCCGGTAGAAGCGTTGTGCGTTTCGAGACCGATCAGGTTCCGCTGCGGGCCGGTGAAGGTGACGTTGTAGATGTCCCCGTGGGTCAGGTTCTTGAGGACAGTCGAGTAGAGATACCAGGCCGGGGTCGGCTGGCTTGGCACGACGTTGAAGAGTCCATAGCCCTGCCCGGTGAAGTCGAAGACATCACCTCCGCTGACGTTCTTGTCCAGGAGCATGTAATACTCCTCGACGGCGAGCGCATCGACCTCGGGGAAGTTTTCCGAGAAGTAGTTGTTTCCGAGGAACGAATTGAACTCGTTGACCCGTTCCCGGACATTCGCGCAACTATAGCCGCTCGGGCAATGGGTGGCGACGAGGGTGTCCTGAGCGGTGAGACTGGTCCGGAAGGCGCCCAAGCGTCCGATCTGACCCGCCGTGGCCGTCAGGGACAGGAACTCGGCGAGGTTGTGGGGCGGGTTCGCGGTGCTCTGCCCCCCGCCGGCGTAGGCATGGCAGGCCACGATGCTGACATTCGGTCCATCAACGTTCATCGTGGCGGCCTCGAAGCCGTCCCCGCACCCGGACGCCTCGATCCCGATGATCGGCGTCGTGGTGTCGACGGAACGGATTGCCGCGACTGCGTTCTTGACGAGCTGCCCCCACGCGGAGGCCGTGATCGTGAAGTCGTTGGTGCTGTGCCAGTTCTGGGGTGCGATCCCGTATTCGGTCCAGCCTTCGGGTTCGTTGCCGAGGCCCCACGACGAGGGATAGAAGCCGAGGTTCCGCTCGATGTATTCGATCTCGTAGGTGATCGCGCCCATGTTGTTCTGCTCAATGGGAATCCCGAGCTCGACGGAGCAATGGTTGAGCTCGCACCAGTTCACGAACGTCGAGATGTTCTCCCCGCAGGACGACGGGACTCCGTTTGGCGAGTAGCTGACACAGCTGGTGACATTGGTCCCGGCGCCTTCGCCCCAACGGAGCGTGTTGAACACAGACTCGTTCAGCACCGAGGCATTCGCCGAGTTCCCGAAGCCGCCCTGGGTGTTGACTCCCCAGAAGGATCCGGGTTGGGTCCGGACATAGCCATTGATCTCCAGCTGGACGGCCGCCTGGCTTACCGGGTCGACGGTGAGCGGAAAATCGATCGTGTTCTCACCGGTAGCGAGACCCGTGCCGCCATCGAGCGCAGCGACCTCGAGCGTAGGGAAGTATCCGACCTGGCTCGTGACGCATCGGAGCGCCGTGGTGTTAGAGCTCGCGCAGCCCGGCAGGTTCGCGTAGGTCAGAGTGAATGGGCCGACCCCGCCGGAGACGTTGGCATAGAGCTCGATCGCGCTGCCATTCAGGACCTCGCCGAAGTTCGATTGGAGAGAGATCCCGGTGACGATCGCGCCGATGGCGTAGGTCGCATTGGTGTTTCCCGCCGTCTTCGTCGTGCCCCCTTCGAAATACATCGCATTCGAGGTGTTCCAGGTCGCGCCGCTCCACCACCCCGTCGAGGGGCCGATACCCGGAAAGATCGCGGTGACGTTCATCCAGGTGCCCGCGGAGAACTTCCAGAGATCTCCCGTGAGGTTCACGGCCGACGCGATAGTTCCCGAGGCGCCCGAGTAGAGGTAGCAGGCCGCGGCGAACGCCACGCAGGACATCTCGGAGAGTCCCCGTGGACTCGGCTGACCTGCCGCCCCGGGCGCGAAGATTTGGGACCATTGGCTGGTGCCGGGGTTGAACTCCCAAGTCCCGTTCTGGGGACCGCTGGAGGTGAACCCACCGAAGTAGACGAAATAACCGTCCGTGGAGTCGTAGACGAGCTTGCCGCCGCACGATCGAGGCGGAGCCGTCCCCGCGCTAGAGCTGATGTTCGTCCAGGTGCCGCCGACGTACTCCCACGTGTTGGCATAGTAGGTCAGGACGCTGCCGGCGCAGCCACCGAAGTAGAGGACGTATCCCGAAGACCCGGGCAGGGCGGCCATCCCGGCACCGAAGGTCGCCTTCATCGCCGCGGGCGCCGCCGGTTCTTGGGTCCACGTTCCGGCGTGGAAGCTCCACGTGTCGCTTCGCTCCGTCCCGGCGGTGGTCGACGTCCCTCCGAACATTAGGACATAGCCGTCGCGCCAGTCGTAGGTGATCGCCGCGTCGGTGCGCTGCTTGGGGTCACCGTTGCCCCCATTCGCGACGATCGTGGACCAGTGGGGGGTTCCCGTGACGAACTTCAACGTTTCGTTCAGCGTCGTCGCGTAGAGCGCACCCGACGACGTCCGCCCGCCAAACAGGATTCCGTACCCATCGGCGAAATCCCAGGAGGCCATCGCGCCCGTGAAGACGTTGGGGTTCCCGGGGGAGCAACTGACCAGGCCGGTGCAGACCTGACCCCAGGAGACGCCACCGCCGCCCGACGCCGGGTGGTCGACCGCGGGATTTGGCGCGGAATATGCCGAGGCGCCGGGTCTATCAATTACTGATAACGCCGTCGCGCGAGGCGCGCCGGGGGGGCCGACGCGCGGCGGGCTCGTCTGGGCCGCCCCCAGAAGAACGAGGACCAGGAGCGCCGCCACGAACGCCCGGGGGAGCACTCCCCGCATCAGCGGGCCCCCAGACGTCGTCCGGAGGGCGGCCGGGACCGGTCGCTCAGGGTGAGGTAGAGCCCGAAGAGGGCGAAGGCGCCGAAAATGACGAATTGGAAGAAACTGAAGAATAGCAGGACGAATCCGCCGATGAGCGGGAACCCCGCGACGGTGACGTCGGCCCAGATCGCGATGGCGAGGAATACGAAGAACAGCAACCAGTAGAGCGCGAGGCCGCTATGGACCAGGCCGCGACGGCTCGCACCGAGTCGTCGCCCGCTACTGGGCCGCGGCCGCGACGACAAAATGGAGAGGACGACGGCCGCATCGAGAACGAGCTCGACCGGGACCAGGATCTCGTCGAATAGGACCCCGACGATGTCCAGGACGAACTCGAACACCAGGAGTCCCGCGAAGAACCCCCAGGTGGCCCAGCTGGAGCGAGCTGACGCTGACGTCGACACGATCGCCGTCCTCCCTGGAAAGGGTTGGGTCCCGGCCTAAACCGGGACCGCCGATCGGTCGTTGCACTCGAAGACCGAGACCACGCTCGCGGTCGCGGCGCGATGGGTGCGCCGCCCACCGGAGCGGCTGCGGGAGCGTCGGCCTTCGCCGCGCTCATGCCCGCTGTGCCGCTTGCGCCGGTGGGACAGCAGCAGGAACACACCGACGATCAGGATCAACGCGACGACGATCACGATGATGATGATCGTCAGCGTTGAGAGCCCTCCGCCCAGGCTGTCGAGCCAGGACATCGTCCCCGTCCCGTTGGAGACCACGGCGCCCGTCGCTCCGTTGAGGAACGGCTGGATCAGCGCGCCGAACGCGTTGCTGACCGAGCTCCAGGCACCCGCCGCGCCCTTGGCGATGGCCGAGCCCACGGTGTTGAACACCGACTTCCCCGCGGCCGCAATCGACGAGCCGAGCGAGGAGAGCGCCTGCGCGCCGCCCTTGACCGTGCCGACGATGGCGTTGCCCGCCTCCGCAAAGTAGGGAGAGAGGACCGCGCTTGCAGTCCCGACCGTCGCGCCCAGCGTGTTGACAATCGAGTTCGCGCCCCCCTGGACCAAGCTGCCGATCGAGCCGCCGAGGTGGTAGACGTTGTTCGAGAACGACGTCACGCCCGCGGCAAGGCCGATCGCGACCGAGCTGGCCGTCGAGCCGAAGCTACCCGCGACGGTGCCGAGCGTCTGGCCGATGCTACCCAGCCCCGAGCTCACTGAGCCGGCCAAAGTCGAGGTGGCAGCCCCGGCGATCGGGGTGATCTGCTGGATGGCCTGCCCGAGGGACGACGCGACTCCGCCCAAGTCCGAGGAGAGTGTCCCCGAGACCGGCTGGATCACGTCGTTCGACACGGTGTTCGTCACGGTGCCGATCGCGTTGCCCACCGAGGACGCGGCGCTCCCTAGGAAGCTCGAGACCGACGAGGCCGCGCCCGTGAGTGCGCTCGTGCAGATGATGAAGCACGACGAGCCCTCGAACTGGGGAAGACCGTTGGCGCCGAACCCCAGGAACGTTCCCTGCCCCGGCACGAAGATCGCGCCCGAGGACTGGAGGGTGCTTCCGATCGGGAAGCCCGCTGCCTGGGGAGTGACGTAGGTGCGTCCGTTCACGGGATCGTAGATCTCAGGGACGAGCCCCGTGTTCACCATGACCGGGGCCTCGACCTGCTTGGTTGCCATGTCGAAGAACTCCCCGAGGTCCGCGCCCGCGTCAATCGCTCCCGTCTGGGTGTTCACGAGGCCCAGGTGGTTGGCGGCGAGCATCGACGGCAGCGCATCCGCGAGGTAGTTCGACACCGTCTGCTGGGCGGTGCTCGAGTAGGTGGTCAGCACGGTGACGTTCTGGACCATGTAGCCGGTGATGTGGATCTGGTTCGCCGCCAGTCCGGTCTTCGAGCTGACGTAGGCTTGGAGGTAGCCGTTGATCTGGGCCGCGATGGCTGAGGGTGTCCAGGTCGTGATGTAGAGCGTCCCCTTGCCCTTGACGTAGGTCGGCTCGCCGATCGCCCGAAGCGTCTGTACCGCCTGTTTGGAGGTCGCCTCGGAGGCCGTGCTGGTCCCGTTGATCACGTAGGAGGTGTTGACCAGGCTCGACGTCTCCGACCCAGCCGAGCTGGAGTTCGTCACTACTGCGAAATCCGAGAGTGAGCTGTTGACTCCGCCACTGGAGCTTGGGCTCGCGGAGACGTTGTAGTAGACGTTGGTGTTGGCCGACGGGTCAAACGGCGCCGCCGGCGTGTAGCTCGCGGCGCCGACGCTGAACGGCACCACCGCGGGCGCTCCCGTTGCGGCAGGTGTCCCGGCGTACGTGTTGTGGTCGACCAGGTAGTAGTCTCCGAGGATCTGGGCGGCCGTCGCCCCGGAAGGCATGGTGACGACGTCCGTCAGTGCCGCGACCTTGGTCAGGTTCGCATCGAGCAGCGGGTGGATCGTGACCGACCCGAGCACCGAGGCGTTGGCCGTGTTGACGATGGAGAGCGTCGCGGCGGTCTTCTGGAGATAGAAGTAGACGTTGAAGAAGTGCAGCGGGAGGACCTTCACCGTACCGGCGAACGCCGTCGAGGTGAACGTATCATACGCGCCGTGCTTCCACTCGAAGTCGTCGGCGGCGAAGGTGTAATTCCCCGCCGAATACGTCGCCTTCAGGTAGACGACATTTTGACCCTGACCGCCCGAGGCGGCCGAGACGTTACCCGAGGTGACGGGCGAGGAAGTCTGGGCGATCTCGGAGATCTCCTCATACCAGACCGCCGTGGTGCCGTTGAGGGCTACCCGGTGGTTGGTGAAGAGATAGGAGACGTTGGCGCCGAGGGCGCCGGCAACGGGGTAGTTCACGACGCCGTTTTCGTTGGCGGTCGAGTTGAACTGCATGACGCCGTAGCCCGAGCTGTTGGCGAGGAACGAGCCATTCCCCGTGAGGGTCCCGCCGATGAAACCGGACGAGTTCCACTGCGGGATCTGGTCAATGTAGCCGACGCGCGCGAAGTTCACTTCGAGCGTATGGGAGACGGGATTGGTCCCGAAATTCAGGAAACTGGAGGTCCACTTCTCCGTCGAGCTGGTAGCTGGGAACAGCTGGGGGGCGACCGAGGTCGCGATCAGGAACCCGACCGCGAACAGGGCGCCGAGCGCCACCCATGGGCTCGCGCGTCGGCGGAAACGCGATGTCCCTCGCGCCGGGGGTGATCGGTCGGGGGTCGCGCTTTCTGGCTGTTTCCGCTCCGTCATGCCTGTTCGGAGGCGGCGGGCGGTTGGTTGCGGCGATTCCGCCCGCCGCAACCGAATGGGGACTATGGCGGTGGCTCATAATGCCTCGGTCTCGGGCGACGTTTCTCGTCGGAGAATTTCGGAACGCAAAGGTCCCGGGCTGTACCGGAGAGTAACTGCGCGGGCCAACCTACAATTTTGGAACGCTCGCCACTAAGTTCAAGAGCCGGACACCACTAGCCGCAGCCATGTCCGCCGGCCCATACCCGCCGCCTCCTCCCCCACCGCCACCGCAGCAATGGGGACCGCCTCCGACCTATCCCGTGCCCGCAGGAGCACAAGCCTTTCCACCGACCTACTATGCGCCGGCGGCTCCTCCGCGGAAGTCCCACACGGCGCGCAACCTGGCAATCGTCGTCGTGGTGGTTATCGTAGTGATCGCGATTATCGCTGCTCTGGGGGCAGTCGTAAGCTCTGTCAACGTGACGGCTGTCAACTACCAGTTCGTCGGTGGATCGTGCAGTGGCTGGGGGGACACCACTGGATCAGGCGGGACCGGTGGAGCAGGTAGCCACATGACCGTATCCCTTTCTCTGACGAACACGGCGATCTTCGGGTCCTGCACAGCCGAGGACATCTCCACGACGACACCAGGATTCGGGATCGGCGGCTCGAACACGCCCCTGACAGTGAACGCCGGAACGACGCAGACGCTAACGGCGACAGTGGACTTGCCGAGCGGTTCGTTTTCCGGTGTTCTTACGATAGTGGTGACAGTGTCGACTGCCGCCTGAATTCCGCGTCGAATCTCGAGGGCGGCGGTACTCGGGATCGCTCGCGGCGGCGCTACCTACTCTCCCTCGAATTCCGAAAGGCTCGCTCGACGGGCAAGCCGGGCGAGGTAAACCTCTCCGAGCATCGAGATGACCTCCGTCGTGTGAGTTCCGCCAGAGCCAACGCGCTCGATCACCACGTCGACTTTCCCCTTCCAGCCCGGGGGGACATTGCCGCCGCTTCCGATCAGGTTCCCGTACGAGTCGAACGTCACACGGCCTACTGCTGTTCCACTGGACACTGTTTCACCACCTCCCAACGGTTGATGAAACCCCAAAGGTTCCTTCCTCGACGGTGCGTGAACTCATGGTCGAGAGGGAAGAAACGTATTGGTCCGGGGCGCGGGACATCGCACTCTTCGAATTCAACGAGTTGACGGTTATGCGCGCGCCTCTGAGAGTTCGCCAGCGTTCCTTCGATATCTTCCTCGCTGCCGCCCAGCTAGGCGCCGCGCCCATGCGGAGGGAGCTCGAGGCAGTCATGTCACCCGCATGCTCGCCGCGGCCTGGGCGGCGGCCGGGTGGACGCCTGGGCGCCGGTGGCGCTCGATCTTCTCGCGCACCGCTTCCTTGACGAAGTCCTGGCGGTCGAACCAGCGCTTCTCTGCGGCCATAACTCGGAGCAAGTCCTCGTAGAGACCCGCCGGCAACCGAACACAGACCTGCTCGTTGGCGACCTCGATCTTCTTCTTCCCGCCGCCCCGAACCACGGGGACCCGACGGTTCGACGCCCATAATAACCAAATACCTCTGATTGTATGGAAGTCCATAGTCACCCATGGCAGGCAAAGGCAGGCAGTCGAAGAAGCGTACGTCTGTACAGGTCGAACCGGTGGACCTCCCGCGACTGGACCGGCTGGTCGGACGGTTCGGAAAAAACAAGCGCGATGTCATCGTCGCCGGCATTGAGTGCCTGGAGCAGAAACTCGTTCCGCTAACGAGGGAATAAGCATGAGTCCCCTCGGCGAGACGGTCCATTCCCAGCTCGCTCCGCCTCGACCCTTCCAGCTCGTCGATATCACGATTCGCTTCAGCGCGAAACAGGTCCTCGATAACCTGATCCGGATCGGGTCGTCCCACGACTACTCCGAGGCCATCGAGGCCCTAGCGCGGTCGCCGGCTGCCCCGAGCGTTCCTGTTCCTGGACCCGAGCGGCCCTCTCGGGGGGCCGGTCGTGGGGTCTATACCCCATGCCACGACGTTGCTCCACCACGGATTCAAGGTCGCCACAAGGGAAGGATTGTACGATGCCGACTCGGGCTAGGACACGCCACCGAGGAACAGCACAACTGGTGGTCGACCTCGCGGGGCGGCAACCAACGTGAGGTCTGGTGATGTCGGCCCGGACCGGTCTTCCGATAGCAGCGGCGGTCGTCGACGACCTCGCGTTTCGATGCGTCCGCTGCGGCGAACCCCTAGCTCCGCTCCCTCGGGAGAAGACGCCCCTCTGCGCTAGTTGCCGGGCGTTACCCCCAGCCCAGCTGGGCGGATTTCACACCGCACTCGACGAACTTTCGGAGAAAGGGCGCCAGAAGCTCCAGGAGAACCTATGACCGGCGCGGCCGCGCGGCCAAGTGCACTAGCGCGCGACCGCGCCCATCCTAGTCTGCGCGCCTTCCGGCTGGTACCGAAACCTTGCCCCCACGACACCACCGGCCGGCCCCACGAGCGGTTGTCCGAGCTCTACAGGTGCGTTCGGCGGAACGGGAGCCCGGGGTTCGAACTCATCGAGGAGGCCTGAGACATGCCTCCATGGGAGACGGTCCTGATCTTTCTCGCTCTCGGCGTATGCGTCGTAGTTCTCGCGTCGATAATCGTGGCACTCCTCTTTCCCGGGTCTGAGATGTTGGGGGTCTGGGGCGACCTCGATTCGCTCGGGGAGGATGAACTCGGCGACCCGACGCCGTTAGAGGTCGAGCGGCCGTGATCGAGGTTCGCGCGCTCGGTCGCGACGACCCCTTCCGCGGACAGGTTCCGAACAACTCGCGCCTCAAGGAGCTCGCCGCGGTCCTGACCCAGGAGCTCGGTACCGGATGGGAGATCCATGCGATCCGACGCCGACCGGACCGCTTCCGCTCGGGGTGCCGCGCTTGACAACCCCGGTCACTGAGGACCTCTGGGCGGATCTTCGTCGGTGGTCCCGTGCCACCGACCACGCCCCCTCGACGACTGCCAAAGGCGTACGGTATCTTCGCGACCTCGAGCGCGAGCGGGGCCTGCCCATCGCCGAACTCACGCTTCACGACGTCCAAGACCTCCTCGCCCGCGGTCGGCAAGAGGGCGTCAAACCGTCGACGTTGAACTCCTGGATCCGCGAGATCAACCTCTGGGCCCGCTTTCGAGAGCTCGGCTGGAAGGCCCTCTACTTCCGAAACCGCTCGCGCCCGGTCGTTCGAGTTCCCAGCGAGAGGGAGATCCGTAAGCTCCGGGACCTCCGGTGGCCCAACCGATCGGCCGACGCCAGAAACCGGTCCATGCTCGCAGTCCTCCTCGACGTCGGTCCGCGGCGCAGCGAGCTCGCGCTGATGGACCTACAAGACCTGACCCGTTCTCAGGACGGACGCCCGGTCCTCATGGTCCGCCATGGGAAGGGCGGCAAGGAACGCCCACTCTGGATCGACGATGCGACCGACGAGCTGCTCCGCGCTTACATCGAGCGATACCGGAGCCACAGCCACCCCACCGCTCTCTTCACTACGCCAAGGGGACGGATCTCCGACGCCTACCTGGCGCGAGTGATCCAGAAAGCCGGGGCGCTCTCTGGAGCTCCCTGGCTGTCCCCACACAAGCTTCGCCATGCCTGCTGCGACTCGCTCCTCGACGCCGGAGTGAGCATTCCATCGGTGGCAGCGCTGCTCGGACACTCCCGCTGGGAGACGACGGCGCTCTACCGCACGAAACGACTCGAGCAGCAGGCCGCCGAGAAAGAGGTACGGGCCGCCGCAAAGGCCCGATTTGGGAGAAGGAAATGACGCCGAAGAACAGCCGCCAGAGCGAGACGAACGCCGACCACTCGACCCGGGTGCGAATCGAACCGGGCCGAGCGCCTGTCCCTACGGGCCCGCTGGGATTTGAACCCAGGTTCGAGGCTCCGGAGGCCTCTGTGATATC
>JAKIWH010000023.1:0-15099 GCA_022750125.1 Thermoplasmata archaeon
AAAAAGCAAGGCGTTCTCCAGAGCCAAAAACCCGATGATCACGAAGGCGAAAATGACCCCGACCTCGCGGATGATCGCCAGGAACTGGAGCTCGAGCGCGTCGCGGATCTGGTAGGCGGTGCGGAGAATGGAGGCGCTCATTCCCCGAGCGCCCCCACGACCGCGAGGTAGGCGTCCTCGAGGGAGACGGGGGAGAGAGAAGCTCGCACCCCGAGCGCGGTGAGCTCCGCGAGCTCGCTCACGGTCTCGCGCGAGAACGGGTCGGGGATCTCGAACCGCACGTACCCCTCGCTCCGGAGCGCCTCCTTCCAGCGCCCCCCGAGCGCGTCCACCCGCCGACGCGCCTCGGGGGAAAGCCGGTCGAGGTCGCGCACCTCGAGCCGGCCCTGGTACGGCAGGCCCGCGCGGATCTCCTCGACCCGACCGTGGACGACGAAGACGCCCTGGTGGATCACGACCACCCGGTCGGCGAGGTACTCGGCTTCTTCGATGTAGTGGGTGGTGAGCAGGATCGAGAGTCCCCGGCGCTTGAGTCCGAGGATCACCTTCCAGACCGCACGCCGTGCCTCGGGGTCGAGGCCCGTCGTGGGCTCGTCGAGGAGCAGAAGCTGCGCCGACGGCGCGGCCATGGCGATCGCGATGAGGACCCGCCGCTTGTAGCCGCCCGAGAGCTCCCGGACGAGCTTGTTCGCCTCCGAGGTGAGGCCCACCTCGGCGAGGATCTCGTCGGTCCGAGCGGCGGAGGTCGAACGCTCCATCCCCTTGATCCGGCCGAAACAGAGCACGGTCTCCCTCACGGTGATGCTCTCGATCGTCGAGCACTCCTGGGGGATCACGGAGAGCCGTGCCTTCGCGGCGAGTGGGTCCTCCACCATGTCCACGCCGGCGACCGCGATGGATCCGGCGTCGGGGAGGAGCTGTCCCGCGATCTGGCGGAGGAGGGTGGTCTTGCCGGCCCCATTGGGACCTAGCAGGGCCACGAGCTCTCCCCGGCCCACCGTGAGGGTGAGCCGGTCGTTTGCGAGCGTGGGGGTCGCGCGGCGGGTGCGGGCTCGGTACGCCTTGGTGAGCCCTCGCACCTCGAGGATCGGCGGGCCACCGGATAGAGGCCCTACAGCGTCTGTCCTCGGGTGGGTCGCCACTACTTGAGCAGGGGACGCGGGGGGTGAAGCGGGCAGCGCACGAGCGAGACTCACCTGCGGTGACCCTTCGCGGCGAGCGCTAGCGATATCGAGCGACTTTCGGGTCGATTCGCTGAGCCCAAGCGTCGATGCCGCCCGTGAGGTTCGCGACGTGGTCGAACCCCTCCTGCTCCAGGTAGGCGGCAACCATCTGGGAGCGACCGCCATGGTGGCAATAGACGATCAAAGTCCGGTCCCGGGGAAGCTCCTCCTTCCGGTTCGGGACCTCGGACATTGGGATGTGCAGGGAAGGTTCGATCCGGGCGATCTCGCGCTCTTCGTCCTCACGCACGTCGAGGAGGAAGGGCGGCTCGATGGTCGACCGCAGACGGGGAGCGAGTTCCTCGGGCGTGATCGCCTCCACCACGGCGTCGGCACTCGGCCGGGCTCTTAGAGGTTTTGCGTTCGGGAGCTAGCCGTGCGCGGAGCGGGGGGTCGTGGCGACTTGCTCACTTGAACGGTCGATAAGTCTAAGGCTCGCGTCGGGATTTGCACCGCTGCGGATGGGGGACCAGGACCTCGCCGGCGAACTCACCGGGCAGGGCTACCAGCTCACGGGCCGGCACAGCGCGGTCAAGCTCTGCTACTGGACGCGCGAGTCGCTCGAACGCGGCCGCGACTGCTACAAGGGGAGGTTCTACGGTATCGAGAGCCACCGCTGCCTCCAGATGTCCCCCGCCATCGACTCCTGCAATCTCCACTGCCGGTTCTGCTGGAGGAACCAGGGTTGGGAGAACGACGAGATGATGACGGAGTACGACGACCCCGAGGGACTCCTCGACCGCTCGCTCGAAGCCCAGCGGCGGATCCTCTCTGGGTTCGGCGGCGAGGCGAGCGTCTCCCGCGAGCGTTGGGAGGAAGCGCTCGCTCCCAAGCACATCGCGATCTCCCTCACCGGGGAGCCGACGCTCTATCCCCGGATGAACCGGTTCCTCGAGCTGTGTGCGGAACGCGGCATCACGACCTTCCTGGTGACGAACGGGACGAACCCGGACGGATTGCGGGCGCTCGATCCCCTCCCAACGCAACTCTACGTGTCGGTAACCGCTCCCAACCGCGAAGTGTTCGAGCGGCTCACCCTTCCGGGGGACCCGCACGCTTGGGACCACCTCGTGGAGTCGCTCGAGATCATCCGCGGCCTCCGGACGCGACGGGTCGTCCGGCACACGCTCGTCCGGGGATGGAACTTGGGCTGGGAAGCCCAGTATGCGGAGCTTGACCTTCGAGCGAGGCCTGACTTCGTGGAACCGAAGGGGTACGTCTACATGGGTCGCTCCCGGCGGAGGCTCACGAACGAGCACGTTCCCGCCCACGAAGAGATCCGCCGCTTCGGGATGCGCCTCGCGGAGCGGACCGGCTACAATGTCTTGGACGAGTCGCCTGAATCCAAGGTCGTGCTCCTCGGGAACGGCGGAGCACGCCGCTGGCTACCCGGGCGCGCGCCGGAGGAGCGACTCGGGCTCGAGCCTCTACCCATGGCGGCGTGAGCCGACCGGTCGAACAACGCGCGGCGGCCGCCGCTATACGAACTTCCAGTTCAGTACTTCGACGAGCACGGCGGCACCAATCCCGAAAATGAGGATGAAGTACGGGTCGATCTTGAGCGACTTCGTCTCCTCCATGTCGTAGTATTGGATGAGCCCCGCGGCCGAGGAGAATCCGCGGTTCTTGCCTTCGGGTGGCATCGGAGCGTGAGAGGCGGTCGGGTGTATTTAACGGCGCAGCCCGGAGCTCCGATGAGCCCACCGAGCACGCGCCCGAACCGGGAGCTACGGCCCGTCCGGTTCTGTCCCCCCGTCCCACCCCTTGAAGTCGGGGCGGGGCCTGCGGCCGCCGATGAAGGCGGTCGCGGTTTCCAAGTTCGGGGGCACACCCGAGCTGATGGAGCTTCCCAAGCCAACCCCGGGCGCTGGCGAGATTTTGGTTCACTTGGGCGCTGCGAGCGTCAATCCGTACGATTGGAAGCTCATGAACGGCGTCCTCGACGGGAAGATGCCGCACGTGTTCCCGCTCGTTCTGGGCGTTGACGGCGCGGGAGTTGTCGAGGCGGTGGGCCCGGGCGTGACCCGATTCGCGGTCGACGATAGTGTGTTCGGCCAGTTCGTTCACGCCCCGATCGGCATTGGAACCTACGCGGAGTACGCCGTCGCCCCCGAGAATCTCGCCATAGACCAACGCCCCCGGGGAATGTACAACGACCAAGCCGCGGCGGTCCCCACCGCCGGCATGACAGCCCTCGTCGCTCTGGACCAACTCGGCCTCTCGAAAGGGAATTCGCTCCTCATCGTCGGCGCGGCCGGCGGCGTAGGTTCGTTCGCCGTGCAGATCGGCTCCAACGCCGGTGTGGTTACCCTAGCCGGGGCGCGGCCCGAGCACCGGGATTTCCTCCACAAGCTCGGGGCTTCGCTCTTCCTAGATTCCACCGCCTCGAGCTTCCACGAAGACGTGAGGTTCGGTTATCCCAACGGCGTCGATGCGCTCCTCGACCTCGCTGAGACCGGTGCCGATTTCGAGCGCACCACGTCACTTGTCCGGAACGGGGGGATCGTGGCGTCTACGGTGGGGGCAGTTTCCGACGCGCTCCTCGCCCCTCGGGAGCTGCGCGGCGTGAACGTGAACCTTACCGCGAAGTCGGAGTACCTCGACAGGCTTTCCGCGATGTACTCGAAGGGAGCGCTCCGGGTCCCGGTCGAACAGAAGATTCCGCTCGCCAATGTCCCAGACGCTGTCCCCCGCATCCGCGGAGGCGGCAATCGCGGGAAGATCGCTATCACGATCTGAACTCCCTGACCGCAGCAAGACGCGGCTCCCGAACCGGCCCAGCTCACGCGCGCTGTACTTCGCGCGTGTGGCAAGCGCCGGGGCGCTTAGCGGAGGCCGCCCGACCAGATCGCGTCCTCGACGGCGTCCCGAACGCTCTCGGAGAGGCCGGTCGCGATCCCCGAGAACTGCCCGGACATCATCCGCTCCAAAAACGGCCGGCGCGGCGCGACGCGGACCGTCTTGGCGACCGGCACGCCCACCTCTCTTCCGAGCGCCTCGAGGGCGGACTCCCGGTCCCCGATGGCGTCGACGAGGTGGAGCCGAACGGCGTCCACTCCACTGAACACCTCGCCCGTCGCCAGCGCCTCGATCTCGGAGGTCGGCCGGTGCCGCTCCGCGGCCACGACCTCGACAAAGCCCCGGTAGCTCGCTTCGGTGAGCCGCATCGCCTTGCCCCGCTCCTCCTCGGTGAGCGGGCGCAGGCCGGCGTAGGCGTCCTTGTGCCTACCCTGGTGAACGAGTTCGACCGAGATCCCGAGCTTCTCGAGGAGACCTTGAACCGCGAGGTGAGGCGACAGTACACCGATCGATCCGACGGCGGAGTCCGGGTAGGCGAAGACCCGTCGGGCTCCAATCGCCGCCATGTAACCGCCGGAGGCTCCCACCGACCCAATGGAGGCAAAGACCGGCTTCACCTGGTCGAGCCGCTTCACCGCAGCGTACAGGTCGTGCGAGGGGACCGAGCCTCCGCCCCCGCTCGAGATGTCGAGCAGCACCCCCTTCACACGTCGTTTCGCTCGAAGCGCGCGCAGGATTCCTAGGTAGGGCTCCACCGATCGTTCTCGGATGACCCCCCGGAACTGGAGGTGGGCTAGGAGCTCCCGCATCGACCGTCCGGTACTGGCGTGCCAGTTCATTACCTCGCTTCCTCGAAGGAGGATCCGAACGCCCGCTCGGCAAGGGTAATCTACGCGGGCCCGTCCCGCTCGGAGGGAGGAGGATGCCGAGCTCCGAAACCGCCGTTTGGGTCGAACGGTATCGGCCCCGGACGCTGGGCGATGTCGTCGGGCAGGCCGCGATCATCCCCCTCCTCCAGGCGTACGCGAAGAACCGCTCCTTTCCGCACCTCCTCTTCGCAGGACCCCCGGGCACCGGGAAGACTACCGCGGCGCTCGCGTTCGCGCGCGACCTGTTCGGGGAGGAGTGGCGCCAGAGCTTCCTCGAGCTCAATGCGAGCGACGAGCGAGGCATCGACACGGTGCGCACCACCATCAAGGATTACGCGCGCAGCGCACCCATCGGCGGCATTGGGTTCAAGCTCCTCTTCCTTGACGAGGCGGACAACCTGACCCAGGAGGCGCAGGGCTCGCTCCGCCGGATGATGGAGCGGTATGCGGGTTCCTGCCGGTTCATTCTCTCGTGCAACTACTCCTCCCGCATCATCGACCCGATCCAGTCCCGCTGCGCCGTGTTCCGATTCCGGGTCCACGACCCGAAGGACGTCCAGCGGCATCTCGAGAAGATCGCGATCGCCGAGCATCTCACCGTCGCCCCTCGCGCGTATCCCACCCTCCTCGACGCGGCCGCCGGCGACCTGCGCCGGGCCGTGAACCTCCTCCAGCTCGCTGCGAGCTTCTCGCACGACGTAACGGTGGAGCAGGTGGAACGGCTCGCCACCACGCCGCTCCGGACGGAGATCCAGGAGCTCGTGGAGCGCGCCGTGGACGGCCGGTTCGACGAGGCCCGAGACCTCCTCTTCCGCCTCTTCTCCGAGCGAGGCGCGAGCGGGGAGGACATTCTCCGGGCCATCCACTCCTTCCTCCCGAACCTCCCGGCGACGCTCGTGACGGACCGGGAGAAGCTTCGACTTCTCGAATACCTAGGCGAGGTGGATTATCGGATCTCGGAAGGGGCGAGCGAACGGATCCAACTCGAGACCGTCCTCGCGCGCCTCGCGCTCGCGCACGCGCCCTCCGCACCATGACCCGCCAGCGCCGCATCCACGAGAAGCCGATCGTCTACCGGCGCGCCGTCGCCTCGGGAGAGCTCGTGCTCTCGAGCCGGTCCCGCCGGGCGATGCGCGACGGCACCGTGGAAAAGGGGGATCCGCTCCTCATCGGAGAGCTCGCGGGGCTCCAGGCGTTGAAGCGAACCCCCGAGCTCATCCCCCACGCCCACCCCATACCCATCACCGGTAGCCGCGTCGAGCTTCGGCGCACGGCGGCGGGCGTTCGGGCGACCGTCGAGGTGGAGGCGCTCTGGCGGACCGGGGTGGAGATGGAGGCGTTGGTCGGCGCGACCGTCGCGCTCCTCACCGTGTGGGATACGGTCAAGTACCTGGAGAAGAACGCGGCGGGAGGCTATCCATCGACGCGGCTCGGGCCGGTCCGGGTGGTCCGCAAGGAGAAGCGACCGATGGAGCGCGAGACATGAGCACGCACGCGGGCGCCGCGAGCCGTCACCACCTTGGTGGGAACCGGGCTCTGGGCTTCGCGGTGCTCACCGTCAGCGACACGCACACCGAGGAGGACGACGTTTCGGGTCACCTTGCGGTGGATCTTCTCAAGGGCGGCGGCCACAACGTCGTCCATTACGGGCTCGTCGCGAACAGCGTCGCCGACGTGCGGGACCGGCTCGAGCCGTACCTCGGCGAGATCCCGGTCGAGGCGGCCATGACGATCGGCGGCACGGGCGTGAGCTCCCGGGACCTGAGCGTCGCCGCGCTCGAGGCGATGGGAGGGCGGCTCCTCCCGGGCTTCGGCGAGCTCTATCGTAATCTGAGCTTCACCGAGGTGGGACCGCTCGCCTGGATGAGCAGGGCGGGGGCCTATCTCGTGCACAACAAGCCCGTCTTCGTGCTTCCGGGCTCCGAACGCGCGGTCCGCACCGCCCTTGAGAAGTTGATCCTGCCCGCCGTGCAGCACCTCGTCGAGGAACTCGAGCGGTAGGCGCCACCGGCGCCTCAGCTCGGAACAGCAGCCCCCGCTTCCGGGCTCGACCCGGCGGGATTCTTCACCGGATCCGTGCCCGGGCTCGGAACCGGCTCGCGCGGCGCGAGTCCGAATGCCCAGCGGGCAAGGATCGCGACCTCGCCGCCCATCACGAGCAACGTTGCGAGTGCGAACGGGAAGGTTCGGCCGAGCACCGGGGAATTCGCTAGGGCGAGCAGCTCGCCGAGGCCCATCACCCCGAAGCCGACGAGGATACCGATCGCGGTTCGAACGTACTGGGCACTCGGAGCCCCACGAAGCTCGCGCGTGAGCAGGAGGAGCACCGCCCCCATCACCGCAGTCATGCCGACCGCCGCCGGCAGTGGGTCGGTCGCGACCCAAGGACCGACCACCGAGGTGAACGAGAATCCGACCAGCACCGTGCGCTCCGGGCGGGGGAGCGGCAGCAGAAGGAGGAGCGCGACCATGGTCGCGAACATCGCCCCGAAGAACCACACCGAACCGACCCCGTCGCTCACGAGGGCGAGGGCGCCGTTCCCTCCGTACTGCGCCGGTCCGCCGATGGCGAGGACGAAGGCACTTCCCATCAGGAGCTCGTTCCCGACGAGGAGCAACGCGATCGTTCCGGGCCAGAGCCACCCCGTGGGCGACACCCTGTGCTCCTCGGCCCGAAGGAAGACGGCGATGAGCCACGCCCCCGCCACGGCCATCATGCTGTTCGCAGCGAGGAACACGGCGACCGTCGAAGCGTCCCCGGGGTCGAAGACGGAGTAGATGACCGCGCCCCAGAACCCGAGCCCGACCACGAACAGCCCGACGACGAGAACGACGGTGGCGAGCGTGGGCGACGGAACCGGGCGCGGGAAGATCCGCCGCAACAGGTAGAGGTTCGTTCCCACCATGAACGCAGCCACTTCGATGTAGGGGAAGAGCAGATTCTCGAGCGAGGGGAGCGGGGCGGACATTCCTAGGTTCCCATAGGACGGGAGGGGGCTCGCCGATCGGCCGGAGTTCCGAGTCCGGTCACGCCGTCACTCTCTCGTCCGTAGAAGGGCGAGGACCCGGAGCGATGCTCTCGGAGAGCGCGTGCGGCGTGGATTGCATGCGCGGGCGGGCAACGACCATGGGCAGCGGGGTGCCCCGGGAGGCGCCTCGCCCCTTCCCCAAGTGCGCCCGGACCCAGTGGCGGGCGTCGCGGAACTCGATGTTCCCGTAGGGGCACGCCCCTACGCAGTTGCCGACCCCGCAACACTTCGAGCTCCGGAACTCCCCCTTGGTCCGGAAATGACCGGGCATGTCGACGAGCCCGATCGGACACGCCTTCGCGCAATCGAGCGTCGTGCAGGCCTTGCAGACCTCGCGGTCCTTCACGCGGAGGCGGAACATCCCAAACCGGGAGAAGAACTGGCTGAAGGTGCCCCAGTGACACCAGCCCATGGTGACGCAGTTGTAGTTCCCCGTGTACGGGATCGTCACGAACATCAGGTACCAGAGGACGCCGAAGGAGAGGCTCGCGAGGAACACCGTCGGGTCGGTGCCCGCGACCAGAAGGTCGAGCCGCCCGACCGAATCGAGGTAGGAGACGACCGAGCTTCCGACGAGGGCCACGAGGACCGCCCCGGTGGTCACGCTGTAGGTCGTGGAGAGGCGACTACCCAGGTACTTGCGCCCGACCGGGGAGCTCCGGTTGAAGGAGCCCATCGCGTCGATGAGCGTCCCCTGGTACATCGTCGGCGCGTTGCAAAGGACGGAGCAGAGGACCCGCCGACCGAAGAGGAACGAGGCCGCGCCGATGAGCGCGTACGTCCCGAGGATGGCGCCGAAGAAGGCGGGGGCGAGCGGCCCGCCCGAGCCGATGCCCATCCCCCAGCCGAGGAGCGGGACCGTGGCGAGCTGCCTCGCGCTCAGGAGCGGGACCGTCGACCAGAAGCTCGGGAAGTAGACCGTGAAGAGCCAGAACGCGGCGAGCATGAGCCCGAGACGGATCTTGAGCTCGGTCCGCTTCGTCTCCCGGATCTTGAGGACAACGAGCGCGCCCATCTCGAGTCCCATCATGACGAGGAACCACGCCGAGATGCTCACGAGGGCGAGGAACCAGAAGCCGTTGTACAGACCGTCGGAGACGATGGTGAGGGGCGCCCCAGCGAGCGGTGCGGCAGGAAGGTTCGCGATGAACGTGGAGCCCGCGATCTGGGCGTCCAGCAGCGCTCCCATGAACAGCTCGGAGACGAACACTCCGGCGAGCAGGGCGAACGCCCAGTTCGGGCGGAGCTGCCAGGGAACCCGATCGCCGGCCTCGAGCCGGTCCGGGCGGACGACCGCGTCGAAGAAGAGCAGCATCTCGAGCAGCACGGAGAGCGCGAAGGCGACAGCGGTGCCGTAGACGAGCCAGAGGAACAGCCCCGCCATCATGAGGCCGTAGACGCCCAGCAGCCGAACGATGTAGGCGGAGAAGCCCGGGGCAAGCTGGCGGGTGCGGTAGGCGTACTCCATGAGGTACACGAAGAGGACGGTCATGAGCCCGCTCGCAGCATAGATCGAGAGGGCGGTCCAAGCGGCCCCGCCGATCGCCGGCGGGGAGAGGAACATGATGCCAGCCTGGAAGAGCAGCACCACGCGCACGGGGGCGTAAAGGCGGCCCCACAGCAACGCCGTGGTGAGCGCCATCTCGACGGCCATCGTGAACAGGAACCACGGACCATCCACGATCTGAACGAGCGCGCCCAGGAGGGCGCCCGCTCCGCTACCCGTCGGAGTCAGCAGCGTGCCGGCCGCGGTCGGGAACACCCACCCCATCAGGAGCTCGTTTCCGACCACGAGCGAGATGACCGAGACTGCGTAGCTCCACGTGGGCTGCCACGCGGCGGAAGCCACTCCTTCACCAACGGTCCCGCCCGCCCGGGCGGAGCGTAGGATGAGGAGGAAGAGAGGGAAAACGCTCGCCGACATGAGCGCCGCCGCGAGCCAGAGCCCGAGTACAGCCGACCGGGCCGAGGGGGCCGCCGCGTAGACGGCCGCGCCGAGCAGCATGGCCGACATCATGAGCAGCAGGAACAACACCACACCGGCGCCCACTCGGCTCCGCGCCTCTGCGGCCCATTTGACGAGGCCCGCGGTCGCCGCGGCCATCGCGAGGGCGAGCGGCCACAGCACGAACTCTAAGGACACGACGACCTCGACCCGCTAGAGCGTCGAGGGATCCCCGATCGGAGCCCCATCTCCCCGAGCGATACCACCCGGCGCACTGCTAGAGTCGGCGGGCGTAGCGCCACCCGAGAGGCCGCGCTCGTCGCCTTGGGGGGACGCAGCCTGCGACTTGAGATCCGCCCGGAATGCTCCCGCCTCGCTCGCGGTGAGCAAGCCCAGCACCCGGTCGGGGAGCACGGCCGCCGCCACGGCAAAGCCACCGAGAAGCATGTACTCGAGCGCCCACCGCACGTAGAGGGTGAGGTCGGGCGAGCCGCTCACAACGACCGCTCCTGAGGAGGGAGAGCCGCCTAGAATTCCCAGGAGTTCGTTGAGCCACCCGTGCGCCTCGGGTCCGGCGTAGGGGGCGGGAAGGCCCGCGAGCAGCAGTAGGCCGGAAGCGAACAGGATACCGCGTAGGAGTGGAGAGTAGCCGCGGTTGGAGGCGGGAAGGAGCAGTTCGCGGAGGCCCCGAGGAGCGAGCGCCGCGGCAATCGCGAAGAGGGCGACAAGCTCGTAGGCGAGGAGCCAGAAGGTCCAAGTGACCGGCCCCGATGAACGCGGGTCGACGAGGGTCCAGGCAACGAAGATGGACAGCGCACCAATCGCTCCGGCGGCCAGCAGGGCAACGCGTGAGAGGCCGCTCGCGAGATACCGCAGGCCGACGCTCGGGAGGCGAGATCGCGCGGTGTCCGAGGGCGCGCGGACCCCCAGCTCTGAGCCGTACACCCGGAGGAGCTGTTCTTGCGCGAGGAGCGCGAGACCGAGGACGAACACCTGGAGGAGGTTGAGGAGCCAGCTGTTCGCGAGAAGGTTGTCGAGCGTCGTGCCGCTCGCCTGCGCCGCGAGCCCGATCCCTGCCGTCGACGCAGCGGTCGTCGAGCAGCAGGCTCCCAACGTGAGCGCGGCGATCATCGCCGGGCTGAGCCCTTCCACCCCACTGAGCAGCCCTCCTACGCCCGTGCCCCGCTTGCGAGCCCGGACGAGGTGGTAGGCGAGGATGACCGACGCAGCCATCCCGAGCCCCACTCCGACCGAGACGAGCGCCATCGTCACGGTTGCGAGGTACGGCAGGACGAGGATCCCGTTCGGCGCGATCACCGCGAGCTCGGGGTAGTTCCAGCTCGGATACCCGGAAGCGAAGATGGCGAACGTCGTGGAGCTCTGCCCGGTTCGCCCGAGGACGAGCATCCGCCCCGCGAACAGCGAGATGAAGAGGTAGGCGAGCGAGATGCTGCCGAAGAGGAGACGCCCTGCGGTCCCCTGGAGCGTCCTGCGCGTCTGGCGCAGAAGAAGCACGGACGCTAGCTCCCGCCCGCGTCCGCCTCCTGACATCGATCCGAAGGTCCGGGGGGCGCGAGCCGTTATTTCCTATCGGTACGAACTCCGTCCCGCCGACGGCGCTTGGGAGGTGGTGACCTCGCCTGCGGGGAGACCAGGCTCCGCGAGCGTCCCCTCAGCTGGGTCCCTTTGGACGGCCCAGCATGGAGAGCGCCCCGAGCGGGGGGGGACCCGGGTCGAGCACCTGCATCGGGAGGCCCTGACGCGTGCAGAACTCTGCCCACACCGGGGTCGCGTCCACGTGGTGAGCTAGCAGCATGCCCCGCGGGGAAAGCGCCCCCCAGGCGGTTCGAAGTTCGAAACGGGCCCGGTCGGCGTCCGGCCCGTTGTCGTAGAAGAAGAGGTCCACGGGGCCCCCCTCGCCCAAGATATCGCGCAGGTGATCCTCGGTGTTGCCGAGCACGAGCGTCCATCGGCCCCGCAGCGCCGGTGCGACAAGCTGACCGACCGACGTCTCCCGAGTGCCGGGAGCCCGACCCCGCGTGTTGCCGGGGCCGAGGGAGGAGAGCGAACCGCGACCGTTGGCCTCGAGGGCGGAGAGGATCCAAGAGGTGGAGTAGCCCGGCCGGACGCCGGTCTCCACCACTCGGTTGGGGCGGAGGGCACGTACCAGCAGGTAGAGGAGGGCTCCCTGGGGAAACTCGTCGGCGAACGCTGGACCGGCGCCGCGTTGCAGGAGGGAGTCGGCGACTCCACCCGCCTCGAGATCTGTTCGGAAGCGCCGCAGCTCCGGGTGGGTAGCGCCCGTCAGCTCGCTAACGCGCTCGAGTCCCGCGGCACGTAGGAGCAGCATCCGTTGCAGCATTCCCTTCCGCGCGGCCGGGCGAAGCAGGATGGGGGGTCCACGGCCCCGAAGCAGGGAGGGGACGGCCGCTTCCTGGGGCCGTTCTTCGGCGCGGTGCTCGAGCGACGGTTCAAGGGTACGCGCAGCGGGGCGCATGGCCCTCCTAAGGCAAACTGCTACTTGAAACGGGGCGGAGTTCCTACCGAAGAGTCGGCCCTTCGCGAAGGCTTGGCCCGTCGGCAGGAGCGCGGGCCCACCTGATTCGAAGGTACAGGGGGCGGGCGTGGTGTCCCCGAAGATATACCCGGGCTTACGAAACCACCCCCCATAGACAGCTTGATGACCCCCAACGCCTCGGAACGGGAGCCCATGACGCGGAGGATTCGTCCGCCGATGGTCTCCCAGGGTGGGCTCGGCATCCGTGCCCGCTCCTCGTTCGATGTGGTCCTCGTGCGCCACGGCCCGGCCGAAAAGCGGGACCCGAGTCGGTGGCCGGACGATGGGACCCGCCCCCTTTCCCGCGAGGGGGTCCGCGAGACGAGAAAGGCGGCCCGGGGCCTCGCCAAGCTCCTCGAGCACGCAGGTCCGATTGTCACGAGCCCCGCCGCACGCGCGTTCCGCACCGCGGAGATCTTCCGCGAGGCGTTCGACGGAGCACCGCAGATCCACGTCTGGGAGGAGCTCGCCCCTGGCTCCCCCCCCGAGACCGTGCTCGATCGACTCTCGAAGCGCCGCTTCCGGCAGCCGCCCCTGCTCGTGGGGCACGAGCCCGCGCTCGGTCAGTTGATCGGGTCCGCACTTGCCGCCGAATCCGTGGCGCTCGTCCGACTGAGCCGGGCGGGTGCTGCCAAGCTCTGCTTCCCCGCCGCGACGCGGCCTGGCGCCGCCCGACTCGAGTGGCTCCTTACCCGGGAGCAGCTCGAGCGGATCTAGCGGGACGCTTCGGAGCCCTTTTCGGAGGGGTCCGGGCCGGCGCCACTCGGATCCCATACAGCGGCCCTACCAGCCGCTTCACATCCCGGTGTACGAGATTCGGTTCCCGGTCCGCAGGGACGGTCTTGAAGTCGTACGCCTCGGCCATCCAGGCGAACTCCTTGCGCATGAGATTCTGGTAGGCGAAGAAGCTCTCGAACCGGTCCCGGGAGAGACTCATGTCCATACCGCTCTCCCAGTAGTCGAGCGAGCCGTACTTCGCGATCGCGCGGTGGAGGAGGATCTCCGGTCGGGCATCGAGGAACAGCGTCAGGTCGGGCACGAGGGCGAAGGCGTACAGCTTCGTGGCCCACGCCCTCGTGGCGCCGCGCACGATGGCGCGGGCGACCGGGGTGTAGATGTACCGGTCCGCGAGCACCGTCGAGCCTGCCGCGAGGGAGGGGACGATTTTGTTCTCGAGCTGGTCCGCGAAATCCGCCGCGTAGAACAGCGCCATCGTCGTCGGGCTCAACGTGTGACCGCGCTTCGCCTGGTCGATCTGGTCCGCGACGAGCGTGGAGCGGCGGAGCCCCGTGTCGACCACGGGGTGGCCCTCGATCTCGAGCCACTCCTTGAGCGCCGCGACCTCGGTCGTTCGACCCGAGCCGTCGGCGCCCTCCACCACGATGAGTCGGCCCCGCACCGGAGATTTCTCGAGTCCAGGCAGCGGTGTCCCGTACGTGTGCCGCACGTTCTGCCCCCGCTCGAGGGCGGGTTGCCCCGCCCCGTAGGTCCTACGCATGGGTGAGCGCCTCCGCCTTCGGGAAGCCGGCGAGGAGCGGCCGGACCTCGGAGCGCACGTCCCGCAGCACCTGTTCGACGGACCGGCTCGCATCGAGGGCAACGAGCCCGTCGCTGTCGACCAGGCGGTCGTAGCCCCGCTTGAGGCGTTGCTGGAACCGCTCGTAGCTGTCCACGAGATTGTCGGAGAGACCCATGTCCATGCCGGCCTCGTAGTAGGAGATCTGCAATCGCGAGGCGAGTTTCCGTGCCAAGGAGACCGAGACCGGGACGCGGAAGTAGAGCGCCTTGTCGGGGCGAGGGGCGAACGCGTAGAGGCTCCGGACCCAGCGGATGTCGCAGCCTCGGGCCGCGTCCCGCACGTAGGCCGTGTACGCATACCGGTCGGACACGACGATGTATCCCGCGCGCAGCGGTGGCCCGATGTGCCGCTCGTACCGGTCCGCGAAGTCGGTGGCGTGCAGCAGCGAGAAGGTTGTGGGCGTGAGAAGGCCTTTCTTCTTGCCCCGCCGGATCGTGTCGGAGACCAGTTCGGAGGAGTTCCACTCGGTGAAGAAGACGCGGTACCCCTGAGCTTGGAGCCACTTCACGAGGAGCCGCGCTTGCGTCGACTTCCCGCTTCCGTCGAGCCCCTCGAGGACGATGAGGCGACCGGGCCAACCGTGGGCGGAGGTCGGGTCAACGGGCATGCGACCAGCTCACCTCCCAGCCGAAGGCGTCCTGGACCGGGCCCGCCACCTTGGCGATCGTGCGCTCCGACGCTTCGGAGCCCAGCGGGCCCCGAGTTCGGATCTCCAGGCGCTCGAGTTCCGGGTCCCACCGCGCCGCGGCCGAGGTGCCGGCGAGGCTTTCGGCCACGAACAGGAGGGCTCCGAACCGCATTCCGATCTCAATGTCCCGGCCCCTGAGCACCTCGCGCCACTCCCCCTTCCAGCCGCGGGGAAGGTCGTCCCCCTCATGAAGCAGCACGCCAAGGACGGCGAGTCCGACGCCCCGGTGGTCCACGCCGAAGACCGGCGCGTGCTGCAGTATGTAGGCAGAATGGCGGCTGTGGCCCCAGGACTCGATCGATTCCCCCACGTCGTGGAGCCAGGCGGCGACCGAGAGGGCTGTCCGCTCTTCCTCCCCCCACCCGTAGCGGTCGGCGACCGCGTCGAAGAGCTGGAGGACACGTCGGCAG
>JAKIWH010000023.1:15116-15568 GCA_022750125.1 Thermoplasmata archaeon
CCTCCTCCCCGTGCTCCAGCGGTCGGCCGACCCCGCGGGCGTGCGCGATCGCGCCCCGCCGGGCCAGCGCTTGGGCCGGCGCCGGAACCCGTGCTCGGAGCGCCTCGACGGCCACCCCTTCACGGATCCCGTTGGCGCTCACTCGAACTTCGTCGACGGAGACTCCGCGCAGCACCTCCTCGAATGCAATGGCCGCCGGCACCACGACCTCCGCCCGGGGGCGGCTCAGACCGGGGACGGCCCGTCGACGGTCGACCGGCATGCGACCGAGCAGTTCGCCAAGTCGGTGGAGCTCCCGTCGGCGGAGCGCGTAGCCGTGGACCTGCGGATGGAGCTTCACCCCGCGGAAACCGTGGTTCTCGACGACGTCCGTCAGGACCTCGCGAGTCCGATCGAGCGGTAGCAATGGATTAGCGATGAAGCAGCCCGTAATTCGGTCGGGATGAGCGGTC
>JAKIWH010000023.1:15578-23456 GCA_022750125.1 Thermoplasmata archaeon
GGGATCGGATAATGACGGGACTCGATGGCAACCCGAGCGAGGGCCCGGACGGAACCGCCGATGGCGAAGACTCGGTCGGGCTCGCCGTGGAGCCGGGCCAATACCGGGCGGAGAGTTGCCCGGACGTGCTTTCGTAGAGCTTCGAGCTCCTTCTCGCGCGGGGGGTCGTGCTCCAGGTACCGTTCGCTCAGGCGCAAAGAGCCAAGCGGGACGCTCGCCACCCGTCGGAGCCGCCCGTTGCGCGTGACCGCAAGCTGCATCGAGCCACCCCCCAGGTCGACGAGGAGATCTTCGTGAAGCTCCCAGGCGCTGCCGGTCCCGAGGTAGGCGTACCGGCCTTCCTGTTCCCCCGTCAGTACTTCGAGGCGAAGCCCCGTGGAGCGGCGAACCTGGTCTAGAAATGTATCGCGGTTCGGCGCCTCCCGGACGGCGCTCGTGGCCACGGCGATCGTCGGCGGCCTTCCGAGCCTATCGATGCGGTGGGCGAATCGGCGGAGCGAGGCGACGCCGCGTTCGAGCCCCTCGGCGGCGAGCGCCCCGTCCGGCCCCGTGCCGTGGCCAAGCCGCGGCAGCTCCTTCTCGCTGTAGAGGGTGTGAAAGCCGCCCTCGGGGGTCGTGGAGAACAGGACAAAGCGCGCGGTGTTCGAGCCCAGGTCGATGACGGCGAGCTCGCGCGTGGCGCCGCCGGTCCGCGCCGGGGCGGGGACCTTGGCAGGCGCGCGGGACACCAGTGGACCGAGGCCGCCTGCGGCATAACCATAACGCCGGAAGATGACACGGGTACGAACGGCCGGGCCCGGGCTGGGCCGAGTGGCGACGGTGCCACCCAATCGATAAATAGCCGGCTGCGGTCAAATCGATGTAAGGCGTTCCATGTCGGTCGAAGAGCTCACGGGCGGAAACTTCGACAAGTTCGCAAGTCAGAATGTTCCTGCCGTCGTCGACATTTGGGCTCCCTGGTGCGGCCCGTGCCGGATGGTCTCCCCGATCATCGAGAAGCTCGCCGACCGGTACAAGGGAAAAGTCGCGTTCGGCAAGATGAACTCCGACGACAACGGGGAGAAGGCGGGAGCGCTCGGCATCATGAGCATCCCGACGTTACTGTTCTACAAGCAGGGCCGGCTCGTTGACCGCATCGTGGGAGCGTACCCCGAAGAGGTCATCGACGAGCACATCCAGAAGCTGCTCTGACTGCACCGTTCGGGGAGCGAGCCGGGTCGAGCGACACCCCCTCGGTCCGCCGGGGCCGCGGGGCCACCGGCATGACGGAGGAGAAACCCTCGGCCCCCGACCCCCAGCTCGCACGGTACGGATTCCGTCGCAAGCTCGACGAGATCGCCGCCGTCAAGGGGCGGGCGACCGAACTCGTCTCGCTCTACGTTCCGCCGGGTCGGCGGATCGACGAGGTGATGTCGTACCTTCGGAACGAGTACGCGCAGAGCTCCAACATCAAGAGTCGGACGACACGAAAGAACGTGATGTGGGCGATCGACTCGCTGATGGGCCGCGTGCGCCAGTTCAAGGAGCCGCCCACGAACGGGGTCGCCTTCTTCGTCGGCAGCAAGGCCGTCGGCTCCGACAAGACCGAGGCCACCACGTACGTCATCGAGCCTCCCGAGCCGCTCGGGACGTACCTCTACCGGTGCGACTCGACGTTCTTCCTGGACCCGCTCCTCGCCATGGTGGAGGAGCCCGAACTCTGGGGCCTCATCGTCATGGACCGCGCCGAGGTCACGATGGGCTTCCTCCGGGGGAAGCGAATCGAGTCGCTGCGCAACAAGCAGTCGATGGTCCCCTCGAAGCACGGCCGCGGCGGCCAGTCAGCGCACCGGTTCGAGCGTCTCATCGAGCACGCGGCCCACGACTTCTTTGTGCGGTGCGGGGAGATCGCGGGGGAACTGTTCCTCCCGAAGAAGGACCAGCTCAAGGGGATCCTGCTCGGGGGACCCGGCGCCACGAAGGAGTACTTCTACAAGGAGGGCTACCTACACTACGAGCTCCAGCAGAAGGTCGTGATCCCGCTCTTCAACACGGGGTACACCGACGAGTACGGACTCAAGGAGCTCGTCGAATCCGCGACCCAGACCTTGCACGGCCTCGCGCTCACCGAGGAGAAGCGGCTCGTCCAGCGACTGTTGGGCGAGATCCGGAAGGCGGAGGGGGGACTCGCCGCGTACGGCGAGGCGGAGGTGCTCCGGGCGCTCGAGGCCGGCGCGGTCGATGTCCTCCTCCTCTCGGAAGGGCTCCGCCGGCGCCGGGTCCTTTTCAAGGGAAGCTGCGGCCACGAGTTCGAACGGACCCTTGCCGACGCCGACGTGGAGGCCGTCACCGAGACCCCCTGTCCCGTATGCCACGGTCCCACGCCCTCGGTCGTACGCAACGACGACTACGTCGAGGAGCTGTACCGCCGGGCCACCGCGTCCGGAGCTACGGTGCGTCTCATCTCGGCCGAGAGCGAGGAAGGGGAGATGCTCTCGAAGGCGTTCGGGGGCGTTGCCGCGATCCTGAGATTCCCGCTGCCCCCTCGACCTGCCAACGTGGTTGCAACCGGCTCGAGCCCGTAGACCGCTTGCGCCCGGAGTGCAGGTGAACCGCGCGATCGGGGTTCGCTGATGACGAAAGAAGAGTAGGAAAGGGTTGGTTCTGGGGCGCTCGCTCCGTCTAGTACAGGTTCCCGAGCGGGTCCGACTCGCTGCTGCTCGGGGGTGCGTGGGCGGTCCCGTTCCGAGGGGGCGGAACGGGGACCGCCGGGCGAGCTGCACCCGGAGGGTACGACGCAGCCGGCCCCGTCGGGGGCTTCGGCGCCCGCCGGCGGCTCACGACGAGAGCCGCGAGGAGCGCGGCGACTCCGATCACCGCAACGGCGGCAACCAGAAGCCCGAGACGCGTCACGCTGGAGGCGCTGCCGGCCGGTCCGCAGCTGTTCACGAGGCAGCTCGAGGCGGACTGCGCCTGCTGGACGGTCTCCGGCTGCGCCTGGACCTCCTGGCCGGCCGGGGTCGGGCCCGGGCCGACCTGGCTCGCGACCGCAACGCCGACCGGAGGCGTGACCTGGGCGTCGTTCGGCGTCGGGGTGAATCCCGTCGCCGAGGCGCCGAGGTCAAGGTCGCCGTGCGCGTCGGTCGTAAGGTCGAGCCGGTCGGTGGACGCCCCGATCGAGGCGAGCGCGAATCCCTGCAGCCGTCCCTGGGTGTCGGCCCACAGGTCTCCCGAGGTGGGGATCCAGATGGTGCCTTCGCGGACCGAGAACGGCCCCTCCACCCCGAGCATGATCACGGGGAGAGTTCGGCCGTCGCGCAGGGTGATCTTGCCGAGATCGCTGCCCCGCACCGAGATCGTCCCGTTCCCGTTGTCGCTTCCGGAAATGCTCCCGGAAGCGGAGGTGACCTTGCCCGCGAAGCTACTGAGGCGGAACGCCCAAGCCCCGCTCGCCGATCCGCTGACGCTGTAGCTCGAGGTGGCGTTCCAGCTCGTCCCTGGCGTGGGGGGCGGGTGGTACGGCAGGAGCCCGAGTGCCGGCGTGAAGACGATCTTCGCATTGTCGGAGAGGTTCGCGGTGAAGTGGACCGTCTGCGTGATCGTCCGGTTCGCCGTCGTCACCGTGAGCATCGTGCCCTCGGTGAGCCCCGCGCGGACCTGCGAGGAGGCGTCCTCGATCGCGATCGCGGGAACCGCGCTCCCGTTCTCGTAGACCACGCCGTTCTTGGTCACGTTCGCAAAGCCCGTGTCCTGCTCGTACGCCTTCGCGGTCACCGTCGCGGCGATCGAGGGGACGCTCGTGCAGCTCGGCTCGCAGAAACTCGCCGTGAAGTTGAACCCGAGCGTCCGCTGGGATTCAAGCTCGTACGTCGAGTTCGAGGTGTTGGTCCGGGTGAAGATCACGTCGTAGCCAAAGCTAGCGGTGACGGTGTAGGTCGAGTGGGTGCCCGTCACGGTGAAGCTGAGGTTCTCCTGGGTCCCGTACGCCCACAGCGTGGTGTTCCCGCCGTTCGCCGGGGTCACGGGCACGGCCATCGCCGCTCCCGAGAGCGCCGGCGCCGCGAGGAGCGCGACGAGGAGGGCGACGGGGAGCGCCCAGATCCGCGTTCGGCCAAGCTTCGAGGGTTTCATTCTCGCTTCGTTCTCCTGGACGGTGGCCCGCCCGAACTCGGAAGCCCGCGACATCGCTCATAAACGGATGTTCCATCCACGCGCCCGAGGATTGGACCGCGTGCTACACTGTCGCCGTTGCCTCGGGAGGGACCGCCCGTGCGGGAGCTGACCGACGCGGAGGCGAAGGTCCTCGTCGTCCTCCTCGGGAACACCGCGGCGAGCGAACGCGACCGATTGCGTCAGCTCGGGCTCCCGCGATCGACGTACCACGCGGTCCGCCGACGGGCGTATACCGAGGGTTGGCTCCGAGATCGATACGTCCCAGACCCCGCGGCCTTCGGATACCCTGAGGCGAGCTTACTCGTGCAGCGGCCATTCGCGGACTCTGGGGCGAAGTGGTCGACCCTCGCGTCGGCGGACCCGGGGTGCGTCCTCCTCTGGGAAGGGGCCCAGTTTGGACTCGCCCTCCTCTTTCACCCCTCGGCGAAGCTCGCGAAAGGGTCCCGTTCGCGGCTCGCGAGCCCGGAGACGGCGAGCAGCTCGGTCCTTCTGGCCCCGGTGCTGGCCGAAGGAGAGTTCCCCGTCTACTTCGACTTCGAAGGGATCTGGTCGAATGTCGTCCGGGCCGTCGGGACCCTCGCCTACCCCCGCGGGCTCCCTCGCGCCCTCTCCGATGGAGCGGGGGAGGGGGAGTCATGGACTCCGCGGAGCCGTTGGGCCGCAACTCAGCTCCTGCAGCGACCTTTCGGCGAAGGAGCGATGGGGCGTCCGGCCCATCTCGTGGGACCCTTTGGAGTTCCTGGCGCTCAGCGGCGCCTCATCGAATCCGGTACCGTCGCGCACCGAGTACTTGCAGATCCGGCCCGCTTGCCCCCGTTCCAAGGCCGAAAGCCGGCCGAGGTGGTGCTCGCAACCGGAGTTCTCCGGGAGGGAAGCTCGAGTGGCCGGTTGTTCCTCGCCCTGACACGCGAGTGCAGGGTGTTCCCGTTCCTTTTCACCACGGCGGGGAGTCGTGTGTTGCTAGGTTCGTTGGGGCAGCCTCCCGGAGCGCCGGCGGCGAGACCCGCGTCGTCCGAGCGGACACCCGTGATGGAGGTGCTCCAGGCGCACCTTGGTGGGATCGAAATTTTCCGAGAGGACGCGTCCCGCCTCCGGCTCACCGTCGATCATCGATACGACCGCCTCCTTCCGGTCGGCGCGACGAGCTAGCTCGAGCGACGTGCCCGTGCTCCTCGTTGCCGTGACAAGGCTGATATCGACGTGCTCCGGGTAGCCAGTACGGGGCGCGTCGCCTAGCCTGGATAGGGCACCGGGTTCCTAACCCGGCCGCCGGGGGTTCAAATCCCCCCGCGCCCGTTCCCCCCGGGGGTTCGTCGTCTTTCGGCCGGGTTCGGTCCAGCGTGGGAGCTCGGTTCGACTTACGACTTGCTCCCTACTCCGCGGTTCGGGAGCGGACCCTTTCTAGAGGGGGGTTTCGAAATCTCGGGTGAGCCCAGCTTGACAGCGAGAAGCAGCGCATTGGACCTGAATCGAATTCTAAGTGTCGCCTCGGACAAGCGATCCGCCACCCCGGCCCCGGCTCGCGCAACGACCGCTGTACGCCCACCGAAACAACCCGGGGCGTAGCTGCGAATAGCCGAAGATGCTCGAGCGGGTCAGATTGGGCGCGTGGCAGGGTGAACTCGGCTTGACGTGTTTAGAGTGGCGCGGCTTCCGCCGAGGAAAAGGTGCCTCCCGGGCGGCCCGACGCCCCACCCACCGTCAGAGAAAACCCGTTCGTCCCTCAGGGAAAGGGTGCATCCTGAGCGGTCCCCAGTAGGGTTTCTCGACGGTGGGGAGTGGTTTGGGCGAGAGCGAAGTAGATTCGGTTCGGATCCTCGAGGAGCTAAGCCCTTTGAATAGCAGACCCGCGTTCGCCTCCCTGCATGTCAAAGAGCATCGTCGAGATTCAGGAGTACCTGGTGTCGCTCTTGGGGCAAGCGCCTGACGGACTCAGGCACTCTGAACTGGTAACTGCCGTGTCTAAGTGGGACCCGAGTATCCCCGAGGGCACAATCTTTGGTTCGATGCACACCCTTCCTTCGGATCGCGTGTCGGACGTGTTCAAGCCCTCAAGAGGGCTGTACCAGCTGACTAAATTCAAGTCCGTCACCATCACGATGGCTCCTCCCTCGACGTCGCCCGCTATTGCGCTAGGGGTGGGTGGGGTGGCTGATCCATCAGGGCATGCAACCGCACCAGCACCACTACCTTCGCCGCCTCTGACGCCCGGGGAGGACGTGCTTTACGAGCCTTTCGCGGACTTTCTCGTAAACGGAGTGGAGGAGTGCACAAAAGCAATCGCGTTGGGGGGGAACAGCTTCGGCACTAAGTGGGGCACACCGGACGTCATCGGCATATTGCGAGCTCGCGAGAGCCACATTTACAAGCCTACAATGGAAGTAGTATCGGCCGAGATAAAGACAGATTCATCACAACTTGTTGTGGCATTCGGGCAAGCCTGCGCCTACACCCAGTTCAGTCACCGCGTCTACTTGGTAATCCCCATCGAATCGCCCAAGGAGGATGTTGACCGACTTACTTCGCTCTGTCAGATATTCGGTATAGGGCTGGTCCTTGCGAATGCATCTGCGACTCCCCCCGTCTTCAACGCCGTGCTTAGAGCCGCGCGCCACGAACCCGACGCTTACTACGTAAATCAGAATCTGCCTAAGGTCGAGAGTAAACTTCTCCACTGAAGAGCGAGCTCAATCGCGAGACTGCAGCCCTACACCGCCGTTAATACCGGCCCGTCCGCTGGGCGTTCCACCGGCAGGGAAAAGCTGTTTGGTCGTCAGCAGAGAAATATCGTCGAGCGGATGGATCGGCTGAGCTGTCCTTGAACCATGCCCGAGACCCGGTACGAGGTCTATGCGTACGAGGACGCACTTGCGTACAGGATTGCGTGGGCCGCTCAGGCGCACAAGTCTGGCGCCTCCTGCTCGTTACCAGAGAGTGCCCCCTTGCGGTGGGGCTTCCCACTCGGGGGTGTAGCCGGCGGATACCTCTTCGTCCATAACCGACAGCTGGTAAACAAGGGTCCAGGCGGAACCAAGGTTCTCGCGACCGGCTTTTCATCCGAAGAGGTTGAGGGAATCGTTGAAGTCTATCAGGTGCACCTAAACTGGCACGGTGCAACTCAGGCTCTCGACTCTGTCCCTCGAGAGTCCGTTCGGGCCCCGTATCAGATTGCGGTCGACGCGCACCATTTTGGGAGATTCGTGAGAATCGATCTCCTCCTCCTAGGGAAGGGATCTGATGCGGAAGTAGCCAACTTCTTAGAAGGGAATCGGCCCGATGGGCCGTACGGATTCTACAAGCTGGATACCTCTCCACCGATGGCCCTCCTACATCGGCGCTCGGGAATCCTCTTGAAGACCGAGTCTGGGTGGGTGCCGGCCTAGAGCCGGAGGCTTGCACGCTCGACCGACCGCGGGCTCGACCTAGAAAGCCCCACCTTCCCGAGCCGACCGGTACGGCAGTTCTCGATGGGGCCGCGATCAGTGGTAGGACCCCATGTCCTTCTTCATCAATTCTTCAAGCCGGTCGACTTTCGAATGGAACCCCTCCCAGTCCCTCGGTTCCACGGACTGCATCGTGAGTTTTCCGAACTCCTTCTGGATTCCAGTCGTCAAGCGATTGGCTGCCTTGCGCACCCCATCGGGGGTGTCGGATAATGAGAGCATTTTGGACGAGAGATGAACCTGCTCGCCGTGTTTTGCGACTCTCTGGAGCAGGCCACTGAAC
>JAKIWH010000110.1 GCA_022750125.1 Thermoplasmata archaeon
CCAGGTTCGGTGAGGGCGAGCGCGCCGATCGCCTCTCCGCTTGCGAGGGCCGGTAGCCACCGCGTCCGCTGCGCCTCCGTGCCGTTACGGTAGAGACTGTCCACGACGAGGTTCGAGTGTGCGCCGACGGAGAGGGCGAGCGCCGGACTCGAGCGGGCGAGCTCCTCGAGGATCACGGCCTGGGCAAGGTAGCCGAGACCGAGGCCCCCGAGCTCCGTAGGGATCGTCGGGGCGAGGAACCCCTGATCGCCGAGCTTTCGGAACAGTTCCCGCGGGAACCAGTCCTCCCGATCCATCCGGGTCGCGATGGGCCGGACCTCCCGATCGACGAAGCGGCGGGCGCCCGCACGCAGGTCCTCGAGGGCTCCGGGATCGGGGCCGTCCACGGTCGAGCGAGCTCGGCGGCGGCTTAACTCGTTCGGGAGCGCGGGCTCAGACACCGTCGGCGGGGACGAGCCGAACCCCGAGGTGCGTGCGCCAACGGGCGACCGACCTCGGGTGGTCCGAGCGGTAGTGGACGCCCCGGCTCTCGGTCCGGGCGGAGGCCGCGCGTGCGAGGACGAGCGCCGTGAGCGCATGGACGGCGTTCGGCGACAGCGTGCCACCGCGCGCGGGCGGGGGCTCCGCCGCGAGCCACCGAGCGAACCGGCGGATCGCCCGCTCGAGCCCCGCTCCCGTACGCACGATTCCGACCTCCTCCCAGAGGAGCCTCCGGAGCTCGATAGGATCGGCGAGCTCCCCGCGGGGGCGCCCGGCACCCGGCAGTTTGAGCTCGAGGAGCCGACCCGTTGGGACTGGGCCGCCGTTCCCCGGATGCAGCAGCTGGCGAAACACGTGCTCCCCGAACACGACCCCTTCTAGGAGAGAGTTCGATGCAAGCCGGTTCGCTCCGTGGACCCCCGTGGCCGCCGCCTCGCCGCACGCGAGGAGTCCAGGGAGCGAAGTTCGCCCCTCCCGGTCGGTCGCGACCCCCCCGATGAGGAAGTGAGCTGCGGGAGTCACCGGGATCCTATCGCGGGAGGGGTCGAGAGCGTACGTTGCGAGGAAGCGGCATACCGTGGGGAACCGAGCGAACAATCGGTCGCGGGGGAGGGCGGTCGCGTCGAGGTAGACGCAGCGGCTCCGCGTCCGAAGGAGCTCTGTGCGGATCGCCCGGCTCACCACGTCGCGCGGGGCGAGCTCCGCATCGCGGTGGTACTTCGGCATGAACCGCTCCCCCCGCGCGTTTCTCAAGACGGCCCCCTCACCGCGGAGCGCTTCGGTGAGGAGGTAGCGCGGCGCCCCGTCCCGCAGGAAGACCGTGGGGTGGAACTGTACGAACTCCATGTCAGCGAGGAGCGCCCCCGCGAGGGCGGCGAGGACAAGCCCCTCCCCCGTCGCGACGCTCGGGTTCGAGCTCTCGCGATACAGACTACCAGCCCCCCCCGTGGCGAGAACAACGGTGGAGAGCTCCAAGGTCTCGGCCTCCCGGCCATCAGGTCGGGAAAGCTCCACGCGGAAGCCTCGGTCGGTCTTCGCGAGCGAGCGCAGCACGGTCTCCTCCCGGACCTCGACGGCGAGCTCGAGGGCCCGATGTCGGAGGGCCTCCTCGATGTGCAGCCCGGTCGCATCGCCCCCGGCGTGCAAGATGCGGGCCCGCGAGTGCGCCGCTTCTCGTCCGAGCGCCACTTGCCCCTCGACCGAGTCGAACGGGACTCCGAGCCGGACGAGGTCCGCGATCCTAGCGGGAGCTTCCTCCACGAGGTGACGTGCCGCCTCCTCGTCGACGAGGCCGGCGCCCGCCCGGACCGTGTCGGCAAGGTGGAGCTCGGTTGAATCGTCGGGACCTAGCGCGCAGGCGATGCCGCCCTGGGCGTACTTCGTGTTGGACTCGTCGAGGCTCCCTTTCGTAACCACGGTTGGGTGGAGCCCGTGCTCGCGGGCCCGCACCGCGACGTAGAGCCCGGCGATGCCGCTACCGATGATGAGCGGTCCGGGCCGACGAGGCACGCTTCGCCGAGCCGAGGGTAGGGAAACAGGTTTCCCTCCCCGGCGAAACGCCTTCCCCACCCGATTCCGTGGGGGGGCGAATGGGGAGCGAACCGTCGCCCTCCGGCTCCGCGACCCTGCTCCCGAGGGTGCAGTCGTCCCTCGAGCTTGGTGGGCGGCTGCGGGACGCGCTGCACGCAGGGCCGACGCAGCGCTCGATCTGGGTGACCGACCTCGTCGATCCCCGGATCGCCTACTTCCGAAGCGTGGCCCCTGTCGAGCCCTCAGCGGACATCACGGCCCGGCGGGAAGGCGGCCGCACGGCGCACGACCGGATCGAACGATTGCTCGCGGCTCCCGAGCACCGCGAGCTTCGCGTGGGCTGGGACGGGATCATCGGCCGCATCGACCTACTGTTCGACCGGCCGACCGAGCTCAAGTCGACGGCGAGACTCCCCGAGGTGGACCGTCTCGCGGAGAGTCGGCCCGCCTTCATCGAACAGCTGGGCGCCTACTGCGCTCTCCTCGAGCGGCCAGAGGGACGGCTGCTGCTCGTGGAGGCGACGGAGGGGACTCCCCCGACCGTGCGAGCGATCGACTGCGACTTCTCGGACCTCCCCGGCCTCCGTTCCGCCCTCGCGAAGTCGGCGAGCGAGTTGCGCACGGCGCTCGAGCGCAAGGACCCGGCGGAACTTCCCCGGTGCGCTTGGTTCCACCGGGGATGCGAGTTCGAGGAGGCCCGAATCTGCCCATGCACGGGGAACGAGCCCGTCGGGCGCGCCCCAGCACGCGAGCGGCTCAAGCGGATCGAGGCGAACTCCGCGGTCGCGGAGGAGGTCGAGACGCGCCTTCGCGCTCCGCCCCTGCCTGTCGAGGATGAACCACTCCGGCTCTACTCCGAGCTCCTCTACCCTCGCCAGACCTACTTCGAGCGGATCGGCGCTCCGCGACGGCCGGCGGGGCGGTTCGTCGGCACCGACCTGTGGAGGCGAGTCCGAGACGCGATGGAGGTCGCCCTTGCCCCCGGACTCGACGAGCGAAGGTCCAAGGAGGGCGAGCCCACCGAGGCGGTGACGTGCTACCTTGGGGAACCGCTCCTCCTCAAGGTCACGCGAGCTCGCTACCGGACTCCCCCCGAACTGTTGCCGAACCGGATGCCGCACTACTTCGTGGACCTGGGACTGCGGGCGGGTGCGCTCGGCGTGGGCGGTGGCTGGATTGTGCTTGCCTACGAACACCCGGAAGCTGCAGGCCCTCCCGTGGAGGTGCTCCGTGTCGAATTCCCCGATGCGAGCGACCTCGGGTCCCGCCTGCGGGCGCTCTGCGAGAGGCTGCACGGGGCGCTCCAACGGAAGGACCCGTCAGGGCTCCCTCCGTGTCCCGAATGGAAGTTCACGGAGTGTCCCTACCGGGACATCTGCGGCGAGCCGAGCGGCGTGCCTAGTGCGGCTTCCGCCAGCGAAAGATGAAGGCGGTCCGTTCCCGTTCAAAGCCTACGCGCCGGTAGAGTTCGCGCGCAGGGACGTTCGTCGCCGTGACCCACAGGCGGGCGGAGCCGTAGCCGAGGGCGATCAGGGCACGGAAGCCCTGCTGGAGGAGAGCGCCCGCGAGGCCGCGCCGGCGATGACCGGGGTCGACGGCGAGGTCGGCGAACACCGCGGTACGGGCGCTCTCCTCCGTGGTGAGGAGGAAGGCGACGAGCTCCTCGCCCCGCGCGATGGTCATGGAGGCCTCGGGGAGGAATCGGCCGAGCTCCCCCCCGAGGATACGCTCGAGCACGCGGCGGTTCCCTTCCGGCGAGTCGGCGACGAGCGATTCGTCGGCGCCGCCGCGGAACGCACGCCGGTCGAGCTCGTCCAGAGCGTCGAGCGGCGCGGCCGAGGACGGAAGGAACTCGTACCCGTCCGGGAGCTTCGGGGCTTGGGGCGGGTTCTCGAGCGAGAGCACTCGGAGTAGCCCGTAGCGCTCGACCACCTCGAACCCGGGGCGCTCCGAGAGCGCGTCCCCCAGTTCCCGGTCCTCCTCTTCGGAGAGGCCAGTAGTGCCGAGGTCCGCGCGACGGATGGCGGGGTCGATGTGGCGGAGGGCGTGGAGCGTCATTCTCCGTGCGAGAGGTACGCGTCCCTCCTCGGTCTCTAGGTGAAGGTGTCCGTACGCACGCTCCTCGCGCCGGGAGAAGATGGCGAGCCCCACCGGGCGGCCCCGTTCCTCGGCGACCCAGCCGTCAAGTTCGCCGGTCCGGAGGCGCTCCGCCGCGACCTCGGGCCACGTAGGGGCGAGGGGCTCCCCTCGTTCGGCGAGCAGGTGGCGCATGTGCGCGGTCAGCTCGACGAGCGTGAACGCAGGGAGCTCACGGGCGGGCCGGAGCAGCGGTTCGGCGGGCACGGCACCCTAGAGCGACGCGCACTCGCGTTGGAGGATCTGCGCGATATCCGGGGCGACCGAGACCTTGTCGGCGGGGTTGTCGAGCGTGTCGGTCGAGTAGAGATGGTCGGCGACCGCTTTGATCCGTTCGAACGCGTCCCGCAGGAAGAGACCGTGCGTGCACGCCGCGATGATCGTCGAGACCTTCTCCCGGTGGAGGAGCCGGGCCGCCTCGACGATCGTTCCGCCGGTCGAGATGACGTCGTCGAGAATCGCGACGCTCTTTCCCTCGAGGGTCGGGACCCCCTGGGGGGGAAGGGTGAGCTCCACGTGGTCGCTGTCGATCCGCTTCTTCTCAAGCGCGATCCAGGGCTTCCCCAGGAGCTCCGCCATGCGGCGGACGCGGGCGATCCCGCCCTTGTCCGGGGAGACGAGTAGGTCGAGCGTGCGCTCGCGGAGCACCCGCGCGATCGCCGGTACCCCCGTCGCTTCGAACACTGGCTTGTGGAATCCGCGCAACGTCTCGCTGGAATG